>CANGDZ010000084.1 GCA_947452785.1 Comamonadaceae bacterium | reverse complement strand
CCGTCTTACTGCATTGCCTCCTGTGGTGGCGCCCCGCTGGAGATCGTAAAGGCCTACGTTCAAAATCAAAGCACCCCATCAAGATGATGGACTGCGCCTGCTTGACTCGGAGCTAAAGCACCCGAGGTTGCGCAGGGTTTTGGCTCAAGCACCTAGGTGAATGTCAACACCTCATGCCGCTTGCGGCATCAAAAACTCGCGGCTGATGCGCCCGCCCAGCACATTGACGCGCTCCAAAAACTGCGTCAAGTAGGCGTGCAAGCCCGTAGCCAAAATTTCGTCAATGCGGCCATAGGCCAACTCGGCTCGCAGTTTGCCGGCGTGGCGCAGGGTTTCGCTGGTGCCGTCGGGAGCGACCAAATTCAGGTTGGACACCACTTCGTTCAAGCTGGCGTGCAGTGAGCGCGGCATGTCGGGACGCAAGATCAAGAGCTCGGCGACGCGGTCCGGGCGGATCACGTCGCGGTAGACCTTGCGATACACCTCAAAGCCGCTGACGCTGCGCAAAATCGCGCTCCAGTGGTAGAAGTCGTACTCTTGCCCGACTTCACTGTCGGCCGTCGACATGACCTGCTCTTGCGCACCGAAATAGTCGTTTTGCATAGCGTGAAATTTCACATCCACCAACCGCGCGGTGTTGTCTGAGCGCTCTAAGAAGGTGCCCAAGCGCATGAAGTAAAGCGATTCGTCCATCAGCATGGTGCCCACGGTCACGCCGCGTGACAGGTGCGAGCGGAACTTGACCCATTCAAAAAACTTGCCAGGGTCGCGTTCAAAGTCGCCGTTTTGCAGCATGCGGTTGACTTCGAGCCAAGTCTGGTTTTGCGTCTCCCACAACTCGGTGGTCAAGGTGCCGCGCACCGCACGGGCGTTTTCGCGCACGGCGCGCAAACACGAGATGATGGACGACGGGTTTTGAGTGTCTTTGACCATGAAGTCCATCACCTGGTTGGGCGTGACTTGGTCATGTTTGGCCAGATAAGCGGGCAGCAGCTCGCTGATGGACAGCAAACCTTCCCAACCCGCTTGCGCGGAGGCTGCAGACTGCGGCAGCAGCGAGGTTTCGTAGCTCACATTCAGCATGCGGGCGGTGTTCTCGGCCCGCTCGGTGTAGCGGGACATCCAGAATAAATGGTCGGCGGTGCGGCTCAGCATAAAAGTTCCAATCGACAAATTCGGCGTATTCGGCTTGTTCTCAAATTCGGGGCCTGGGTTTCAGGCCTGCAAGATCCAGGTGTCTTTGGTGCCGCCGCCTTGCGACGAGTTCACCACCAAGGAGCCTTCTTTCAAGGCCACCCGCGTCAAGCCGCCGGGCACCATTTGCACGGTGCGACCGCTGAGCACAAAGGGGCGCAGATCGATGTGGCGCGGCGCGATGCCGCTTTCCACAAAGGTGGGGCAACTGGACAAACTCAAAGTGGGCTGCGCGATGTATCCAGAGGGGTTGGCCAACAATGCAGCGCGGAAGTCTTCAATTTCGGCTTTCGTCGAAGCCGGCCCGACCAACATGCCGTAGCCACCTGCGCCATGCACTTCTTTGACCACCAGGTCTTTCAAATTGGCCAAGGTGTACTGCAAGTCGTCAGGCTTGCGGCACTGAAAAGTGGGCACGTTTTTCAAGATGGGTTCTTCACCCAGGTAGAACTTGATCATGTCGGGCACATAGGGGTAAATCGATTTATCGTCGGCCACGCCAGTACCCACGGCGTTGCAGATCGCCACATGCCCTGCGCGGTAAGCGTCCATCAAACCGGCGCAGCCCAGGGTAGACGTGGAGCGGAACACCTTGGGGTCCAAAAAGTCGTCGTCGACACGGCGGTAAATCACGTCCACACGCTTGGGGCCGCGGGTGGTGCGCATGTAGACAAAGTCGTCTTTGACAAACAGATCTTGCCCTTCGACCAACTCAATGCCCATTTGCTGCGCCAAAAAAGCGTGCTCAAAATAAGCGCTGTTGTACATGCCCGGCGTCAACACCACCACCGTGGGTTCGGCCGTGGTGGCAGGGCTTGAGGCGCGCAGGGTTTCGAGCAGCAAGTCGGGGTAGTGCGCCACAGGGGCCACGCGGTGCTGGCTGAACAAATCGGGGAACAGCCGCATCATCATCTTGCGGTCTTCCAGCATATAGCTCACGCCGCTGGGCACGCGCAAGTTGTCTTCAAGCACGTAGTACTCGCCCTTGCCTTGGCTGTCGGGGGCGCGCACGATGTCGACGCCACTGATGTGCGAGTAAATGTGGTTGGGCACATCCACGCCGATCATTTCGGGGCGGAACTGGGCGTTTTGCTCAATCTGCTCACGCGGGATCAGACCGGCTTTGAGAATCTCTTGATCGTGGTACACGTCATGAATGAAGCGGTTCAGCGCGGTGACCCGCTGCACCAGACCGGCTTCCATGTCTTTCCACTCCTGCGCGGCGATCACGCGTGGAATCAAGTCAAACGGGATCAGTCGCTCGGTGCCGGAGCCGTCCTCGTCTTTGTCACCATACACCGCGAAGGTGATGCCGACGCGGCGAAAAATCATTTCGGCCTCTTCACGGCGCGCCGCCATCACCTCGGCGCTTTGCTGCGACAGCCATTGGGCATAGGCTTGGTAATGCGCCCGTACAGGGCCCCCGACGCCCGTAGGGGGCAGTTGCTCGTACATCTCGTCAAATTTGCGCATTGAAATTTCTCCTGCACGGGGTAAAAAGCAAGATGCATACCCATTCCAACACATTCGGCGCCTTGACGCATGTCAAGGCGCACCATGGTGCCAATACCGGCGCGACAAGTCTCGATCGCATTGCATGCCCTGCGCCTGTGCGCTGTTCCACTGCATCGCACCACAATGGGCCGAGTCCACCACCGCAACACCCCGCGCACGGTAACGCGCCACCACCTCAGGCGCCGGATGGCCAAAGCGGTTGCGGTAGCCGGCCTGCACCCAGGCCCAGCGCGGTGCCACGGCGTCAATGAAGGCTGGGGTAGAGGAGGTTTTGCTGCCATGGTGCGGCACCAACAACACATCCGCATGCAACGCACCCACCCCCTGCACACCCGGTGGAGCTGCGATGCGCGCTAGCAAAGCCGCATCCTGCGCCGCCTCAATGTCGCCCACCAACAGGGCGATTTGCGCACCGTTGCTGATGCGCAAGACACAACTCAAACTGTTGCTGCGCGCACCGGGCAGGT
The DNA here is from genome assembly GCA_947452785.1 of Comamonadaceae bacterium. Lineage (GTDB taxonomy): Bacteria > Pseudomonadota > Gammaproteobacteria > Burkholderiales > Burkholderiaceae_C > Limnohabitans_A. The sequence continues at coordinate 10,439 of CANGDZ010000084.1, read as the reverse complement.
AGTCTTGCGCCGGCGGATGCAGCACCTCAAAACGCACGCCGTCCCATTGCCAGCTTTGCCCGGCCTCGCAGCGCTCGGCCTGGCCATTTGAGAGTCTCAAAGCACGCAGCAAGGCGTGCTCAGGTTCGAGTGAACTGAGCAGTGACGCATGGGGCTGCCAAGCCAAGACAGCGGCGACTCCCCCGGTGTGATCGCTGTCTCGGTGGCTGAGCACCAAGCGGTCCAGCGACAAGTCCAGCCGTTGCAGCAGGGGCACCACCACCCGATGACCAGCATCACCGTCCACGGAATAGCGCGGTCCTGCGCCGTACAGCAGACTGTGCTGTGCGAACCAGCACCGCATTGCCTTGCCCCAGATCAGGGGCTTGAATTTCAAAATGCCCTGGTGCGGGGCGCGGCGGATGCCACGCTAAGGCGGGCAACCACAGGGCCAAGCCCAGCGGCGGCAAAGCCACATGCGCACTGGCCCAGGGTAAGGCGGCCATCCAGCCCAACAATGATTGCAAAGGCGACAAGGCCTGCACCGCCACCGACCACAAGGGCGACCACATCACACCGGCCATGGCCAAAGGGGTCACCACCAGCGTGACCCAGGGAATCGCCAGCAAATTGGCCACCAAACCCACCACCGATATTTGGCCAAAGAACAAAATCGACAAGGGCGTGAGAGCCCAAGTCACCATCCACTGCTCACTCAATAAGTTTCGCAGCCAGGCCCGGCCTCCAAATTGGTGCGCATTGCGCAACCACGCCCGAATTCGCGCATGAAAACGCACCAAAATAGAGCCATTCTGCGATATCACTTGTTCGGTCGGGTCGGATGACACGGATGGCAGGGCCGTGGTCGCGGAGCCGGCGGCAAACAACACCCCCACGGCGACAAAACTCAACCAAAAGCCGGCCTGGTACAAAGCCCAAGGATCGATCACCACCACCGCCGCCAGCATCCATACCGTGCGCTGCGCGGGAACGCCCCAGCCGCTGAACACCGCATAGGCACAGGCCAGCAGCAAGCCCCCCCCCACCGCGGCGGCATGCGGCGCAGGCCAACGTAAACACCAAGACCAGCCCCACAAGGCCGTACGCCGCCACAAAGCTTCCAGCACGGCAGACGCAAACCAGGCAAACAAGGTCACGTGCAAGCCTGAAATGCTCATCAAATGCGCCACGCCTGTGGCCCTGAAAACTTTCCAATCGCTGCGGTCAATGGCATTTTGGTCACCCACCACCAGTGCGGCGACAATGCCGGCCGGTTTGGCGCGACTGGGGCCTGACCCTGCATCATCGACCGCAGCGAAAGCAGAAGCTGCGAAGCGCGCCAAGATGGCATCGCGCACCAATTGGCGCAGCCACTCCACCGGGTGTGAGGCGGTCTGCGCCAAACGAACAGGCGCGGGGTCGTGCGCCCCCGTGCGCACATAACCCGTGGCCTGCAGGCCTTGCGCTCACAGCCACAACTCGTAATCAAAACCACCGGGATTCATGTGGCGATGCGGCGCCTTGAGCCGCACCCGCCATTGCCAGCGCTCCCCGGCCTGAACCAATGGCACAGCCTGTTGGGCCGTGACGCCATCGATCGCGGCGGCGCTGCCGCCATACCAAGCCAGGTACACCCGTGGCGGCAACTGCACAAGGCGGCCCTGGCACGTGGCATAGCTCACCTCGAACCTGAAACGCAAGCCCGACTCGCTGCGCTGCGGCATGGCGGCCATCACCCCAACCACGCCCAAGTCCTGGCCTTCCAACTCTGCGGTCAAGCGTTCGCTGAGCGTCCAGCTCGCTCGCGGGCCATGAACGCCAGGGTTGAGCTTCCCACCAGAGTGCCACTGCCCCCATGGCCACGCAGCCGGCTGCGGCCAGCGCCAAATGGGGCCAAGGCCATAATGCAGACAGCTGCAATTGCAGCGCCGTGCCGATGACCCAGCCAACCCCCGGCGCGCGCCAGGCGGCGACTGGAGTCGTGGTGCTTGCGATGATGGTCAATGGCCTCCCCTCTTGACGTCGTCCTGATGTTGGCGCGTCTTTTGCTTTATCGTTGTCGTGAGTTTAGAGCGCCCAAGCTGCCCTGTCGAATGCAGCCTCTGTTGTGCCACCCGAGGTTTTATGTCCATTCATGTCGCGCTGCATCACGTTACCCACTACACCTACGACAGGCCTGTCCAGTTAGGGCCGCAGGTCATTCGCCTGCGCCCTGCGCCGCACAGCCGCAGCCGCATCCTGTCTTACAGCCTGACGATCGAGCCGGCCGAACACTTCATCAATTGGCAGCAAGACCCGTTTGCCAATTACCAAGCCCGTTTGGTTTTCCCGAAAAAAACCACCTCCTTCAAAGTCACGGTCGATCTGGTCACCGAAATGGCGGTGTTCAACCCCTTTGACTTTTTTGTCGAGCCTTCGGCCAAAGAAGCGCCTTTCACCTACGCGCCCGCCGTCAAGGAAGAGCTCACGTCGTACTTGGACCTGGGCACCACCGAGCCCTTGTTTGACCAGTACCTGGCCAGCTTGGACCTTAAGAAGCGACCCACCAACGACTTTTTGGTGTACATCAACCAGCGCCTGCACAAAGACATCAGCTACACCATCCGCATGGAGCCGGGCGTGCAAACGCCAGAAGAAACCCTGAAGCTGAAAAGCGGTTCCTGCCGCGACACGGCTTGGCTGCTGGTGCAACTGTTTCGCCACATCGGCATTGCCGCGCGCTTTGTCTCTGGCTATTTGATTCAACTCGCACCCGATGTGAAATCACTCGACGGGCCGAGTGGCACCGAAGTCGACTTCACCGACTTGCACGCCTGGTGCGAGGTGTACTTGCCGGGCGCCGGCTGGATTGGCCTGGATCCGACCTCTGGCCTGCTCGCAGGCGAAGGGCATATTCCGCTGGCTTGCACGCCGCAGCCTTCAGCTGCCGCGCCGATTGAAGGCTTGATGGACGAGGCCGAAGTCGAGTTCGCGCACGAGATGACCGTCTCGCGCATTTACGAGTCGCCGCGCGTCACCAAACCTTACACCGAGGCGCAATGGGCTGAGGTGCTCAAATTGGGCGAGCAAGTCGACGCCCAACTGGTGGCCGAAGACGTGCGCCTGACCATGGGCGGCGAGCCGACTTTTGTCTCCACCCAAGACCGCGACGCGCCCGAGTGGAACACCGACGCCCTGGGCCCCACCAAGCGCGGCCTGGCCACCGACTTGGTGCACAAACTGCGCGCCGAATACGGCCAAGGCGGCTTTCTGCACTTTGGCCAAGGCAAGTGGTACCCAGGCGAGCAACTACCGCGCTGGGCGCTGAACATTTACTGGCGCGCCGACGGCCAACCCTGCTGGCAAGACCCCGAGCTGTTTGCCGACGAGCACAAGCCCAGCCACTACACCGCGGCGGACGCCAAGCGGTTCATGTCCACCCTGACCGCTCACTTGGGACTGCCTGACGACACCGTGTTGCCCGGCCATGAAGACACTTGGTACTACCTGTGGCGTGAACGCCGCCTGCCAGTCAACGTCGATCCGTTTGATGCGCGCCTGGACGACGAGTTGGAACGCAACCGCTTGCGCCGGGTCTTCAGCCAAGGCCTGGAACATGAAGTGGGCTTTGTGTTGCCGCTGCAACCGGCACCCGTGGCCACCAAGGCGCCAGGCACCACCTGGCAAACCGGTCGCTGGTTTGTGCGTGACAACCGCATGTTCCTGATGCCTGGCGACTCGCCCATGGGCTGGCGCTTACCCCTGGACTCCTTGCCATGGGCCGCACCGACCGACCGGGTGCACATGATCGAGCAAGACCCGTTTGCCCCGCGCTCTGCCTTGGCACCGGCCTTGACCCCTGTTGCTTTCCAACCGCGCACCGCGGCTGCAAGGGCGGCCAAAGCAGCGGCCTCTGCAGCAGGCACTGCCGAAACTGCGGCTGTGACGCCAGCCTCGGCACCTGCCGGCAAGTTCCAGTCCGACGCCCATGTGGTGCGCACCGCGCTTTGCGTGGAAGTGCGTGACCCGCGCCGCGCCAACGGCCCCGAAGCCGACGCCGCTGCGCTTAAAAAAGGCGATGTGCAAGGCGTGCTCTACGTCTTCATGCCGCCACTGGAAGATGTGCAGGATTATTTGAATTTGGTCGCCGCCGTGGAGGCCACGGCCAGCGAACTGAAGATGCGTATCGTGATGGAGGGCTACCCGCCACCGCGCGATCCGCGCCTGAAACTCTTGCAAGTCACGCCCGATCCAGGCGTCATCGAAGTCAACATCCACCCCGCGCACAACTGGGGCGAATTGGTAGCACACACCGAGTTTTTGTACCAAGCCGCTTTCGAGACGCGCTTGTCCGCAGAAAAATTCATGACCGATGGCCGCCACACCGGCACCGGCGGCGGCAACCATGTGGTGATGGGTGGGGCCACGCCGGCCGACAGCCCGTTCTTGCGTCGCCCTGAACTGCTGGCCAGCCTGCTTTTGTACTGGCACAACCACCCGTCTTTGAGCTACTTGTTCAGCGGCATGTTCATTGGCCCGACCAGCCAAGCCCCGCGCGTGGACGAAGCCCGCAACGACCAGGTGTATGAGCTGGAAATCGCGCTGCAAGAAATCGTGCAAAGTCGCGTCAAACATGGCAAAGACATGCCACCTTGGTTGGTTGACCGCACGCTGCGCAACATCTTGGTTGACGTGACCGGCAACACGCACCGCAGCGAGTTTTGCATTGACAAAATGTACTCGCCCGATTCGAGCACAGGCCGCTTGGGCCTGTTGGAACTGCGCGCTTTTGAAATGCCGCCCCATGCCCGCATGAGCATCGTGCAGCAGTTGCTGCTGCGCGCTTTGGTGGCCCGTTTCTGGGACGCACCGTACACCGCGCCGGTGACCCGCTGGGGCACCGAGTTGCACGACCGCTTCATGATGCACACCTTTGTCAAAATGGACTTTGACGATGTGCTGACCGAACTGGGCGACGCCGGCTTTCATTTCGATCCAACCTGGTTTGCGCCGCACTTGGAGTTCCGTTTTCCCAAGGTCGGCGAAGTCACCGCCGACGCCGTGCAACTGACTCTGCGCAACGCGCTGGAGCCTTGGCATGTGATGGGCGAAGAAGGCAGCTCGGCCGGCACCGTACGCTATGTGGACTCGTCGCTGGAACGCATGGAAGTGCATGTTACCGGCCTGAATCCGAGCCGCTACACCGTGACGGTGAATGGCAAACCCCTGCCCCTGCAGGCCACAGGCACCGTGGGCGAGTATGTGGCCAGCGTGCGTTACAAAGCCTGGAACCCGCCTTCGGCCTTGCATCCCTCGATCGGTGTGCATGCGCCCTTGACCGTGGACTTGGTCGACACCTGGATGAAGCGCTCGCTGGGCGGCTGCCAATACCATGTGGCGCACCCCGGTGGCTTGAGCTACGACGCGCTGCCGGTCAACGCCTATGAAGCTGAAAGCCGCCGTTTGGGTCGTTTCTTCCGCATGGGGCATACGCCTGGCCGCATGACGGTGACCACGCCCACCACGGGACTGGCGGCCAGTGCCGAGTTTCCATTCACCCTGGATTTGCGTCGCCATCCAGCTTGATCAGGCGACAATAGCGGTACTTTGGAAAACATTCGTCCCTTCAGCACCGCTTCGCAAAGCGCAGCCTCCTCCGCTCTCCGTAAGCCCGAGCTTGCTGATGCGCAGGGCGCTACCTTTGCGCAAGCCCAAACGGCTCCTGCGGGCCATTGGGACGAGATGCAAGGCGGCGTGCCGTCCCGTTTGCAAGCGTCGTCAGCGGCAGAAAGCGTGGCAGGAACAGTGACGGGAGTTCCCGGCTTTGCGCCCCTGAGCCGAGAGTGGTCACAGTTCATTTCGCATCTGCAAGACGTGCGCCCCGCCGCGCTCAACGCCCGCATGGCGCAATTAGAGCGGCAGGTGCACGACAACGGGATTTCCTACAACGTCTACGCCGACGCTGACCGGCCGCAGCGCCCCTGGTCACTGGACCTGTTCCCGCTGATGGTGGATGCGCTGAGTTGGCAGCAAATTGAATCGGGTGTGCTGCAGCGCATGCGCTTGCTCGAACACATCATGGCCGACACCTATGGCCCGCAAAACCTGCTGGCCCAAGGCCAATTGCCCGCGGCCTTGGTGCAAGGCCATCCGGGTTATTTGCATGCGATGCAGGGCGTCCCCCCCGTGGGCGGCCAGTACCTGAGCCTGGCGGCGTTTGACTTGGCGCGCGGCCCTGATGGCTGCTGGTGGCTGCTGTCGCAGCGCACCCAGGCCCCATCGGGCTTGGGCTACTTGCTGGAAAACCGGCAAATCATTTCGCGTCAATTTCCACAGGCTTTTGAAGCCATGCCGGTACAACGCCTGGCCGACGTCTACCGCAGCTGGATCGATGGGCTCAAGCAACGCTCGCCCGCTGGGGCTCATGCGCACATTGCCTTGCTCACACCCGGCCCGTACAACGAAACCTATTTTGAACACGCCTACCTGGCCCGCTACCTGGGTTTGACCTTGGTGCAGGGCTCAGACCTGACAGTGCGCGACGAGCACGTGTTCCTCAAAACCCTGCAAGGGCTGCAACCGGTGCACGGCCTGGTCAAGCGGGTGGATGACATGTGGCTGGACCCCTTGGAGTTGAACCCCGAGTCCACACTGGGCGTGCCCGGCTTGCTGCAAGCTGTGCGCAGCGGCAATGTGTTGGTGGCCAACGCGCCGGGTTCGGGCTTTTTGGAAAGCAATGCCCTGCTCGGTTTCATGCCCGCGCTGGCGCAGTCGCTTTTGGGTGAAGCCCTGCAACTGCCCGCCATTCCCAGTTGGTGGTGCGGTGAACAGGCCGCTTTGCAAGACGTGTTGCCGCGTCTGCCTGAAAGCGTGATCAAACCCACCTACCCACCGCTGTCGGGGCGCAGCAGCTTTGAACCGGTGATCGGCAAGCAGTTGTCGCAACGTGAGCGGGACGAATGGGCGGGTCGCATTTTGCGTGATGGCGAAGCGCACACCGTTCAAGCGTATTTACCGCTGTCGCACACCCCCACCTGGCAGCCTGATGCGGCAGCCCACAAAGGCTCGGTGTCTTCGCGCCCCGTGATCTTGCGCGTGTTCGCCTTGGCCGATGCCCGAGGCGGCTGGCAAGTGCTGCCCGGCGGCTTGGCGCGCTTGGGCACCCGTGAAGGCATTGCCTCGATGCAACGCGGCGGCGGCAGCGCTGACGTGTGGGTCATGGGCGGCGCGCCTGCGGCGACCCAAACCATGCAAAGCCAAAGCCAAAGCCAAGGTTCGGGTCAGTCTCAAAGTCAAATTCAGGGATTGAGCACCGACATGGGGCTGGCACGCTCGAATTTGTCAGCACAAACCCAGCTGCCTTTGCAACCACCTTCGGCCTCCTCCCTCAACGGCGCTTTGCCGCAGCGTCACCGCATGGTCACCAGCCGCGCCGCAGAAAGCTTGTTCTGGATGGGCCGCTACACCGAGCGCTGCGAAAACACTTTGCGTTTATCGCGCCTGGCGTTGGATGTGCTGGGCAGCGAAGACCAAGCCTGTGCGCCCTTGGTGGCCTGGCTGAACCAGCTTGCGCTTTGCCACGGCTTGGTGGCCCCAGGTGTGCCCGCAGCGCTGCAGTCGCGCCGGGTGTTTGAGCGCAGCTTGGTGGCCGGCTTGTGGGACACCCAGGTCACCACCGGCGTGGGCTACAACCTCAAAGCCATTCACCTGGCCGCGGCCAATGTGCGTGAACGTTTGTCGCCCGAGCATTGGAGTTTGATCGAGCAAACCCAAAACGCATTTTTCCATTCCCACCCGGCAGGCCGGCCGCCGCAAGACACGGTGCAAGCGCAGCGCGTGCTGGCGCAAACCAGCCAGCTGCTGGCCGCCATGACCGGTGCGCAAACCGACCGCATGACGCGCGACGATGGTTGGCGTTTTCTGTCGATTGGCCGGCACATTGAACGCTTGGACTTTTTGGCCTTTGCCATGCAAGTGGCGCTGCAATGCGGCACACTGAACGAGCAAGCTGGATTTGATGGCGTGCTCGCCTTGTTCGACAGCACCATCAGCTTCCATGCGCAATACCAACAAAGCCGCACCGTGGAGGCCTTGCTCGAGTTGCTGATCGTCAACCCCGACAACCCCCGCGCCCTGGGCTGGGTGGCGCACACGCTGCGTGGCCGACTGGCGCGCATGGGCCATTTGGCCGAAGGCCGCACTGAGACGCTGGCCCACGCCATTCCTCGCCTGATCGATACCGACCTGGGCTTGTTGTGCGACGAAGCCCAAGGCACCACACCCGCCTTGCAGGACTTGCTGCAGCACTGCCGCGATGCGGCGCGCAATACATCGGACAGTTTGAACACCATGTTTTTTGCGCACAGTGCCCAAACCGGCCACAGCGTAGGCGTCTGAAGCGCACCATGACCGAAGCGCCCACGCTGCACACCTTGCGCATCACCCACGAAACGCGTTACCACTACGCCAGCGTGGTCGACACGGCCCAGCATGTGGCGCATTTGCAGCCACCGCATACCCCTTGCCAAACCGTGCACTATTACGCGCTGACCATTGAGCCCGAAGGCGCGCAGGTGCGCGTGAACATCGACGCCTTTGGCAACCACCGCAGCTATTTTTCTTTGCCCAGCTTGCACAGCCATCTGAGCGTCAAAGCGCAAAGCGTGGTCACCACCCGCACGCTGTCCGAGGCTGCCAGCCGCATGAGCTGGGAAGAAGTTCGCAGCTTTTTTGGCTACAAAGCCGGCGCACCCGGCAACAAGGCGGCGGGCTTCGTCTTTGGCTCACACCATGCCCCCGTGGACGAGGTGTTTGCGCAATACGCCCGCGCCAGCTTCACGCCGGCCAGGCCCTTGGCGTTGGCGGCGCGCGACTTGATGCAGCGCATTTACACCGACTGCACATACGAATCGCACAGCACCGACATCAGCACACCGGCAGCGCTTGCGCTGGCGCAAAAACGAGGCGTGTGCCAAGACTTTGCGCACATCATGATCGCCTGCCTGCGCTCGGTCGGCGTGGCCGCGCGCTACGTCAGCGGCTACCTGCTGACCCATCCCGCGCAAGGGCAAGAGCGCCTGATTGGCGCCGACGCTTCACACGCTTGGGTGTCCGTCTATTTGCCCGACGTGGCCTTGCAAGACCATGCCAGCGGCGGCTGGCTAGACTTGGACCCCACCAACAACCAAAGCGGCTGGGCCAGCCCTGGCACCGACTATGTGCGCCTGGCCATAGGCCGCGACTTTGCCGACGTCTCGCCGTTGCGCGGTGTGCTGCTCGGCGGCGCGACCCACACTCTGGAAGTAGGCGTTACAGTGGAGCCCTTTGATTTGTAATCTTTGAGCACCATGAACATTTACGACCGCCTAACCGAACTCAACATCACCCTGCCCCCAGTGGCCACACCCGCTGCGGCTTATGTGCCCTTTGTGCAAACCGGTAAATTGGTTTTATTGAGTGGCCACATTGCCAAAAAAGACGGCAAAGTCTGGGTGGGTCAATTGGGTGCGAACATGAGCACCGACGAAGCCAAGCAAGCCGCCCGCGCGGTGGCGATTGACCTGCTCGGAACCCTGCACGCAGCTGTGGGCGACCTGAACAAAATCACCCGCATCGTCAAAGTGATGAGCCTGGTCAACTCCAGCGCCACTTTCACGGAGCAACACTTGGTCACGAATGGCTGCAGTGAATTGATCGGTGAGATCTTTGGCGCCAAAGGCGCACACGCCCGCAGCGCCTTTGGTGTGGCGCAATTGCCCATGGGCAGCTGTGTCGAAATTGAATTGATTGCTGAAGTGGCTTGACCTCGCATCTATGGCCATTGAACTGAGCAAAGAAGACCGCGCGCAAGCCATCGAAAGCTTGACGCGCTACGTTCTGGAGAACCTGGATCAAAAAATCGGCAATCTCACGGCCGGCGCGATGCTCGGTTTCATCCTCGAAGAAATCGGCCCCAGCATCTACAACCGCGCCGTATCCGACGTAAAAGAGCGCCTTCTGATGCGCGTTGAAGATGTGGAGTTTGAGATCCACGAAGACGAATTTCAGTACTGGCGCAAGTTCGACAAACGCAAGTAACCCCAACGCCAACTCCCTCTCCACCTCTACTTTAGGAATACCCATGACCATTTCCATGTCCAGCGCCACCCTACCCGTGTGTACCCGCATGCTGAGCAATCTGAGCCACATCTTGTCCAAAGCCGAGCAATTCGTCGAGGCCAAAAAAATCGACCCCATCGCGTTGACCGGCTACCGTTTGGCGCCCGACATGCTGCCCTTCACACGGCAAATTTTGATCTCTTGCGATGCGGTTAAAAACGGCGTGGCGCGCTTGAGTGGCATCGAAGCGCCCAAGTTTGACGACACCGAAACCACCTTGGCGCAATTGCAAGAACGCATTCAGAAAACGCTGGCTTTCGTGGCCAGCGTGCCCGCCACTGCGCTGGACGGCACCGAAGACAAGGAAATCACCTTTCCTGCTG
>CANGDZ010000083.1 GCA_947452785.1 Comamonadaceae bacterium | reverse complement strand
GCAGAACGTGTGGCCAAGTCAGCCCCCGATGGCTACACCTTGGGCGGCTTCAACGACAGCATCATGACCATGCTGCCCAGCTTTCACAGCAAGATGCCCTGGGACATCCTCAAGGATTTTGAACCGGTGTCCCTGATCGCCACCATCGAGTGGGCCTTGGTGGTGCCTGCCGACTCCCCCATCAAGACCGCCGCCGATCTGATTGAAGCCGCGCGCAAAGCCCCAGGCACCATCAATTACGGCTCTGGCGGCAACGGCAGCCCGCAGCACATTGCCATGGCCTTGTTTGCCATGCAAGCTGGCATTCAACTGACCCATGTGCCCTACAAGGGCGCCACGCAGGCGGCCGTGGGCACTGCGGCCAATGAGGTGCAAACCTGCTTGCAAGGCATTGCCACCGTCAGCCCCTTGGTCCGGGCCGGCAAACTGCGCATTCTGGGTATTCCCGCAACCAAGCGACTGGGGCAGTTCCCCGATATCCCCACCGTGTCCGAATCGGGTTTGCCGGGCTATGAGATGAATTCATGGTTTGCCGTGATGGCGCCCGCGGGCACGCCCAAGCCCGTGATCGACAAATACCAAAGCGAAGTCGTCAAAGCGCTGGCGGATGCGGGCGTCAAAGAGCAGTTCGCGGCGCAGGGCCTGACACCTTTGGGCACCACCCCCGCCGAGCTGGCGGTGCTGCTCAAGAACCAGCTGAACCGCTATACCAAGTTGATTCGAGAGGCCGGCATCACGGCCAGTTAAAGCAGCTCGCGCCATCAACAGCCGTAAAAAAAGCCGCTCGAAGGCGGCTTGAAGTTCAGTCGATACGCTGCGATTAAACGTAGTTCAAACGCTCGCGAATGATGCTGGCCGCATGGGCTTGCGCAGGATTGACGATGTCTAAGTGCGCATCATCACGGCTCATGGCGCCTTGCAGCTCCGCCATCAAACGCGCATCGGTTTGGGCAATGGCCCACAGGCGTTCGTCGGCACGGCGCTGGGCCAAGTTGGCTGACCACGCATCCAAGCGGACCAACAATTTGGCAGCCACGTGGCGTGAAGCGCCTGCAAACAACCCCACGGCGGCAAAAGCCACGGCCCACAAGGCCACCCAAGCGGCCAGCATGTGGCCATCAGCCCAGCTGTCCATCATTTGGTCGGCGACCACCACCAAAGAGGCAACCACTGCGGCCAGCAACAAAGCGGCCAAAGAGCGAGGTGCGGTGATGCCGTGACCGATGTCGCGCACGTTTTGCACGGCTTGCTCTGCGCGCACCACACCAGCGTGGGTGGTAGAGTATTCGAGGTGTACGAAATGATTAGTCATGTTGGTTTCCCTATTCAACTGGCTTGGCACTTCTACAAAGAAATTTCACAGAATTGCCAAACCCATAGACTGATATTAGGGTTTACTCTAATGTTAGTCAACTTTATATTTATAATGTAATTCATTCACATCAGTGATGATTAAGCCCGCCCACCCTTCGATGACCCCCAATTTCCGAACCCTCGACCTGAACCTGCTGCGGGTTTTTGACGAGGTGATGGCCGAACGCAGCCTCACAAAGGCGGCGCGCAACCTGGCGTTGACGCAACCGGCCGTGAGCAACGCGCTGCGACGCTTGCGTGAGACCCTGGGCGACGACTTGGTACAACGCCAGGGCCACGGCATTGAGCCGACGCCCTGGGCTTTGGCGCTGTGGCCCAGCGTCCGAGAGGCTTTGCGCCAATTGCAGGCGGCCATCGTGCCCACCGCTTTTGAACCCAGTCAGGCGCAAACCACCTTCGTCTTGGCCATGGCGGACGCCACTGCCGCTGAATTGATCGGTGGCCTGTCGCAGCAACTGGAGCAATATGCGCCGGGCGTGTCCATCCGGGTAGTGCCGCTGACCACCCGTGATCCGCGCAAGTTGCTGCAAGACGGTATGGCCGATATGGCACTGGGCTACTTTCCGGCGGTGCTGGCCGACTTGACCGCGCGGGCGCAGTCCGACGAAGCCGTGTCTTTTGAACACCAACGCCTGTACGCGGGGGAATATGTCTGCGTGATGCGGCGCGACCACCCCTTGGCCGCAAGGCCCATGACGCTGGACGCCTACTGCGCCGGGCGGCACTTGTTGGTGAGTTTTTCGGGCCGACCCTATGGCTTTGTGGATGAAGCTCTGGCCTCGCTGGGTCGCCAGCGCCGCATTGTGATGACGGTGAACCAGTTTTTCACCGCAGGACGGGTGGTGATCAACTCCGATTTACTCACGGTCTTGCCACGGCACTTTGTCCCCACCACCGGTTTGGCGGGCGAGTTTCAACTGCACGACTTGCCCCTCGATGTGCCCCCGGTACACGTTGAAGCGCTGTGGCATCGCCGCATGGCGCATGACAGCGCGCACACCTGGTTGCGCCATACATTGCTCCGGGTCGCTCAGCAGGCCTTTGCCAGCGGGCCCTTGCCCAACACCCCGGTGAAACGACGCGCATGAAGATCCAACTGCTCTCCGACTTGCACTTGGAAACCCACCCTCACTTTGTGCCCCGACCTGCCGTGGGCGCGGATGTGCTGGTGCTGGCCGGCGACATCGGTTCGTACCAAACCGGCTCCATGCTGCTGGACCACCAAGACACCGACTTTGGCTTGGCCCGGTTTTCACCCTTGAAGGGCTGGCCCACGCCCGTGCTGTTTGTGCCCGGCAACCATGAGTACGACAACCTGGACTGGGACGAAGCCCACCTGCGACTGCAAGCGACCTGTGAGCGCCTGCAGATCACCTGGCTGGACCGCCAAGTGCTGACCCTGCAGGGCGTGCGCTTCATGGGCAGCACCTTGTGGAGCGACTTTGATGCCTTGGGGCCGCTGGCCGGTCAAGAACTGCCAAAAAAAATACCGGCGCACTTCAACCACCCCAACAGCCAGTACACGCGCCAGCTCAAGGCACGCGACAAGGCTTTTCGCGCCGCCGATTACTACTTGCGCAAATCGGGCACGACGCGAGCGGGTCACGCCTTTTTGTCAGAAGCGGTGCGGGCTCTCGCCTTGGAAAGTCAGGACTGGTTGGCACAGCAATTGGCCGTGCCTTTTGCCGGCCCCACGGTGGTGGTCACCCACTTTGCCCCCAGCCTGCTGAGCGGCGACCCGCGCTATGGCCGCACACCGGGTACGGCCGGCTTTTGCAACGCCCTGGACCACTTGCTGCCCCAAGCGCAACTGTGGCTGCACGGGCATTTGCATTGCCCCTCGGACTACAGCCACCAAGGCTGCCGCGTCGTGGCCAACCCACTGGGTTATGCCCGCAAAGGCGAGCAAGTGCAGTTTGTGCCGGAGTTTGTTATTTCTCTTGATCCGCATCAATAAACGACCCTGCCCTCCCGCCTAGACTGAACCTGAGTTCAATCCACAGGGAGACCCCATGAAAATTTTATTGGCCGTTGACGGCAGCTTGTACACCAAAAAAATGCTGGCCTACTTGGCCACTCATGTGGAGTTCTTTTCTCCCACACACGACTACACGCTGTTCACCGTGCAGCAACCGTTTCCAGCGCGGGTCAAGTCCGCCGTGGGGGCTGAAGTCACCCGCACGTACCACGCCGAAGAAGCCGAACGCGTGTTGGCACCAGCGTTTAAGTTTTTGGCACGCCACGGTCTCAACCCCGCCAGCAGCTGGAAACTGGGGCACCCCGGAGAGGCCATTTCTAAATTTGCCGAGGCCGGCAAATTCGACATGCTGGTGATGGGCTCGCACGGCCACGGCACGCTGGGCAATTTGGTCATGGGCTCGGTGGCCACCCAGGTGCTGGCGCACTGCACTGTGCCCGTGTTGCTGGTGCGCTGAACGTTCAAAGCGGGGGGTGTGCTAGCCTCGGGCGGTGTCCCGCTCCCCTCGCTCCATTTCAATGCGTCTTGAAGTTCGTTGGCCTGCCATTCTCATTTGGTTGGCCGCATGGGTTGGCCTGGTCTATTTGGACGGCCCTCTTAATCTGGGCAACTTGGCATTGCTTCTGGTGCTGGTCAGTGCCTGCGCAGGTTTGTGGCTTTCTGCCTTGGCCTCTGTCGTGGTCAGCGCTGGCGCTGTATTGCTTTTCAATTGGCTGTTTGTAGAGCCACGCCATACGTTCCATGTCTTGCTGGATCAAGACTTACTTCTGCTGGTCACCATGTTGGGGGTCAGCGCAGTCGTGAGTGTGTTGATGGCACGGTGGCGCAAAGCGGCAGAACTGGAGCGCCAGCACGCTCAGCACTCCGATCAACTGCGCCAATTGGGTGCTCAGTTCCGTGAAATGCCTGACCCCAAAGTTCAGGCGCAACTTTTACAAAATATGCTGCAGCAACAAGGCTGTCACACCGTAGCGCTCTTGTTACTCCAAGATGCGACACCCCAGCCAGCGCAGACCAAATCGCACCAATGGATAGGCTTCGCCAGCGAGCAAGACCAACAAGGGATGTGGGCTTGCGTTCAACAATTTGGCGCAATTGGACCCGGCACCGGCCGACATGAAAATTTGTCCACCTTGTTTTTACCGTTGCGGGGGCGCACCCGCGCCTTAGGTGCTGCGGCCATTCAGGACTACCCCTCTCAGCCCTGGAGTGACGCCACGCGCGCTCACATGCAACAAGCCTGCGATTCATTAGGGCTCGAAATTGAACGCGAACAAACCCTGCATTGGGCTCAAGCCACCAAAGCAGAATCCCAAAGCCAGCGTCTGCGCAACACCTTGCTCACGGCCATTTCACATGACTACCGCACGCCTTTGGCCAATTTGATGGGGGCGGCCTCCTCCATACGCGATCAGTGCGAGCGCTTGAGCACGGCACAACTGCGCAATTTGGCACAAACGGTTTTGGACGAAGCCCAGCACCTGAATCGCATGACGACCAATACGCTGCACTTGGCGCGTTTAGATGCGGCGCCACTGAGCATTCACAAAGACTGGGAGTCATTGGAGGAAATACTGGGCTCGGTACTTTCAAAGACGCGAATGCGTTACCCGAACCAGCGTATCCAAATTGACCTGGCCACCCATTTGCCTTTGATTCATTGCGATGCCATCTTGTTGATTCAATTGTTCGACAACCTCATCGAAAACGCCATCAAATACAGCCCCCCTGGCAGCTTGCTCGGCATCCAAGCCCAGTTGCATGACCACGCCATCCAAGTAGGGGTTCTGGACGAAGGCTCCGGCATCGATGACCTTTGGAAAGAAAAAGTGTTTCAAGCCTTTGAGCGTGTGCACACGCAAGCGGACGCCTCTGAAGTCCACCAATTGCGCCGAGGTATGGGTGTGGGGCTGGCAGTATGCAAGGCCATCGCCAAAGTTCATGGCGCCACGATCTGGGCCGCGGATCGAGCACCCCAGGGCACCGCCCTGTGGCTGTCCCTGCCCCTGCAGACGCAACCCGCACCAGACGTGATGGCGGCATGAACCCATGTCCTTGAAAGTACTCTTGGTGGAAGACGATCGCGAGTTGCGCCAAACCCTGAACGAAGCGCTGAAGCTTGAGGGGTATGAGGTGATCACCAGCGCAAGCGCCGCGGATGCTACCGCCGTCATTCGACATGCCATGGGCAGCCACCATCCCCTCGATTTACTGATTCTGGATTTGGGTTTGCCAGACGGGGACGGCAGTGATTTACTCCGGTCGGTGCGCGCTCAATTCAATATGCCTATTTTGATCATTTCAGCTCGGCATGATGACGAAAACAAAGTCAGTTTGCTCGATGACGGCGCAGACGACTATCTTGTTAAACCCTTCCATCTCGGTGAACTGCTCGCACGCATGCGCGTAGCTTTGCGCCACCGCGGCACATCGGTGACGACCGCACAAAAACAGTACGCATACGGCTCATTGCGGGTGGACTTGAACAAACATGCGGTCACCCAAGCGGGGGCGCCCATTCATCTGACCCCCACCGAATTCAAATTGTTGGCGCGACTGGTGCGTCAAGCTGGACAAGTGGTGACGCACCGTCAATTGCTGCTGGATGTGTGGGGACCCGAATTTATCGAGCACACCCATTACCTGCGCCTGTACATGGCGCAGTTGCGGGCGAAATTAGAGGACAACCCGACCGAGCCTCTGATGCTGTTGACCGAACCCGGAGTGGGCTACCGCCTGGCAGAGTGATGCGCTCTTCTTTCCTTATGCGTTCCTAACGCGCAAACGGGCATGCTCGCTACGCTTCATTTGAAGTGCTATTACGAAATGCCATGGACTCCGAAAACCCGCATCAACACATTCAACGCCAATCCACCGCTGCCTTGACCTTAGGAGCGATTGGCGTGGTCTACGGCGACATCGGCACTAGTCCGCTGTACACCGTGAAAGAGATTTTTCTACCCGCCTACGGTATTGCCATCACGCCTGAGAATTTGATTGGGGCGGTCTCAGCAATTTTTTGGGCGCTGATGCTCATCGTCACGCTGAAATACGTCATTTTGATTTTGCGGGCCGACAACCGCGGCGAAGGCGGCGCCTTGGCATTGACCGCCTTGGCTGCAAATGCTGAAAAAAACCGGCCCAAGCTGCGCCAGTTCTTATTGTTACTGGGCTTGTTCGGTGCCACTTTGTTTTATGGCGACAGCATCATCACCCCAGCGATTTCGGTGTTGGGTGCGGTCGAAGGCCTGGAAATGGCAACCCCCATGTTGCAACCCTATGTGGTGCCGATTTCTTTGGTGGTGCTGGTGATGCTTTTTTTCGTACAACGCTTTGGCACGCATTTGGTTGGGAAATTTTTTGGCCCCATCATCGTCATTTGGTTTTTGATTTTAGGCGCGACCGGCGTGATGCAAATCGTCCAAGCGCCGGTTATTTTGCAAGCCCTCAATCCCTTGCATGCGCTTTCTTTTTTGTGGCAGCGCGGGCCGATGGTTTTGGCGGCCGTGGGTGCCATTGTGCTGGCCTTGACGGGCGCTGAAGCCTTGTATGCCGACATGGGTCACTTTGGACGCAAACCCATCCAGTTGGCTTGGATGGGCTTGGTCTTGCCCTCATTGGCACTGCATTACATGGGTCAGGGCGCATTGCTCATGCAAGATCCCTCCGCCATTGAAAACCCCTTCTTTCGCATGTTTCCGCAAGAGATGCTCATTCCTGCGGTCATTTTGGCTACAGTCGCAGCGATCATCGCTTCGCAAGCGGTGATTTCAGGGGCTTACTCCATGACCAAGCAAGCTATTTTGTTGGGTTTTTTGCCACGCATGGACATCAAATACACCTCTGAAAAAGAAGTAGGGCAAATCTATATGCCTGCGGTCAACTGGACCTTGCTGTTGGGCGTCGTGGTTGCTGTACTGGCTTTCAAAAGCTCCTCCGCGTTGGCTGGTGCTTACGGCATTGCCGTGACATTGACCATGGTCATCACCACCACCATGACCTTTTTTGTGGTGCGCGATGCTTGGAAAATTCCGTCCGCCTGGGCCTTTGGCGCAACGCTGTTCTTCTTGAGCATTGATGTCTTTTTGTTTGCCGGCTGCATCATCAAATTTTTCGACGGTGGCTGGTTCCCCTTGGCCATGGGCTTGAGCTTGTATCTGCTCATGACCACCTGGTCGCGTGGTCGAGAACTGGTCGTTGAAACCATTCGCCGTGATGGTTTGGATTTGAATTCTTTTATCCAAAGCATCGATTCGGGCTCTGCGCATTTGGTGCAGAGAACCGCTATTTACGCGGTAGCCAACCCCGAAACCGTTCCCCAAGCCTTGCTGCACAACATGAAGCACAACCAAGTGTTGCACCATAAAAATATCATCTTGACGGTCGAATTTGAGAACGTGCCTTGGGTATCCCCTGGTCATCGCATCAAGGCCGAACGCCTGAGCGAGCATTTCTGGCGCGTGTGGGTTCGGTTCGGCTTCATGAACACACCCGATGTTCCGAAAGCGTTGGCGCTGTGTCACCTGCCTGATTTGGAAATTCCGGTGTTTGAAACCACCTACTTTTTAAGCCGCGAAACCGTGGTCTCGCCCCCCGGAGGAGGCATGTCGCAATGGCGTGAAAAAATGTTTGCCGCGATGACGCGCAATGCGGGCGGCGTGGTGGAGTTTTTCCATTTACCGGATAACTCGGTGGTGGAATTAGGAACCCGGGTACAAATTTAAAACTCTTGGTCTTCAGCGCGCCTGCAGACCTTCAAAGCAGCTGGACATCACCATGTCCAGCACGGCCTCGTCGCTCAAGTCGTTGCCCATTTTGAGAAACTCCAGCACCGGGTCACAGGCGCGCGCATACAAGGTGTATAGCACGGCAATGGCCGGCAGTTGCGGGTTGATCGCACCTTGTGCCTGCGCCTGCTCGATCCAACCGCCCAGCACGTCGCTCACCTGCATCAGCCCGTTCATATAGGCCTGACTGGCCATCAAGGTGGCGCGCAGACTGGAGTTCTGGCTGGGTAAGGACGGCATTTGACCTTGCAACTTGAGTTGCATGGTCCAGCGCGTCACGGCTTTGAGTTTGTCCATAGGCACGCCGGCCGGGTTCAGCTCAGCAATAAAGGTCTGCGCCCGCTGCATGGCGCGCACCATGGCCGCGCAGGCCAGTTCTTCTTTGCTACTGAAGTGCTTGTACAGACTGGCCTTGGCAATGCCCACCTCGGCCGCCACTTCGTCCACCGTCATGGCTTCAAAACCTTTTTCAGCCAGCAGCCGATTCACGGTTTCAATGATCGCCGACTCGCGCGCCAGCAACATCTGGACTTTGAAAGATTTTTTGGCCGGCGGAGCTGAATTGGAGGGCATTGCCCCGATTTTAGTCTGCGCCTCTGGCAGAAACGGTCGAAAATGACCGTTGATCCCTTCAAAACAACCGTACATCGCAATTCAAACGACAGGGCTGCACTGAACTCGTAAATTCAAACCCTCTTCCATTCACTGAGCCAGCACATGAACACCCGTCCAACTGAGACCCCTCGTTTTGTTGCCTTGAAATCGACTTTTCACAGCTACGCCCATTGGCTGATCCGTATCAGCTGGATGAAATTTTTTGCCTTGTCTATCCTGTTCTTGATGGCCGCAGGCATGTTGCAGTCTTTGCCCCCGTTCACTTGGCGCTACTCGGAAAGGATTCAAACGCCAAACGCCACCAAGATCATCACAGCGCCCGAACTGCGCAAACCCAAAGTTGAAATTCAACAGCCCCCTGAAAGCTCACCCGTATCCCAAGCCCCCCAAGTGGTGATCTCCGTGGGCGACATCCAAATTTCCTTACCTCGGGAGGCCCTTTCAGACCCCGATAAATTAGCGCAGGTCTTGGAAGACAAACTCAGCGATTGGGAGGATGCGCAAGAAGAGCGGCACGCGGCAGCGCATTTCAAACAGCACGAAATCAGTTGGGGCGACTTTTTGCCTGGATTGGCTTTCCTGCTGATCTTGGTGTCGATGGTGATCAAAATCACCTACAACAATCAAATTCAGGCGGAGCACAAAGCGGATGAAGCCACGCAAACCGCAGTGGCAGAACAACTCAAGCGACAACTGGTCGAAGCGCGCATGGCGGCCATGCAGGCCCAAGTTGAGCCGCACTTTTTATTCAACACCCTGGCCTCGATCGATCACCTCATCGAAACCGATCCGCCCCGCGCCAGTCAAATGCAAAAGAGTTTGATCGCCTTGCTGCGAGCCACACTGCCAGCCATGCGCGACCAAGATGGCAACAACATGAGAAGTTTGGGACAAGAATTGGCGGTGATACAGCCCTATTTGGACATTCAAAAAATGCGCCTGGAAGAGCGATTGCAAACCCACATCGACGTGCCCGAAGGCCTAAAGTCCGCGGCCATACCCAGCATGATGATTCAAAGCTTGATCGAAAACGCCATCCAACATGGTTTAGAGCCGCGGCCACAAGGTGGACAGTTGCTTCTAAGTGCACAGGTCGTCGATGGTCGCTTGGTCGTTCAGGTTCAGGACAACGGCATGGGATTCGGGCATGCCATCACGCAAGGCACTGGTTTTGGTTTGAACAATATTCGCGAGCGGTTGAAAATGCTTTACGGCGACCAAGCCACCTTGACCCTAGGCTCATTGCCTGAGGCTAAGGGCCAGGGCACATTAGCGACACTCAGCCTGCCTTACCGGACGGCCAACACAACACAGTGATCGATATGACCGACAGCAACAAGCTCTCCATCATCCGGGGCGTTATCGCCGACGACGAGCGATTGATGAGGGATCAACTTCGAACACGCTTGGCGCAGGTTTGGCCCGCTTTGGAAATCGTTGCAGAAGCCAAAAACGGAATCGAAGCGGTTGAATGTGTCTCGACTTGGCGTCCAGATGTGATTTTTCTGGACATTCGCATGCCCGGACTGACAGGCATTGAGGCCGCTCGGCACATTGCACAGCTCGAAGTCGGCGACGACGGTTTTTTGCCAGAAATGGTATTTGTGACTGCTTACGACCAATACGCGATCGATGCGTTTGAGCAAGGCGTGGTGGACTATGTCTTGAAACCCGCCGAATCAGATCGCTTGCAGATCACCGCGCAACGCCTGCAAGAACGCTTGCGACAGCGTGAGTCCGCAAGAGCTTGGCCCAACGGTTCTGTGCCGCTGCAACAGTGGTTGCACGCATTGTCAGCACGTCTCAACGGGCAACCGATGGCGTATTTGAAATGGCTTCAAGCCAGTGTGGGGCAAACCGTTCAAATGGTGGATGTCGACGATGTTTTGTTTTGCATCAGTGATGAAAAGTACACCCGCGTACAAACGGCAACCCAAGAATTTTTGATTCGCAAACCTATCAAAGAACTGGTGGACGTATTGGACCCCAAACTTTTTTGGCAAATTCACCGAAGCACCCTGGTGAATGTAAAGGCCATCGCAGGGATTCAGCGCGATGAACGGGGCAGTCAACAGGTCCTCATCAAAGCACGGCCCGACAAATTAACTGTCAGCCGCAGCGCGAGTCACCTTTTTAAAGGCATGTGAAGTTGGGGCTCTCAACCCTTGACCACGCCCGCCACGCCGCGCTGCACCGCAAACTGCGCTTGGGTACTGAACGCGCTGGCCTGCTGCACCGGATTGGCCGTGGTTTTAAAGGCCGACTGCACACCTTCTGGCGTGATTTGCAACCAGGTAAAGCCGCGCTCGTCGGGTCGCAAGTGGGCAATGTCCGGGTTGTTGCTGCGGATCTGCGCTGCCAGCGTCTCGCCCATGCCACGAGAGGTGATGGAGGTGGTGACCAACTCGCTGGCCACGATGGGTGATTTGTCGTCGTTGGGCTGAACGCGCAAATTGGCCGCCACGTTCATGTGCACATCTCCGCCCAGTACCAACACGTCTTGCAGCTTGGCCTCAACGATGTTTTGCAAGAAGCGCTCACGCGCCAGCGGGTAGCCGTCCCAACCGTCGGTGAAGGCGCTGCGGCCCATGGGGGTGGCCAAGCCGGTGGAACTCATTTGCGTGCCCTGCGCCACCACTTTCCAAGCGGCCTGCGAGTCGTTCAACCCCTGCTTCAACCAGCGCTCCTGGTCCATGCCCAGCATGCTGCGCTGTGCATCGGCCAACTCGTTGCAACCCATGACCACCCGGCCACCGCCTTTGAGCGGGTCGGGGCAGGCGTGGTAACTGCGGTACTGGCGGTTGTCCAAGGTCCAGATGTCCGCCAACTGGCCCCAAGCCATGCGGTCGTGAATACGCATATTGGCGGGGTTGGCCGCGTCCGGCCCGACGCGCACCGGCATGTGCTCAAAGTAAGCCTGATACGCCGCCGCGCGGCGACGTAAAAACACTTGCGGATCGGAGAACTTGGGGTCACGGTCGTTGGCGTAGTCGTTGACCACTTCATGATCGTCCCAAGTCATGACCCAGGGGTGCGCCGCGTGCGAGGCGCGCAAATCGGCATCGCCTTTGTACTGGGAGTGGCGGGCGCGGTACTCGTCCAGCGTTTGCGGCACGCCGCCCAGGTGTGCACGCACAACGTAGCGGGGGTTGCTGCTTTCGTAAATATAGTCACCCACAAACAGCACCAAGTCCAGGTCTTGCTGCGCGATCTCGCGGTGCGCGGTGAAATAACCTTGCTCAAAATGCTGGCACGAGGCCAGCACCATGCGCAGGGAAGCCACTTTGTCTTGCGCCGCAGGGGTGGTGCGGGTGCGGCCCACAGGGCTGGTGGCTGAGCCACTGGTGAAACGGTACCAATAGTGGCGCGCGGGCTGCAAGCCCTTGGCCTCCACGTGCACGCTCATGCCGCGCTGCGCTGAGGTCATAGTCGTCCACTGCCCCACGCGTTTGCGCAAGGCCTCATCGGCAAACACCTCGCAAAGCACAGGCAACGGTCCCGCTTTATTGGCAGAGTCAGCGTCTTGCACCAGCAAGCGGGTCCACAGCACCACGCTGTCGGCACGCGGCTGGCCACTGGCCACACCCAATGCAAACGGGTCGTTTTGCCAGCGCAAGGGACGCTGCGCATCGGCTGGCGAGCCCAGGGCTTGCTGCGCCGACAGGCTCCAGGGCGCCAAGGCCAAACCGAGGGCAGCGCGGCCCCAGTCACGGCGATTTAGGAAGGCCAAAGGTGAGGACTTTTTCATATTAGGCATGTTAACAAGCGACAGGTCGGCGCCGCAATCAACGGCACAATCGTCGCCATGCCTTCCATCCCCGCCATGCCCTCGCCTCGCAAAGACCATCTGGACGCTTTGGCCGTGGGTTTGCTGCTGGCCTGCTGCATGTTTTGGGGGCTGCAGCAGGTGCTGGTCAAAGCCATCATGAACGAGGTGGCGCCGCTATTTCAGGCCAGCGTGCGCTGCATCGGTGCTTGCGTACTGCTGATGCTGTGGTGCCGCCTGCGCGGCGTGCGCCTGTTTGAGCGCGATGGCAGCCTGAAAGCGGGCTTGCTGGCTGGCGGCCTGTTTGCCGCCGAGTTTGCTTGTATTTACCTGGGGCTGCGCCAGACTTCGGCCTCACGCCTGACGGTGTTTTTGTACACCTCGCCGTTTTGGGTGGCGGCGCTGGTGCCGTTGTTTGTGCCGTCAGAGCGCTTGCGCCCGCTGCAGTGGCTGGGCATGGCTTGCGCCTTTGTGGCCGTGGCCTTTGCCATGCGCGAAGGCCTGGGCGGCGGCAGCGCTAACAAAACGGCCATTGGTGATCTGCTGGGCCTGGCTGCAGGCGCGTTGTGGGGCTTGACCACGGTGGTGATTCGGGCGCGCAACCTGACCCGCATCTCGCCCGAAAAACTTTTGTTCTACCAAATCGCTTGCACCGCCTTGGCGCTGCCTTGGCTGTCATGGGGCCTGGGTGAGACCTGGTCCATGGACTGGAGCGCCTTGGCCTGGGCCTCGGTGCTGGCGCAAACCGTGATCGGCGCCTTTGCCAGCTACCTGACCTGGATGTGGATGCTGGGCCGCTACCCGGCGACCAAGATCTCGGTGTTCGTGTTTTTGACGCCCTTGTTCGCGCTCTTGTTCAGTACGCTGCTCTTGGGCGAAGTCGCCACCCCTACGCTGCTGGCCGCCATGGCCCTGGTGGCGGCGGGCATTGTGCTGGTGAACCGTAAACCTGCTTGACCCCTTATCTGAATCTTTTGACCTGCCCCCTCTGGAGATGCTATGGATGCCTCCCTGCCTACGGGCACGGAAACAAGACTGCTGAACGCTGAAGGCATGAGCCGCCGCCTGTCAGGACGAGAGACTTCGAGCAATCGGGGTGGATCCTCTGATGGATACGGCATCAAAGTGCCCATGGCGT
>CANGDZ010000082.1 GCA_947452785.1 Comamonadaceae bacterium | reverse complement strand
TCCCTAGGCAAATGAAATTACTTTGGCCATCATTGCGCAGAATCGTATGTCCGCTTAGTACGTTTTGAGGTGGTTCTTTCATTTTTAGTGTGTGACCGCTTAGGGCCTGAAGCACGGGTTGATGACACAACCGCATCGTCCGCTTATGGCCGACTGAAGTCCGTCAACACGTCTGATCCGGTGACAGCAAACGCGAAAGTCAAGTTACGGGCACCCCAAATTCAAATCGCCGCGGTTGATCGACTGCTGTCGGTCGACTGACCGCACCTCGGTGAATTCGGGTACTCCGAAACACTGCAATGTTCAGTGATATTTCGCATCAGCCCCGGGTTTCCACATACAAGGCGTAGAGTGAATGGCTGGACGCCATAAACAAGCGGTTGCCCAAAGTGCCGCCAAAACACAAATTTGCGCAGCGCTCTGGCAAATGAATATGGCCAATCGCCAAGCCTTGCAGATTGAATACCCGCACCCCATCGAGTTCTTCAGGCCTCGCATCGGGTCGGCCATCGCTCCCCCAACCGCACCAAATGTTGCCATCCTGGTCCACGGCAATGCCATCCAAAGCTCCAGGTCCTTCAGCGTCAATCACCAAGCGTTTGTCAGACAATTGCCCTTCAGCATTCAGGTCATACGCCCAAACTTTGCGATAAGGCTGGGCCCGACTTTCAACGAGGTACAGCACCTGCTCATCGGGCGAAAAGGCCAAACCATTGGGGCCGGCCAGGTCGGTTAACACCTGCTGCAACGCGCCTGTGTCAGGGTCGATGCGGTACACCGCGTGCGGCAACTGCGCCTGGGCTTTCTCGCCCTCCCAATGCCCGCCAATGCCAAACGGTGGATCGGTGAACCAAATGGCGCCGTTGGACTGACACACGATGTCGTTGGGCGAATTGAGCGGCTGACCCTCAAACTGGTCGGCCAGCACGGTGATGCGGCCATCGTATTCGGTACGGGTGATGCGGCGTCCGCCATGCTCGCAGGCCAGCAGGCGCCCCTGTCGATCACGGCACAGCCCATTGGCAAAGTTGGAAGGTGAACGAAACACGCCCCAAGCGCCACTGGCTTCGTCGTAGCGCATGATACGGTTGTTCGGAATGTCACTGACCAGCAGATAACGCCCATCACCAAACCAGACCGGACCCTCGGCCCAGCGCATGCCGCTGCCCAGCATTTCGACCGAGCCGCTGAAGATGCGGTACTTGGCAAACGAAGGGTCCAGCACCTCGATGCGCGGATCCGGGTAGCGCTGGCTGGGGGCGAAGTCGAAGTTGGCACCGGGTGCCGCGGAATGGGTCATCATAGAAAAAACACTCAAGTAATAGTTTTGGGGCTTGGCTTCATCATCAACATCGCTGCGCCCCCCAGCACCATGGGCACACACAGCCATTGCCCCATGCTCATGCCCAAGGACAGCAGGCCCAGGTGCGCATCGGGCTCGCGGAAAAATTCGGCCGTAAAACGGAACAAGCCATAACCCAGCAAGAAAGCCCCCGACACATGCCCCGTCGGGCGGTCTTTGCGGGCATACAGCCACAGCACCACAAACAACAGCAAGCCTTCCAGCAAGAACTGGTAGACCTGCGAAGGATGGCGCGGCAAATCGCCCGCGCCGCGAAACACCATGGCCCAAGGTAAGGCCGGGTCGGCCGCACGGCCCCACAACTCGCCATTGATGAAGTTGCCCACGCGGCCCGCGGCCAGCCCGGTCGGCACGCAGGGAGCGACAAAGTCCATGACCTGCAAGAAGGGCCGGCGGCGCGAACGGGCAAACCACAGCATGGCCACGATCACGCCAAGCAATCCGCCATGAAAACTCATGCCGCCTTGCCAGACCGCCAAAATCTCCAAAGGGTTCGACAGGTAATACAAGGGCTTGTAGAACAGGCAATAGCCCACGCGCCCACCCAACACCACGCCCATCACGCCCATGAACAAGATGTCTTCCACGTCCTGCCGGTGCCAGGCTTGCTCGCCTTTTAAACGGACAAAGGCGGGGTGCTGCAAGCGACGCAAGCCCAAAAACAAAAACAAACCAAAAGCAGCCAGATAGGTCAAGCCGTACCAATGCACGGCGACAGGCCCCAATTGCAGGGCGACGGGATCAATTTGAGGGTGAATCAGCATGGTGCGCATTGTGCACGCTTGGGGACCCGTTTGCCACCCTCACCCGGGGTGGAGGCCGTTAGAATATGAAGCTCTTATGAGCAGGGTTCATCTGCAGCTCCACTCTGACCGAATTTCACACTTGAAAAACACCATGAGCGACAAAATCATTCCCATCACGCCGATCAACCGCCGCAGCGCCAACATCACGCAAGGCAAATCGCGGGCACCCAACCGTTCGATGTACTACGCCATGGGTTACGAAGAGAGTGATTTCGTCAAACCCATGGTCGGCGTGGCCAATGGTCACAGCACCATCACCCCTTGCAACAGCGGCCTGCAAAAACTGGCCGATGCGGCCGTAGCCGGTATTGAAGAAGCCGGCGGCAACGCGCAAATTTTTGGCACGCCCACCATTTCCGACGGCATGGCCATGGGCACCGAAGGCATGAAGTACTCGCTGGTCAGCCGCGAAGTGATCTCTGACTGCATCGAGACCTGCGTGCAAGGCCAGTGGATGGACGGCGTTTTGGTGGTCGGCGGTTGCGACAAAAACATGCCCGGCGGCATGATGGGCATCTTGCGCGCCAATGTGCCCGCCATCTACGTCTACGGCGGCACTATTCTGCCCGGCCGCTACCAAGGCCGTGACCTGAACATCGTGAGCGTATTTGAAGCCGTAGGCGAAAACGCTGCCGGCAAGATGAGCGACGCCGACTTGCGCGAAATCGAAATGCGTGCGATTCCGGGCACCGGCTCTTGTGGCGGCATGTACACGGCCAACACCATGTCGTCGGCCTTTGAGGCTTTGGGCATGTCCCTGCCTTACTCGTCGACCATGGCCAACCCCCATGATGAAAAAGCAAATTCGGCCAAAGAATCGGCCAAGGTGCTGATTGAAGCGATCCGGAAAGACCTGAAACCCCGCGACATCGTCACCAAGCAAGCCTTGGAAAATGCCGTGGCCGTGATCATGGCCACCGGCGGCTCGACCAACGCGGTGCTGCACTTTTTGGCCATTGCCCACACCGCAGGCGTGGAGTGGACCATCGACGATTTCGAGCGCATGCGCAAGAAGATCCCCGTGATTTGCGACCTGAAACCCAGCGGAAAGTACCTGGCCGTGGACCTGCACCAAGCTGGTGGCATTCCGCAAGTGATGAAGACCTTGCTGGCCGCAGGTTTGCTGCATGGCGACTGCATGACCATCACCGGCAAAACCATTGCCGAGAATTTGCAAGACATTCCGGATGTGCCGCGTGCCGACCAAGACGTGATCCGCCCCATCGACAAACCCATGTACGCCGAAGGCCACTTGGCCATTTTGAAGGGCAACCTCTCACCCGAAGGCGCTGTGGCCAAGATCACCGGTCTGAAGAACCCGGTCATGACCGGCCCCGCCCGTGTGTTTGACGACGAGCAGTCGGCCTTGGCCGCCATTTTGGCGGGCAAGATCAAAGCCGGCGACGTGATGGTCTTGCGCTACCTCGGCCCCAAAGGCGGCCCAGGCATGCCTGAAATGCTGGCCCCTACCGGCGCGCTGATTGGCGCAGGCTTGGGCGAAAGCGTGGGCCTGATCACCGACGGCCGTTTCTCCGGCGGCACTTGGGGCATGGTTGTGGGCCACGTGGCCCCCGAGGCGGCTGCCGGCGGCACCATTGCCTTTGTCCACGAAGGCGACTCCATCACCATCGACGCACACAAGCTGATTTTGGAGCTGAACGTGTCCGAAGCCGAACTGGCCAAACGCCGCGAAGGCTGGGTCGCTCCAGCCCCGCGCTACACCCGGGGCGTGCAAGCCAAATTCGCCTTCAACGCTTCCAGCGCCAGCAAAGGTGCTGTGCTGGATCTTTACTGATCCGTCATCCCGGGTTCAAGTTCAAGCGTTATGAAAGCGCTTGAACCGCCTCACATCCCCATCTCAAATTAGGAAGATCATGAAAAAAATCATTTTCACATTGGCCCTGACTGTCGCCACCGCAATGCCGGCCATGGCCGATTTGGCTTTGGCGCAAAGCAAAAATTGCATGGCCTGCCATGCGGTTGACAACAAAGTCGTAGGCCCTGCTTACAAAGACGTGGCGGCCAAATACAAAGCCGACAAAACAGCGGTAGACAAACTGGCCGCCAAAATCATCAAAGGTGGCTCTGGCGTGTGGGGCCCCGTGCCCATGCCCGCGAACGCCCAGGTCAACGAAGCTGAAGCCAAGAAATTGGCCGCTTGGGTGCTGACCCTCAAGTAATCGAACACTCGCTCAAAGCAAAGCCCGCGTACATCGCTATACGCGGGCTTTTTTGCGGGGGGCTGATTTATAGGCCGATGGCGGCAATGCCGGCTTTGGCGATCTGTGCATCTTCATTCGACTTGACGCCGCTGACGCCCACTGCGCCCAGGCAAAAGCCGTCTTTCATGATCGGCACGCCGCCTTCGAGCATACCCTGCACGGTCGGCACAGTCAGGAAGGAATAGCGCCCACCGTTGATCACGTCTTCATAGATCTTGCTTTCGCGACGACCCAGGGCAGAGGTGTGTGCCTTGGAGGGCGCAATGAGAGCCGAGATGGCCGGGGCTGCGTCCATGCGCACGAAATGCAGCAAATGACCGCCGGCGTCGACAATTGCAATGCTCACGGCCCAATTGTTTTTCCGGGCTTCGGCTTCGGCCGCTGCGGCAATGGTTTTAACGTCCGACAACTCAAGGCTGGATTGTGTTTTCATGATGCGAATGGTTGATTTGAAAAAAAGATAAGCATACAGGCCTGCAGCCCGAAGATTGAACACTTCAACGCAAAACTCTTTTCTAGCCACGGCCCCTTGGCTTTAGCCCTACAGCTAAAAACCTGGTTTTCAGATGGTAATTGCACGGTCTCACCCCAGCCACCCTACAATGTGCACAGCCCTGTCACGCAGGGCCTACAAGGAGATAAGACATGAGTGAATTTCAAACCATTGACACCGCATGGGGCGTGGACGTCCAAGCGCAACGCAACCGTGTAATGCGCAACACCTATAGCCTGCTGGCATTGAGCATGTTGCCCACCGTGCTGGGCGCTTGGTTGGGTGTGGCCACAGGTATTACCCAGTCCCTGAATGGCGGCTTGGGCTTGGTGGTGTTCCTAGCCGGTGCTTTCGGCTTTATGTTTGCCATTGAGAAAACCAAGAACTCGGCTGCAGGCGTTCCCGTCTTGCTCGGCTTTACTTTCTTCATGGGCCTGATGCTGTCGCGCATGATTGGCATGGTGCTGGGTTTCAAGAACGGCCCCGACCTGATCATGACCGCGTTTGCTGGCACTGCCGGCGTATTTGCTGTGATGGCGAGTTTGGCCAGCGTGATCAAACGTGACCTGTCAGGCATGTCCAAATGGTTGTTTGTCGGCGCCTTAGTGCTGATGGTGGGCGGCATTGTGAACGTGTTTGTCGGCTCCAGCGCCGGCATGATGATGTTGTCCACCTTGGCCATCGGCATCTTCAGCGCCTACCTGCTTTACGACCTCAAGCAAATCATTGACGGCGGTGAGACCAATTACATCACGGCCACCTTGGCCCTGTACCTGGACTTGTTCAACATCTTCCAAAGCCTGCTTGCCTTGCTCGGCATCTGGGGCGGCGAACGCGACTGAACGCCGTTCACGGCTTTCAACGCCTCCAGCAAAAGGACCTTTTCGAAGGTCCTTTTTTTGTGTCCGTCGAGGTCACCAGGTAGCGACCTGTAACTTAAATAGCCGTCAAGCCAGCTCAAACACCGCCATGCTTTCCACGTGGGCGGTGTGCGCAAACATGTTCACCACGCCTGCGCTGACGCAACGGTAACCGGCCGAGTGCACCAGCAAGCCAGCATCGCGCGCCAAGGTTGCCGGGTTGCAGCTCACATACACAATGCGCTGTGGAGGCAACCAGCCTTGGCGCAGCTCAGGGGTTTCGTGCAACTGCGCCAGGGCTTTGACCAAGGCAAAAGCGCCTTCACGCGGCGGGTCGATCAGCCATTTGTCTGCGGTGCCATCGGCCACCAGCATCTCGGGCGTCATCTCAAACAAATTGCGCGCCACAAACTGTGTCGGTGCCAGGGCCAGACCTTCTGCACGAGCCGCTTGGTTTTGCGCCAGATTTTCTTCAGAGCGCTGCACCAGCGTAGCGGCGCCTTCAATGCCCAGCACCTCGCGCGCTTGGGTGGCCAGCGGCAAGGTGAAGTTGCCCAAACCGCAGAACCAATCGATCACGCGTTCGGTTTTTTGGACCGCCAGCAAACGCAGCGCACGCGACACGAGCACGCGGTTGATATACGGGTTGACTTGGGTGAAGTCGGTCGGCCGGTACGGCATGTGGATGCTGAAGTCGGGCAAGTCATAGGCCAACTCAGGGCCGCCCTCGTCGAGCAACTTGACGGTGTCAGGCCCCTTGCTTTGCACCCACCATTGCACCTGGTGTGCCAGGGCAAAGGCACGCAATTGGGCGAGGTCTGAGTCGCTCAAGGGCTCCAAATGGCGCAGCACTAATGCGGTCACGTCGTCGCCGCAAGCCAGTTCAATTTGCGGCACGGTTTCGCGCGCGTCCATGCCGAAAATCAAGGCGCGCAAAGGCAGCAAAAGATCACTCACATGGGCGGGCAAAACCCGGCAGCTTTGGATATCGGCCACATAGCGACTCTTGCGCTCATGAAAGCCGATCAGCACCTCGCCTTTTTTGTGCACATGACGCACGGATAAACGGGCGCGAAAGCGATAACCCCAAGCGGGGCCTTCTACCGGGCGCAGCATGGACTCGGGCTTGAGTTTGCCCAAATGCCAGAGGTTGTCTTCGAGCACGCGCTGCTTCATGGCCACTTGGGCACTGGCGTCCAGGTGCTGCATTTTGCAACCGCCGCAAGCGCCAGTGTGCAAGCCAAAGTGCGGGCAGCCCGGGCGAACGCGCTGCGAGGACTCGTGATGGATCTCGGTGACCACGCCTTTTTCAAAGCTGCTTTTGCTGCGGTGAATTTGCGCTGAAACCTCTTCGAAAGGCAAGGCACCTTCAATGAACACCACTTTGCCATCAGGCTTGCGGGCAATGCCTTGGGCCTCGATGTCCATGGCGTCGATGCGGTAGTGACCGGGCAGCAGCAAACCGTCGGGCAGCTCCATGGCAGTCAAAGCGGTGGCTGACGGATCTTCAGTCTGTTGCAGGTCTTTTGTTTTTTGAGAAGTCATAGTGTGTGTGGTGCGTTCAGACCCAGGCGCTCAGACCCAGGCGTCCAGGTACTCTTGCCAATGCGGGGCATGGGGTACCAAATCGTGCAGCGTGGCCAGAACCAGTTCAATTTCAGCGTCGTATTCTTTTTCAGTGAAGCCGCCGCGCATTTTTTGATAGCGGCAGTACATCAGGTAGGTGTTCATCACATCAGTCTCGCAATAGTTCTGGATGTCGGCGGTTTTGCCTTGCAGGTACTGGGCATAGACCTGTGAGCCATCCATGCCCAGCTTGCCAGGGAAGCCGCACAGCTTGGCCATGGCGTCCAGCGGTGCATTGTTCTTGGGGGTGTACATGGCCAGCAAGTCCATCAAATCCAAGTGGCGGTGGTGATAACGCGCGATGTAGTTGTTCCATTTGAACTCGCGGTCATCGTCGCCCATGTCCCAGTATTTGTCGGCCACCACCCCATGGCGCAGGCCCCGGTAATGCAATACAGGTAAATCAAAGCCGCCGCCGTTCCAGCTCACCAATTGCGGTGTGTGTTTTTCAATCGCGTTGTAAAAGGTTTGTATGACCTTGCCCTCGCTGACGCCATCCCGGTCGGTGAAAGAGTGAACGCGCAAGCCCTCTGCATTTCTAAAAACACAGCTGATCACCAGCACCCGCTGCAAATACAGCGGCAGAAAATCGCTCTGGCCTTTGTCTTTGCGCGCTTGCACCCAGGCGGCGTGCACCTGCTCATCGCTTTGCGCTTCATCACAAGGGTTCAGTGAACGCAGACCGGCAATGTCCGGAATGGTTTCGATGTCAAACACCAAGACGGGCCAAGCCATGTGACGCGCAGCCCCGATTTCAGCGAACAGGCAGAAGTTTGGCAGGGTCGACAGGTTTGCCCTGGCGTCGAATTTCAAAGTGCAACTTCACGCCACTGGCACTGTCGGAGTTGCCCATCTCGGCAATCTTTTGGCCTTTTTTGACCTTCTGGTCTTCCTTGACCAACAGGGCTTGGTTGTGCGCATAGGCGGTCAAGAACGTGTTGTTGTGCTTGAGGATCAGCAAGTTGCCGTAACCCCGCAGGCCGGAGCCGGCATAGACCACTTGGCCATCGGCCGCGGCCATCACGGCGTCGCCCGCTTTGCCGCCGATGTCCAAGCCCTTGTTTTTGGCATCATCAAAGCCTCCGAGCAAAGGGCCTGCGGCAGGCCATATAAAGGCCAGGCCTTCGTCTGCTGCAACTGCAGGTGTGGCCGATGCGACCGGTGCACTTCCATTTTTGTCTTTGGCCTCAGGCGTAACGGCCGCCGCCTTGGAAGGAACACCCGCGTTGCTCACCGGACGCACCACAACGCCGGCCACTTCCACAGCGGCGTTGGGTGGAACCACCCGAATCACCTGACCGGCTTCGATCAAGTTGGGGTTATCCAGATTGTTCCATTTGGCCAAATCACGCCAAGCCTGCCCATTGTCCAAACCAATGCGAGTCAGGGTATCGCCTTGGCGAACCGTGTAATAGCCGGGCTTGCCGGCATTTTCCGCTCCGGGAAGCACCTTTTCAGCCTCAACTTTGATTGCACTCGCAGCCAACGGGCTGCTTACGCTGGACTTGCCATGGTCTTCGACCGGGGCAAGAACGCGGGGGCCGGACGAACAAGCGACCAGCAAGGAAGCGGCCGACAAAATACCGATGAGTCCGTGCCGATTGAAAGAGTTCAAAATCATTCTTATTCCCTCAGGAGATACCCGATTTTAGAGGGACAAAGTGAACAGCCTCCAGCACTTGGTGTTGAAAGCCTTGCGCCGTTTTGTCTACGACCACCAAGGCCTGATGTCCGGCCGGGGTCACCATGGGTGCGACCAGCCGGCCACCGACAGCCAATTGGTCCAGCCAAGGCTGCGGAATGTTGTTGCCACCAGCCGCTGCGATGATGGCGGCGTAGGGCGCGCCTTTGGCAAAACCCTCCATGCCATCGCCAAACAACAGGTGCACATTGTGAAGCCGAAAGGCGCGCAAGTTCTCGCGGGCCTTTTCATGCAAGCCCTTTAAACGCTCAATGCTGTAGACCTCGATGGCAATGTGGCTGAGCACCGCAGCCTGGTAACCGCAACCGGTACCGACTTCGAGCACGCGTCCGAGCTTGCCCGTGGCACCATGGCGCAGCAATTCAATCATCCGCGCCACCACATTCGGCTTGGAGATGGTTTGGCCCAGGCCGATTGGTAAGCTGGTGTCTTCGTAAGCCTGATTGACCAGGGCCGTTTCCACAAAGCGGTGGCGCTCGACCGTGCCCATGGCCTGCAACACCGCTGCGTCCTGAATGCCCCCTTGTGCCAGTTTTTGCACCATGCGCGCGCGCACGGCCACGGAGTCCATGCCAATGCCCTGGCCTTGGCTCTTGTCTAGGCTGTGGCCCTGACCACGCGTGCTGGCAGGCATCGCCTTGATTGCGGGGCGAGCCTCCGCCATGGGTTTGGCCTTGGGCTTGTTTCCCGACACGCTGTCGAGCTTGAGCGGAAAGGCGGGGCGCTGTTGGGTCATGACGTCTGATCCCCTGGATGAGGCTGCGACATGCGGGCAAACGCCTGGGCCCAAGAACCCAACCCCTCGTGATCCGACAGGTCCACCTTCAAGGGTGTGATGGCGATGTGCCCCTGGCGCGTGGCATGAAAGTCGGTCCCCTCACCATCGTCCAAAGCCTCACCGGCGCTGCCAATCCAGTACATGGTTTCACCGCGGGGATTGGTTTGCGTAATCACTTTTTCGGCAGCATGCCGTCGACCCAGGCGGCACAGCTTGGGCTCCAAAATGGCGTCCACAGGGGCGTTGGGGATGTTGATGTTGAGCAGCCAGGGCATCACACCGATCATGGCTTGGGCCTGCATGTGCAGCACCATTTCGCGCGCTTTGTGGGCGGCTGCATCAATGTGCTTCCAGCCCTTTTCGGTTTGCGAAAACGCCATGGCCGGCACACCGAACAAATAACCTTCCATGGCCGCGCCCACGGTCCCCGAATACAAGGTGTCGTCCCCCATATTGGCGCCGTTGTTGATGCCAGACACCACCAAGTCAGGGCGGTAGCCCAGCAAACCGGTCAACGCGATGTGCACACAGTCTGCCGGCGTGCCATTGACATAGCGAAACCCATTGTCGGCGCGTTGCACATACAAAGGCGCGTTCAGGGTGAGCGCATTCGATTTGGCGCTGTTATTGTGCTCAGGGGCCACCACTTCCACATCGGCCAGGGTTTTGAGCGCTTCGTAGAGGGCCACAAGGCCTTCAGCGCGGTAACCATCGTCGTTGGAAATCAAAATTTTCATGGGCGGCCCGTTGGTAATGCTCGATTGTAGAGGGGCCGCAGCCAGCCCGACACCCCTCGTCGCTGAAGGGACAAGCCAATGGTCTAGGCACCGTTAAATTTGAAGCCTTATTTAGGAGAATTTTGTGCACGCTTGGCTTTGTGAAAACCCCGTGGGCGTTGAAGCCCTGACCTGGAAAGAACTCCCGACGCCCGAACCCAAGGCCGGCGAGGTGCTGATCGAGATCCAGGCGGCAAGCTTGAATTTTCCAGACTTGCTGATCGTTCAAAACAAATACCAGATGAAGCCCGAGTTGCCCTTTGTGCCGGGTTCTGAATACGCAGGCGTGATCCGTGCTGTGGGCGAAGGCGTTACACACTTGAACGTCGGCCAGTCTGTGGCATGTCTGTCGGGCACCGGCGGCTTTGGCACCCACACCCTGGCCCCCGCCAAGCTGTGCATGCCGCTGCCCGAAGGTTTTCCGGCCGTGGACGCCGCTGCCTTCATCATGATTTACGCCACCTCGCACCATGCGCTGATCGATCGCGCCCAGCTCAAAGCCGGTGAAACCGTGCTGGTGCTCGGCGCTGCCGGCGGCGTGGGCACCTCGGCAATCCAGATCGCCAAAGCCGCTGGTGCGCGTGTGATAGCCGCCGCCTCGACTGACGAGAAATGCGAACTGTGCAAATCGATCGGTGCGGACGCCACCATCAACTACAGCCGCGAGAATCTGCGCGACGCCATCAAGGCGCTGACCGACGGCAAAGGCCCTGACGTGATCTATGATCCGGTGGGCGGTGATTTTGCCGAACCGGCTTTCCGTTCCATCGCTTGGCGCGGCCGCTATTTGGTGGTGGGTTTTGCCTCCGGCCCCATCCCTGCCCTGCCCTTTAACCTGGCGCTGCTCAAAGGTGCTTCCATCGTTGGTGTGTTCTGGGGCGATTTCTCACGCCGTGAACCCCAAGCCAACGCCGCCATGATGGCCGAGCTGGCCCAGTGGTACGCCCAAGGCAAGATCAAACCCGTGATCGACTCCACCATGCCCATGAAAGACTTGAAAGCCGCCTACGCCCACATGGGCTCGCGTAGCGTCAAAGGCAAATTGGTGATGGTGAACTGAAAGGGCTTCGCCCAGGGCTCAGGAAGACACGACGAAACCGTCGGCAAGATGCGCGAGACCAACCCTGAAATAGGCGCCCCTGGAAAACCGACATGTATCTGGCAACTGCGCTTGAAGAGCTTCTCTTGCCCGACGGGCAAGTGGCCTTACTGACAGCACTGAGCCGCAGGCTTGAGGTACCGGCACTGCGCCTTGACACGGCCCGTAGTCGCCGCCACAGCCATTGCGTTCAAGCTCGCGTTACACGGTGCTTTCAGTTGAGCATGCGACACAGCTTTTCCACAATGACTTGTAGGCTATTTCAATCTGTGCACCCCAACTTGTGCACAGACCTTCGGTGAATTGATGACCACGCCAATCTATCAGCAAAGGGGCTGTATGGAACCGCCAAATTTGAAGCTTTCGCAAACAGTATTCAGCCATGAGCATTGATTGACATCCTCCCCCACCTTGGCCTACGGCCACCGCTTGCGCGGGAAGGAGGGAAATTCCTACGGCGCTACGCATGAGACACCTCGTGCATAGTCGCTTCAGTGGGTTCCTGCTTCACTGAGGCTGGTTTCGCCGTGGTCTTGCGACCCCGGCCAGAGCCGTCCTCTCCACAGGCTAACAAGCCTTGTCCGCGCTCTAAAACATTGATCGCGCCGACCACATCGGCATTTTCGCCATAGCCACAATCGACGCACAAAAACTCAGATCATTGAAGACGATGGCCTAGTTAAAGAAGGTCAAAGTGTCCGGTGAATTGGGGCAACTTCAACTTCACATTGCGGATGCTCCCGACAATCCGCTGTCCGGCGGTCCAGTTCAACTTTTGTTTGGCCTGTCCACCTTGTCGAGACTACGCGCTCAAGAGGTTTACAACCGCACCTGGCAATTGTGTGAGTGACTACTTTTATGCTTGCTTTGGGTAAGTCAAGTTGCAAAGTGGGCGCTATTCGCACGCCGCACAGCGCATCAAGCCGCCTTCAGATACATGTCAATGTGCATGGATGAATAGGGGCATAGCACGCCACCTCTCTCGGTACGCTCCAGTAAGCCCAGTTCTGCCAAGATCACCACGTCTTCGTGCACGCGTTTGACATCGCGGCCCACAACACGGGCGAGTTCACGCACAGACAGTTCGCCTTTGCCCTGGGCTGCGCGAACAATCTCCCAGCGCTTTTCTGAAAGCTGGCCAAAGAAATGACCCGGGCTCTCAAAATTGAGAACTTCGCCCTGGTATGTGCCCGCCTGGGCCGTTTTCGCCATGGTGCGCAGAGCACCTTTCCAGTCAGGCTGCAGAGTGATGGTCAGATAGCGCTCGGTCATGGTGCTCTCCTGGCAGCGACGGCTGCAATAAAGTCTTCAATCAGTTGGTCCACGCCGGTGAAGGCGTAAGGAACTTCGACGCCATCCAGGTGACAGTGGTCACCCTTGCCGCGCTCGTTCTCGAAACCGACGATACGCACACCGTCCACTACATACACGGCGCTGTACTTGTAGCCGTGATCCGTTGGCGGGACGGGTTTTGGCACCTTCCAAATCACGAGTTCAAGTATCGCGCCGTCAGAAGTAACGTCTTTGAAGCGGGTGATAAGTTTGGCTTGCACGTTGGCAATTGTGACAACACGCTCTCGCGTTGTCAATATAGCCAACAAGGTAAAGGAAAGCTGATTCGCCCATAACTGCCGGTCGGCCCCGCGTTGCCAACAGCCGCATTGGAGTGGGCAGATCGCGAATTCCTACGACCGGATACGCGACACAGATGACGATCGCTTAGCCCATTGAGGTCATTCAACATTCAGCTTCTACTGAGATAGCTCATTCAGGCAGCAACCGAATGCGCAGACAGGCTGACCTGAAGTCTCTCGCGCACTGCCCGGAAGATGGCGGCCAGGTTATCCATGCTGGGGTTGCCCGTTGGAGAAAGCATCCGGTGAAGACTTTTGCTTGGCTTGGCCGTCAGTGCTGCAAGTTGCTCAAAGCCTATGGTGGCGTTGACCAGGTCACGCAGGATCAGTCGAGCAGT
>CANGDZ010000081.1 GCA_947452785.1 Comamonadaceae bacterium | reverse complement strand
TGCAAAACTTCAAAGCCAGAATCCGGCAACTCACGCGCCGCTCGGGAGGGCGCCGCATGGCACAAGT
This sequence comes from Comamonadaceae bacterium, assembly GCA_947452785.1. GTDB lineage: Bacteria > Pseudomonadota > Gammaproteobacteria > Burkholderiales > Burkholderiaceae_C > Limnohabitans_A. The sequence continues at coordinate 13,724 of CANGDZ010000081.1, read as the reverse complement.
GGTGCAGAAGCTGAGGCCCTACGTGCTGGGCTGGAAGGCGTACTTTGGGATGGCGCAAACGCCCAGGGTCTGGCGCGAGCTGGACGAGTGGCTGCGTCATCGGCTCAGAGCCATCCAGCTCAAGCACTGGAAGAGGCCCAGGGCGATCTATCGGGAACTGAAGGCATTGGGAGCGAAGGAGAACGTGGCGCGGCAAGTGGCGGTAAACAGCCGACGCTGGTGGCGCAACAGTGAACGGTTGCTCAAAACGGTGCTGACCATTGCGTACTTTGATGGGTTGGGAGTGCCAAGGCTGTCGTGACCTCAAACTCTCGAACCGCCGGGTGCGGACCCGCATGCCCGGTGGTGTGGCAGGGGTGTCTTCCATTGCGGGGGACCCCCTATGCCGATAAGACTCAGTCGATCAGCGCACCACAGCGATCTGATCGCGCTTTCCGGCTTTGTAGGTGTACAAAGTCAATGCGCCATTTTTGATATCGCCTTTGGCATCAAAAGTGATCGTGCCAGTCACACCTTTATAACCCGTGGTTTTGGCCAATTCGGGCAAGTACTTGGCAGGCTCGCTTGACTTGGCGCGCACCATAGCGTCCACCATCACGTTCACAGCGTCATACACGTAAGGTGCATAGACCTGCACGTCGGAATTGAATCGGGTTTTGTAGCGTGCATAAAAATCTTCCATGCCTTTCTTTTGCTGACCTTCAACGCCACCCGCTTCAGCGCAGATCACCTGGCCGTCAGCCATGGCGTCACCCGCCAGCTTGGCCAGTTCAGAAGTACAGATACCGTCACCGCCCATGAATTTCGCGTTGATACCCAACGATTTCATTTGACGAATCATCGGGCCAGCCACGGCATCCATGCCGCCAAAGAACACCACATCGGGCTTTTTAGCCTTGAGTGTGGTCAGGATGGACATGAAGTCAGAGGCTTTGTCGGTAGTGAACTCATGGCCAACCAATTTGCCGCCCGAAGCTTTCACTGCCTTTTCAAATTCTTCAGCCACGCCTTGACCGTAAGCGGTGCGGTCATCGATCACGGCAATGGATTTGCCTTTGACGTTGTTGACGGCGTAACGGCCCAAGGTGCCGCCCAAATGAACGTCATCGGCCACCACACGGAAGGTGGTTTTGTAACCACTGCGTGTGAACTTGGGGTTAGTCGCTGAGGGCGAGATTTGGGGAATGCCGGCATCGCTGTAAATTTTGGATGCGGGAATGGAGGTGCCGGAGTTCAAGTGACCGATCACGCCATTGACTTTGGAGTCCACCAATTTTTGCGCGGCCGCAGTGCCTTGCTTGGGATCGGCCGCATCATCTTCGGAGAGCAATTCCAACTTCACGGCTTTTCCGCCAATTTTCACGCCTTTGGCATTCAACTCTTCAATGGCCATGCGCGCGCCGTTTTCGTTATCTTTGCCCAAGTGTGCAATGGCGCCACTGATCGGGGCCACGTGTCCGATTTTGACGACCTCTTGAGCGAAAGTTGAACCCGCCACCAAAGTCAGCACAGCAACTGCAGTTGCTTTGAATTTCATTTGCATAAGCACTCCGAAAAAAATGATTGCTTCGAATTAAGCAAACAATACGTTAACGCAAATTTTGCGACTGCGCTTAAATGGATTCATCGTTTGATGGTTTTTTTTCGAATTGAGCGAGATTCAGGCTTGGGTTTTTAAATTCAAATCACGCCGGATTAGGGTATAGCCTAATGCGGTGTACTGCTTCCAACGGGCACGCGCTTCCGCTCTTTCTGAGGGGTCATCACTGACCACTTCGATCAAGCGGTCAAACTTGTCGAAATTTGCAGGGACTTCCGGTCCGAAATTGACCGCCGTGGTCACACCGGTCAGTTTTAGCAATTCAGGTGCCAGGATGACGCCAGAATGAGCCACCACGACGGCATCTTGCGTTCCTAAACAGTGAGAGACAAAGTCGTGTGGCGAAACCGCCCAAAGGGCGTTGTCCAAACGCGTTAAAAAATCCAGCTCAGCAACCACAAACAGGCGCTGACCTTGGGACACCCCTTTGCGCAACAGTCGGCAGGCATAGGCCATCCTGTCTGTTGCATTGAAATGAAACTCAATTTGGGTCATTGCCGCCAAAGAAGTCAAGCTTTCACTTTGCGCGCTGCAGGCGCTTTGGCGGCTGTCGCGTTGGCCGCTTGCGCCAACAAATAATGCAGCAACAAGCCCACAGGTCGGCCCGTCGCCCCTTTGGCCGCACCACTTTTCCAAGCCGTTCCGGCAATGTCCAAGTGGGCCCATGGAAACGCTTTGGTAAAACGCTGCAGAAATTTGGCTGCCGACACCGCGCCGCCGGCGCGTCCGGCGACGTTGGCCACATCGGCAAAATTGCTCTTCAAGCCTTCAGCATAAGCCTCGTCCAAAGGCATGCGCCAGCACAGGTCCAGCGACGCTTCGCCAGCCAGATGCAGCGCTTGAGCCAAGGCATCGTCTGAAGCGAACAGCCCAGAGCGAACTCCGCCCAAAGCGATCACACAAGCCCCTGTCAAGGTGGCGATATCGATCACCGCCGCTGGTTTAAAACGTTCGGCATAGGTTAGGGCATCACACAAAACCAAACGCCCCTCGGCATCGGTATTCAAAATCTCGATGGTCTGTCCGCTCATACTGGTGACGACATCGCCAGGTTTCACAGCTTGACCGTCGGGCATGTTCTCGCAGGCCGGGATCAGACCCACGACGTTGATAGCGGGTGTGAGCAGGGTCAATGATTTAAAAACCCCCAACACACTCGCTGCGCCGCCCATGTCGTATTTCATCTCGTCCATTTCAGGCGCGGGTTTGATGGAGATGCCGCCCGTATCAAAGGTAATGCCTTTACCCACCAACACCACCGGCGCCACCGTTTTGGCCGCCCCGTGGTAATGCATGACGATAAAACGCAAAGGCTCACGCGAGCCTTGAGCCACCGACATGAAGGACCCCATGCCCAATTTGGCGACCTCTTTGGGACCTAAAACTTCGCAGCTGAACTTGGCGCCTTTGCTCAAGCTCTTTGCCGCCAGACCCAGTGCCGTCGGTGTGGCGTGATTAGCAGGCCGGTTGGCCCACTCTTTGGCCAATTCGACCCCCATCAAGGTGGCGACGGCTGTATCGAAGGCATTTTTTTGGGCCGCATTGGCATGCGAAACACCCAAGTGAACGCGTTTGAGTTGCCGACCTTTGGGTTTGGATTGGGTGGTGGTGTAAACGTAACTGCCCTCACCTACCGCGCTGACCACAGCCTGAACGGCTTGCGGCTCGATCGGGGTGGCACAAAGAATGGTCAAACTTTGAATGTGATCGGACTTGATCTGCGGCATGACCGCCGCCATGGCCGTTTTGATCTGTGCGGCCGTGCCCTGTCCCACTCCGACCAGCCACAGTTTGGCGGCCACCACACCCGGCACGCGGTAAGCCGCCAGCAGCTGACCGGCCTTGAACTCCAAATCTTTGGCTGCCAAGGCATGCACAATCAACAAAGAAATAGCATCTTTGCCAGGCTTGAAGTCCTCTGAAACGAGGACAATCAAGGCCTCCGACTTGTCCTGACATGCGCCTGCGAGTGAAAGTGGGGAGAGTTCGAAGTTCATAATTGATTCTTTTGCAACCTAGCAATGTTATTCCATTCCGCCCTCCGCAAAGATCTGTCCCGCAGTTTTGGCGCCACCGTAGTGGTGTTGTCCACCATTGTCATGACCAACGTTCTGATACGGACTTTGGGGCAAGCGACCGTCGGCGGCGTGAACCCCTCGGAAATCATGTTGGTCATGGGATTTGCGGTGCTGGGTCACCTCACCACCATCTTGACGCTGAGTCTTTTTATTTCCATCGTCTCCACCTTGTCGCGCATGTACGCGGACAGTGAAATGGTGATCTGGTTTTCCAGTGGCCGAGGGCTGGCCTCGTTTTCCCCGCCTATTTTTCTGTTCGCTTGGCCCATCATATTGGTCATCACGGTACTGGCTCTGGTGGTTTGGCCTTGGAGCAACCGCCAAGCACAGGACCTGAGCGACCGCTACGAACAGCGCAACGACATTGAGCGCGTGGCGCCTGGCCAGTTCCAAGAGTCCGCGGGCGGCAAGCGGGTATTTTTTATCGACAAAGATACCCCCGACAACAAGACCGGTACCAACGTGTTTATTTCAAGCACCGAGGGGAACGTAGAAAGCATCACTTCCGCCAGACAGGGCTTGATTGAAGTGAAAAATGGCGAACGAATTTTGAACTTGAAAGCCGGCCAGCAGGTGTTACACAACCTTAAAACAGGTGATGTTCGCGTGATTGATTTCGAACGATATGAAGTAGTGATTGACACGGATGTTAAAGCCTTTTCCGTCAACGCCCCGAGCATGACCTCAACCTTGGATTTGATCCGAGAGCCACGGCCTCAGCACATGGGTGAGCTGGCTTGGCGCCTGGGCCTGGGGCTTGCGGCTATCAATTTGCTGCTACTGGCCTTGGCCGTAGCGACAGCCAATCCACGTGTTGGGCGCAGTTACCACACCGCTTTAGCATTGCTCATTTTCATTGTGTACTACAACATGATCAACGTGGGTCAAAGCTGGATCAGCACCAGCCGTGTGAGTTTTTCTGGATTTTTATTGGCTCTGCATGGCAGCGTGTTTGTGTTTGCTTTAGCCTGGATCAGCGCGAGGCACTTTAATCTTTCTTGGCAAAGTCTTTTCACCCGTCCGTTTTCTAAGGCCAGCGCGGCGCCATGAAAACCATTCGCAAACTCATTCACGGGGAGATAATTAAGGCTGTAAGTTTCGTCGCGCTCGGCTTTTTGGCCTTGTTTGTCTTTTTTGACATCGTGGACCAACTGCAGGCACTGAACCGATTGGCCAAATCAGGCTATCAATTCAACCACGCCTTGATCTATGTGACCTTGCTCATTCCAGGTCATTTGTACGAGTTGCTGCCCTTGTCGGTGTTGATTGGCAGCATTTTTGTCATGGCCCGGTTTGCACAAAGTTCGGAGTTCACTATTTTGCGAACCGGTGGACTGGGGCCATGGCGTGCACTTGCGTCGCTCTTCAAACTCGGCTTGATCTTTGTCGCGGTGACCTTTTTTGTAGGCGACTATGTAGCCCCTGTGGCCAACCGCAAAGCGCAATTGCTCAAAGCGCAGTTTCAAGGATTGATCACGGTTGGGCAAACAGGCGCTTGGCTAAAGGAGAAACAAAAGGATTTGAACTTCGCCGTCAACGTCGCCGCCTTGAACAGTGACGGTCAATTGACTCAAATTCGAATCCATGCATTTGCACCCGATGGTCGTTTGAAGTACATCATTCGTGCGCCTTCAGCTCGGATGGGGCATTCCGAATGGCTTTTAACGAATGCCGAAAAGCGTGATTACAACTTCGAAGGCAAGTCCACAGCGCACATTGACATCCAACAAGCATCCGAACTTTCATGGGTCACAGAGATCTCTACTGAAATGATCGCAGCGGCTTTGCTAAGCCCAGACCGAATGCAAACACTGGACCTTTTTCAGTACATGCGCCATTTGGCTGAAAACGGACAAAACGCCCAACGCTACGAAATCGAGTTTTGGCGCAAAGTCTTTTACCCGCTAAGTTGTTTGGTCATGTTGTCTTTGGCCTTGCCTTTTGCATATTTGCACTTCCGCTCGGGACACATCACAGGCTACGTCTTTGGCGGAGTCATGGCAGGCATCAGTTTTTACCTGCTGAACAATGTCTTTGGATTCATGGGCAACCTGAATAATTGGCAACCCTGGCTCACCTCGGCCGCCCCAGCGCTGATTTACAGCGCGATTTCTTTGACCACCTTTTGGTGGCTGGTACTCAGGCAATAATATGACAGCACCGACTCCCAGCGCCTCTCACTCGATCATCCTCTTTGCCCATGGCTCACGCGACCCCCTTTGGAAGCTGCCCATTGAAGCGGTGGCCCATCGCATTTGCGCGCGCCATCCAGATGTGACTGTAGCGTGTGCATATTTAGAACTGACAACGCCCGACCTCCCCACCGTGGCCGCACAGATGATTGCATCCGGGACTCTGAAGATTCGCATCGTGCCGATGTTTTTGGGCGTAGGCCGGCACGCACGCGAAGATTTGCCGGTGTTGGTTGCCCAATTGGAACAAGACAACCCTCAAGTGGCTTTTGAACTTCAATCCGCCGTGGGTGAAAATCCTTCACTCATCGACTTGATGGCCCAGATCGCTTTAGCGCCCTAATCCGCATTCAAATCAAATCTATAGACTCATAAAGCATAATAAGCAGATTCTTTATGGCAATTTACCGTGAACCTGCACCAATTTAGATTTGTTCAAGAAGCTGCCCGGCGCAATCTCAACCTGACAGAAGCCGCAAAAGCCTTGCACACCTCGCAACCCGGGGTATCCAAAGCCATCATCGAGCTCGAAGAAGAGTTGGGCATAGACATCTTTGCGCGCCACGGCAAGCGCCTCAAACGCATCACCGAGCCAGGCCTGCATGTGCTGCAAAGCATTGAGATCATCATGCGCGAGATCGGTAATCTCAAGCGCATTGGTGAACAGTACAGCGCACAAGACAGTGGCACCTTGTCCATCGCTACCACCCACACCCAAGCGCGCTATGTGCTGCCACTGCCGGTGGCCAAGTTGCGAGAAAAGTATCCCAAAGTCAACATCAGCCTGCATCAGGGTGCCCCTGACCAAGTGGCCAAAATGCTGCTGGACGACACGGCAGAAATTGGCATGGCCACCGAGTCCTTGGCCTCCTATGACGAACTGATCACCCTGCCTTGCTACGAATGGCAGCACATGTTGGTCCTGCCTTTGGACCACCCCTTAGCGAACAAAGAAAACCTCACGCTGGAAGATGTGGCGAAAGAACCGCTCATCACCTACCACCCCTCGTTCACCGGGCGCACCCGCATTGATTCCGCCTTTGCGCAAAAGAAATTGCACCCGCGCATTGCCTTGGAAGCGATTGACTCGGACGTGATCAAAACCTATGTGCGCCTGGGTCTGGGTGTGGGCATCGTGGCCGAAATGGCCGTTAAAGATGATCCCGTCAAAGACTTGGTGATTCGACCCATGGGCCAGTTGCTGGGCATGAACGTGGCCCGCGTGGCCTTCAAGCGCGGCGCCTACCTGCGCAATTTTGTCTACCAGTTTGCCGAAATGCTGAGCGACCGCCTCACCCCCGCCTTGATTGCCAAGGCCATGACCGGCCATGTGGCCGACTACGAATTGTGATCTTTAATTTTTCTTGAAGTCTTGTGGAATGACCCCTCACACCCCTACCCTCGTCTCTAAACACCCCAACATGGGGACCACCATTTTCACTGTCATGTCCGGCTTGGCAGCCGAGACTGGCGCCGTGAATCTGGGTCAAGGTTTTCCCGACTTTGCCTGCGACCCGAAACTGATCGAAGCCGTGAACGGCGCCATGCAAGAGGGTCTGAACCAGTACCCGCCCATGACAGGGATTGTGCCGCTGCGAGAAGCCGTCAGCGCCAAAATTCAAAATCTGTATGGGCGCCATTACGACCCAGCCAGCGAGATCACGGTTACTGCCGGCGCCACGCAGGCCATTCTGACCATCATCTTGGCCGTGGTGCACCCAGGCGACGAAGTGATTGTGCTCGAGCCTTGCTACGACAGCTATGTGCCCAACATCGACATGGCCGGCGGCGTGGTGGTGCGCGTGCCGCTCACCCCCGGCACCTTTCGGCCTGACTTTGAGAAAATCCAAGCGGCGATCACCGCCAAGACACGCGCCATCATCATCAACTCACCGCATAACCCCAGCGGCATGATCTGGAGTCAGCAAGACATGCTGCGTTTGCAGGAAATTTTGGCACCAACCAATGTGCTGCTGATCAGCGACGAGGTCTATGAGCACATGGTCTACGCACCCAACCGCCACTTGAGCGCCGCGCAGTATGACGGCTTGGCCGCTCGCGCCTTCATCGTCTCCAGCTTTGGCAAAACCTACCATGTGACGGGTTGGAAAATCGGCACTGTGGCGGCACCAGCATCGCTCACCACCGAGTTTCGCAAAGTGCACCAGTTCAACGTGTTCACCGTGAACACGCCCATGCAATACGGGCTCACACGCTATATGGCCGACCCCAAGCCTTATTTGGATTTGCCCGCGTTTTACCAACACAAACGCGACTTGTTCCGTGCTGGGTTGGAAAAAACAAAATTCAAACTGCTGCCTGGCGAAGGCACTTATTTCCAGTGTGTGGACATTTCAGAACTGGCTGTGCCTGAAAAGAATTTGAGTGAAGCCGATTTTTGCAAATGGCTGACCACCGACATCGGCGTTGCGGCCATTCCGCTGTCTGCGTTTTATGCCGACAGTTTCGACCAGCGCGTGATCCGCTTTTGCTTTGCCAAGCAAGACGAAACTTTGCACAAGGCCCTGGGCCGACTGGCCCAGTTGTAAAACTGCCGGCTGGCCCAGTTATTAAAACTGCCGACAGGGCCTAGCTTCAATCGTCGGTGTTGTCGTCCAGACCCGGAAACAACACAGAGGTAAAGCCGAACTGGCTGAAGTCGCGCACACGCATCGGGTAGAGCTTGCCGATCAGGTGGTCGCATTCATGTTGCACCACCCGAGAATGAAATCCTTCGGCCCTACGATCAATGGAGCGGCCATGCACATCCACGCCGGTGTACCGAATCCGCTGCCAGCGCGGCACCATGGCGCGCATGCCGGGCACTGATAGGCAGCCTTCCCAGCCCACTTGTTCTTCTTCGTCCAAGGGCGTGATCACCGGATTGAGCAGGATGGTGGCGGGAATCGGCGGTTCATGCGGATAGCGCGGATTGACCTCTCCGCTGCCAAAAATCACCACCTGCAAATTCACGCCAATCTGTGGCGCGGCCAAACCTGCACCATTGACGGCGGCCATGGTCTCCAGCATGTCGGCCACCAAAGCGTGCAGCTCGGGCGTGTCAAATTCAGTGACCGCTGGAGCCGTGCGCAGCAAGCGCGCCTCGCCCATTTTCAAAATTTCACGAATCGTCATGCTTTACTTTCTGGCGCTATGTGCGCACCTTGATCTGTTGCAGCGGTATCGGCAACCTCAGCCAGGAGCTTTTGCAAACCTTCTTCGTCCAACACGGGCACGCCTAATTCGCGCGCCTTGTCCAGCTTGCTGCCCGCCTCTGAGCCGGCCACCACATAGCTGGTTTTCTTGCTCACCGAACCCGCCACTTTGGCTCCCTGTGCTTCGAGCAGGTCTTTGGCAACATCGCGGCTGAGTGTCGGCAAGGTGCCGGTCAGCACAAAAGTTTGGCCTGCCAGTGGTTGGGCCACTTGTGCGGCAGGTTCTCCTTCTGGCCAGTGCAGGCCGCAGGCTCTCAATTGGTCCACCACCTCGCGGTTATGCGTTTGGTCAAAAAATGTGCGCAGGCTGTGGGCGACCACAGGGCCCACATCGTTCACCTTCAGCAGGGCCTCTTCGGGCGCATCCATGATGCGATCCAAGCTGCCAAAGTGACGCGCCAGTTCCTTGGCTGTGGCCTCGCCAACATGGCGAATGCCCAGACCAAACACAAAGCGGGGCAAGGTTGTGCATTTAGACGCTTCAAGCGCTGCAACGATATTCTGTGCAGACTTATCGGCCATCCGCTCCAACTGCGCCAAACCAGCAAAGCCCAAGCGGTACATGTCTGGCAGGGTTTTGACCACACCACTGTCCACCATTTGTTCCACCAGCTTTTCCCCCAGGCCTTCCACTTCAACCGCGCGGCGCTGCGCGAAATGCAAGATGGCCTGTTTGCGCTGCGCGCTGCAAAAAAGGCCGCCAGAGCATCGGTAATCGGCCTCGCCCTCTTCGCGCACAGCATCACTGCCGCACACAGGGCAGAAGTGCGGCATGGTGAACGCAGGGGCTTCGCCCACGCGCTTGTCCAATAAAACGGAGACGACTTCAGGAATCACATCGCCCGCGCGGCGCACGATCACCGTGTCACCCACCCGCACGTCCTTTCGTCGGGCTTCGTCTTCGTTGTGTAAAGTCGCATTCGTTACCGTGACGCCGCCCACAAACACCGGCGCAAATTTGGCCACGGGGGTGAGCTTGCCGGTACGACCCACTTGCACATCAATGGCCAGCACCGTGGTCAACTCTTCTTGCGCCGGAAACTTGTGCGCCACCGCCCAGCGCGGTTCACGGGTCACGAAACCCAGTTGCGCTTGCAAGGTCAAGTCGTTGACTTTGTAAACTACCCCGTCAATGTCAAACGGCAATTGGTCACGCTCTTGCGCAATGTGTTGGTGATAAGCGATTAAACCCTGGGCACCCTGCACACATTGAATTTGATCGGCTACCGGAAAGCCCCAAGCCTTGAAGGCCTGCAGCATGTCGAAATGTGTGGCGAACTTCGGGCCACCTTCGCTCACCGGCGTCACATCGCCAAGGCCGTATGCAAAAAAGCTCAACGGGCGTTGAGCCGCAATGCCTGAATCCAATTGGCGCACCGCACCTGCCGCGGCATTGCGCGGATTGACAAAGGTTTTTTCGCCCTTGACGCCGGCGTCCATTTTGGCGCGCTGGCGTTTGTTCAAGCTGTCAAAATCATCGCGGCGCATGAACACTTCACCGCGCACTTCCAGCACGTTGGGCAAGGTGTGATCAGGTGCAGCCTGCAAACGCAAAGGAATTTGCCCGATGGTTCGGATGTTAGCGGTAACGTCTTCACCACTTTCGCCATCCCCCCGGGTCGCGGCCTGAACCAAGACGCCATGTTCGTAACGCAAGCTCATGGCCAGGCCATCGAATTTCAGCTCGGCGACGTAGTCGATGGCCGGGGCCGAGTCGTCCAACCCCAGTTCCCGCCGCACGCGGGCATCAAAAGCTTGGGCACCCGAGGCTTCGGTATCCGTTTCGGTGCGAATGCTCAGCATCGGCACCCGATGACGGACCGAGGTAAACGCGTCGAGTACAGAACCGCCCACCCTTTGCGTGGGCGAGTCGGCCGTGATCAATTCAAGGTGCGCAGCCTCCAGGACTTGCAGTTGCTTGAACAAGCGGTCGTATTCAGCGTCTGGAATTTCGGGTGCATCCAGCGTGTAGTACAGATGCCCATGGTGATGCAGTTGTTCGCGCAGACGCTGAATTTGGGCTTGTACAGGCAGTGATTGCGCAGCAGACACGGGCTCTGGCACCTCGCCAAAAAGATCTATCTTGCTCATGCCAGGTGCAGCATCACTCACGAAAACAAGCGGCGAGCCTGCGGCGAGCCAGCCGAGAGTTCGCGCCGATCGAGAGCGTCATATAACTGCTCCAAATCAACCGCAATCGCGTCCAGTGCGGCTTCGCTCAGCACATTGCCACCGCCGTCGGTGATCACGCCGTCCATGGCTTGCGCCAACAGCAAAGCGGCGTCACGCAGTTGACGGAACGGCGCTTCGGTGCGACTGATTTGCGGCACATCCAAACTCAGGTCGAAGTCGCGAATGGCCGACAGTGCCGGGTCATCAGCCATGGCCGCTTGCGTGTCAAAAGCCAAAGACAAGACCGGTGGCAAGCCCTGCACGGCGGAAGGCAGCACCATGCGCCCCGGAATCACACCTGCAACAAAGCCCAAACGCGCCGCATGCTGATGGATATAACCGGGGCTCCAGGCAGAGGCCTTGGCACACAGTGTGAAGCTCAGCTGCGCATCATGGGCGCTGGCAAATTGGTCCAGCTCACGGCCGCGGGCCACTTCCTCGAGCATGTCCGGAAATACCGTGTCGCCATTCAGGTCATCGGCCACAGCTTGGGCTTTGATCACGAACTCCGAAAATTCTATTTCGTTGATGGCGCCGACCCGATTGGCCAGCAGCACCGAGGCTTGCACGGCGCTGTAGCGACGACCTGCGGTTGGAGCCTCCCATTCACCAGTGGTTTCGTTCAAACCCTCGACCGCAAAGGGTTTGGTGCCGACACGGCGAGTGTGGGGCAAGGCGGCCAAAATCGCATCGCCTGAAACCAAGGCGTCCACATCGATCGGCGTGATCGCGTCGATCAAGGCATCAATGGCTGGCTTTTTCTCAGGCTGCGGCAAGTGGCTTAAATCGTTCCCCATAACAGGCTCGATCGGCCCTGAAGCATTTGGCTCCAAGATGGCATCGGAAGTGGGCAGTGGCCAATCATCCGCTTGCCGAGGGGCATTTTTGCGGGAGATCCAAAGGTTGTAGCCTAATACCGCCAAGAGCGTGATGCCGCCAACGGCCAATAAACTGATTTGCAAAGAAGTCATGCTTTGGTCAAAAATAATTGAGGTGTAACGGTCAGTTTAGGTTTCACAGGTCGGCCATAGAGACGGCAGACTCCATGTCCACAGCCACAATGCGTGAAACGCCCTGCTCTTGCATGGTCACGCCAATCAGTTGTTCCGCCATTTCCATGGCGATCTTGTTGTGGCTGATGAACAAAAATTGCGTTTCTTTGCCCATGCTGGAGACCAGCTTGGCGTAACGCTCGGTGTTGGCGTCGTCCAGCGGCGCATCCACCTCGTCCAGCAAACAAAATGGGGCGGGGTTCAACTGGAAAATCGCAAACACCAAGGCGATCGCCGTCAGTGCTTTTTCTCCGCCCGAGAGCAAATGGATAGTTTGGTTTTTCTTGCCTGGCGGTTGTGCCAGCACCTGAACACCGGCGTCCAAAATTTCATCGCCCGTCATCACCAAGCGCGCGTTACCGCCGCCAAACAATTCGGGGAACATGCGGCTGAAATGCTCGTTCACGATCTTGAATGTGCCGCCCAGCAGCTCGCGCGTCTCAGCATCAATCTTGCGGATCGCGTCTTCCAAGGTATTCATGGCCTCGGTCAAGTCGGCTGTTTGCGCGTCCAAGAAGGTCTTGCGTTCACGCGCCGTGGCTAACTCATCCAATGCGGCTAAGTTGACTGCGCCCAAGGCGCTGATCTCGCGATTCAATCGGTCAATCTCGCCTTGTAAACCGCTCAGGCGTACTGCGCCAGTTTCAATGGAGAAGGCTACCGCTTCCAGGTCGGCTTGCGCATCGGCCAGCAGTTGGGTGTACTGCTCCACGCCCAGGCGGGAGGCTTGTTCTTTCAATTGCAAATCGGTGATGCGCTGACGCAAAGGGTCCAGTTCACGTTCAAAGCTCAGGCGCCGCTCGTCGCTGGCGCGCAGTTTGGCGGTCAGGTCGTCGTATTCGCTGCGGCGTGAACCCAAAGTTTTTTCACGCTCCAGCTTCATGTTCAAGGCGTCTTGCAAACCGCCTTGCGCCGCGGCATCGTTCAAGCGCAAGAGTTCGTCTTGCGCGCGTTGTTCTTCGGCGGCCAGGCTGGTGGCTTGCTGCCCGGCTGTTTCGATCGCTCGGTTCAGCTCGGCGCGGCGTGATTCCAGGCTACGCTGGGCAAATGCGGCCTCTTGCGCTTGACGCTCCAAGGTCCGTTGCTGTTCACGGCATTCAGATAATTTGCGCTGGCCTTCGATCACCCGGTCGTCCAGTTGCGCATGGCGCTCTTGGCTGTCAGCCAACTGCATGTCCAGCTCTTCAAAGCGACCTTCGGCGGTGAGCCGGCGCTCTTGCAAGTCTTCCAGCAAAGCGTCAATTTCGGCCATGTCGCCCGCAATTTGCTCGCTACGGGCACGGGTTTGCTCGGCCAATTGCGACAAACGCAAAGTCTCGACCTGCACCTCGTGGGCGCGTGATTGCGAGTCTGTGGCTTCGCGCCGGGCCGTGATCAAACGTGCGCTGGCATCGGCATAGCTGGCCTCTGCGCGG
>CANGDZ010000080.1 GCA_947452785.1 Comamonadaceae bacterium | reverse complement strand
GTAAAAATGTGCTTCAACCAAGGGCAAACGCTAACCCACGTAAGACGCTGGCTGCGAAAGCAGTCAATGCTACGGGTTGTTTGTCAAAAAAGAAGGTGACTACCAAACAGTCATTGGAAGCTCGGTGCTTTAGCTCCGAGTAGTTCACACCACGAAGTCTTTAGCGTCCTAAAGGCTGAGAGGCTGGGCCTTCATTTTCTTTTGCTGCCAAAGTCGACCCGCCATATAAAGCACGATGAAGAAGTTGAAGATCAATACGGCGCCATTGATGACCGAGGGATGTTCAATCATGTGCGCGATTTCGACCGGCAGGTACACAGCGCCAGAGCATGCGGCCAACCATTCTGCCCAAGTACGGTCATTCCAGAGGCCGTAGCCTTCGACGAACCGAATGACGGCGTAAGCGCACGCAAAGAGCATGACTTGCCGAATATTGGCGTTCTGCAGCCACGTGGCATCGTCGAGCAGCATGCGCGGGTAATGCGCTTCAGGGTCGAGATGGAAATGCCCAATCAGTGCATAGGCCAGTGCATGAATGTCATGGTGAATCAGGCTGAGTAAACCGATGCTGGCCGTCATGGCGGCGATGCCCTTGACGCCTTCAAACAGGGCGATGGCATGAAGGACATTGCTATCTTGCGGTCTGATTTTCAGGGCTGTCATGGCGGGTTTAATTCACAGCCCAAGACAAATTGACTGCGCCGGGGGGATTGAGGTTTTGCAGCATCGAAGTCCCTGCATGACTGTATTGTCCGTGCTCAAAGAGCACCGTGAAACTCAATTGCACGCGATCGCCATCCAGCTGTTCCGAGGTTGCGGCCTTGAGTTCAAGATGATGCGCGTCGAAGTATTTGCCGATGTATTGTTGAATCGCACTGACATCGGACTGCTGGCAACGCAGATGGATAAGCACAGACTCGCTCAGGCTGTCGTTGGCCCCCATTTTCAAATTCAAATATTGCGCGATTTGTCTCAGTACCGTATTGGCACTGACGATGGTGAACGTGGCCACAGAGGCCTCAACCCAACGATGGATGCCGCAGAGAATCCCCACGGCCGCGCAACACCACAAAGTGGCCGCGGTATTGATGCCTTTGGTCAGAGTGCCATCCCTGAACAGTAAGCCACCGCCAATAAACCCCACGCCCACCACAATTTGGCCCGCCATCCGGACGTAATCTTGAAACTCCTCCCCGTTTTGGGTGACCAGAATGAACAGGCACGATCCCAAGGAAACTAGCGCATTAGTTTTAAGGTCCACCAGTCGGCGGTGCCATTGACGCTCCAGACCAATGGCCGAGCCCAACA
Organism: Comamonadaceae bacterium; assembly: GCA_947452785.1. Lineage (GTDB taxonomy): Bacteria > Pseudomonadota > Gammaproteobacteria > Burkholderiales > Burkholderiaceae_C > Limnohabitans_A. The sequence goes on along the minus strand of CANGDZ010000080.1, from coordinate 12,567 downwards.
GCAAAGAGAGCAATATGGCTTGAAGAAAGGAGGGGTTCATGAGGGCCATCGTCGCCTAGTAAGGATGACTTATTTTAAGGGACGTCAGAGACCGGTTGCTTTTGGTGACTGCAGTGTGAAAAACGAATGCTAGTATCAATTTGAATACCCCATTTGTGACTCACCTTACGCGTAAACCATGCAATTCAGTCAACTGATTCAAGCCCGTAAAAGCATACGCGGCTACCTTCCTCAACCCGTTCCGCGTGATGTGATCGATGCGATCATTGAAGTGGCCAAGTGGGCGCCTTCCTCCATGAATACCCAGCCTTGGCATGTTCATGTGGTGACGGGTGAACCGCTTGACCGAATTCGAAAAGGCAACTCCGAGAATATGCTGGCGGGCGTTCCCCCCAAGCGTGACTTCCCGATGAAAGAGGCCTATGACGGCTTGCATCGCAAGCGTCAAATTGACGTCGCCGTTCAATTGTTTGACGCCATGGGGATTGCGCGAGACGACAAAGAGCGGCGCATGGATTGGGTCATGCGCGGATTTCGTCAATTTGATGCACCGGTCTCGCTGGTGCTGACTTATGACAAGTACCTGGAGCCTGCCGCTATCAGCCAGTTCGATCTGGGTGCTTTTTCGCACGCCATTGTGTTGGCTGCTTGGGAGCATGGATTGGGTTGTGTGATCAATGGCCAAGGCATCATGCAGTCGCATGTGGTGCGAGAGCATGCCGGTATTCCTGATGACCAAAACATCATGATTTGCATTGCCATGGGCTACCCTGATGAGTCCTTTGTCGCCAACACGGTCAAGTCCGTTCGTGAAGACAACAGCCGTTTTGTGCGCTATGTGGGGTTTGATGAAAGTTAAATTCTTTTATCGTTTGTTGGGCCTGCTTTTTTGGAGTGGCCTCACGTTCTTGTGCCACGCCCAGGATTGGCCTAACAGAACGATACGCATCGTGGTGCCTTACCCCGCTGGTGGTGGGGTGGATGCAGCGGCGCGTTTGGTCGCACAGCACCTCAGTACAGTGCTGGGACACTCTGTGGTGGTGGATGCCAAACCGGGTGGCGGCACGGTGATTGGTACCGAGTTGGTGGCGCGTGCTGTACCCGATGGGAACACCTGGCTTCTCACCGGGGGATCCACCATGTCCTTGTTGCCACTGACTTACCCCGGCAAATTACCGTTTGAACCACTTGTCGATTTGGTTCCCGTGAGCATGGTTTCTCGCATGCCATTTTTCTTGATTACCTCGCCAGCAAACAACTTCGCCTCATTGAGGGATTTGATGCTGGAAGCCAGAGCTAAACCCGGCCGCTTACCCTATGCGAGCAATGGGATGGGTTCCATGGGTCATCTGGGGGCGGCTATGCTGGCCCACAGTGCGGGTGTTGACATGATTCATGTGCCTTACCAAGGTTTTCCGCCCGCGATTTCTGATTTGGTGACAGGACGCGTGGTCATGGTCATGGCGGACCTTGCACCGGTCAAAGGTCAAATTCAAGCGGGAACCTTGCGCGCTTTGGCGGTGGCTTCACCGCAGCGCTCGCGCTTTCTGCCGGAGGTCCCGACCTTGGCCGAAGCGGGCTATCCTGGCAATGAATTTGAAATTTGGTTGGCTCTGTATGCGCCAGCCAAAACGCCCGCCAGCATTGTGGCGCGGGTCAGTCAAGAAGTGAAGAAATACCTGGACATGCCCAGCACACGTGAAGCCTTCAGCAAGTTGGGCCATGAAAGTGACGGTGCCGGTCCTGATGTGGTTCGACAAAGAATTGAATCTGAACTTAAATCGATGCTTCCTGTCGTGAAGTCGGCAGGTCTTTACAACAAATAATCTATGGCCACCTCATTTACGCGTACCGCAGCGTCCGATCTCCTTCAGGGCTTGGTGGATTTAGGCATTGAGTATTTGTTTTGTAACCTGGGAACGGACCATGCGCCCCTCATTGAAGAGATGGCGCATTGGCGAGAACAAGGCCGTTCGTTTCCCGAGCTGATCCTTTGCCCTCACGAAAATACCGCGGTTCATATGGCCGGCGGCTATGCCATCGCCACAGGGCGCGGGCAAGCTGTTTTGGTGCATGTGGATGCTGGAACTGCCAACGCGTCCATGGGCTTGCACAACCTTTGCCGTGCACGCATCCCATTGTTGTTGATCGCTGGGCGTGCGCCCATGAGTACCTTTGACGACTCCACGGGCGGCCGAGACACTTATGTGCACTTTATCCAGGAGCCTTTTGATCAAGCCAGTTTAGTCAGGCCCTATGTGAAATGGGAGTACAACTTGGCCTGGCCCACCATGGCGCATGAAGTGGTCTCCAGAGCCGGGGCCGTGATGCAAAGCGACCCCATGGGGCCGGTGTATTTGACTTTGCCCAGAGAGGTGTTGGCTGCGCCCGTCGATGAAAAAGCCATTGGCGCATTCGGTCAGTCCAACCATTTGCCCGTTAAGGCACAAGGTGCAGATTCGCGCGCTGTTCATGCGATTGCCGCGCAATTGATGCAGTCAGAAAACCCGCTTCTGGTGACGGCCTACGCTGGCCGAAATCATGAGACGCCGGCCTTGATTGAAAAGCTCGCTGCCCTGGGGGGTATTCGGGTGTGTGAGTTCAACAGCGTCTACATGAACATTCGCCGGGACTCGCCTTATTTTGGCGGGTACAATCCCGCCGCTTTCACGGAGCAAGCTGATTTTGGTTTGCTGGTGGATGTGGATGTGCCTTGGATCCCCAAAACGACGCGCGTGAATCCCCTTGCCTACTGGGCTCAGATGGATGTGGACGCCATCAAGCGGGACATTCCCATGTGGGGATTTCCATTGAATGCCCGTATCGAAGGGGACAGCAACAGACTGTTGGCCCAATTGATTGAAGCCATCGAGGCCCATGCCACGCCTGAATTTCTGGCTAAAGCAAAGCAAAGATCTTTGCTTCTCCAAGATGCGCATAAGCAAAATCAACACCGAGTTTCCTTGCTAACGAAAGATGCAGGCAGCGTTAATGCCATCAATCCGCATTACCTGTGTGCGGCGCTGGGCCGACAGTTGGATGCGCAAGATGTGGTGCTGAATGAAGCGATACGCAACACAGCCGCGGTCTTTGAGCAAATTCCTCGCGAAGTTCCCGGGACTTTGGTGGGTTTGCCGGGCGGGGGACTTGGGTTTTCTGCGGGCACCGCACTCGGGATGAAACTGGCCCAGCCCGGCCGGCGCGTGATTCATGTGGTCGGGGATGGCTCGTTTTACTTCAGCAACCCCAGTGCTGTTTACGCCATTGCGCATCGCTACGACTTGCCTATCCTGACCGTGCTGTTGGACAACGGGGGCTGGTCTGCAGTCAAAGAATCGACCTTACGCATGTATCCGCAGGGTGAAGCGAAAAGCAGCAATCAGTTTGCTTCTGATTTGGGGTACGGAACCGATTTTGCTTCTATTGCCCAAGCGGCGGGCGCGCATGGCGAAAGCTTGTCCGATCCCGCTGAGGTAAAAGCGTCAATCACTCGCTGCCTTCAGGCCCTAGACGCAGGCCGCAGTGCCTTGCTCCATGTTCGCATTACACCGCTCTGAGACTCATCCACTTTCTGACCAGGTGACAGCATGACATTTGTAACCACTGACGATGGCGTTCGCCTTCACTATGAAGAAGCGGGCTCCGGCACCCCCGTGATTTTTGTGCACGAGTTTGCCGGCGACCATCGCAGTTGGGAGCCTCAAATCCGATTCTTTTCGCGTCGTTACCGCTGTATTGTGTACAGCGCACGGGGCTACCCCCCTTCAGATGTGCCGGACCAAGGGACTAACTATTCCCAAGAACGCGTATGGCAAGACTTGCGTTGTGTGATGGATGGACTGCAAATTCAACAGGCCCATTTGGTGGGCTTGTCTATGGGGGCGTTCGCTTGCCTGCACTTTGGCTTGCATCACGGCACCGAGGGTTCTGCTTCGCGGGCGCTGTCGCTTACGCTGGGAGGATGTGGCACGGGTTCGCATCCAGCGGTGTATGAGGCCTTCAAGTCCCAATCCCAGGTATTGGCGCATGACATCGAAACCTTGGGGGCTGACCACCTGGCCAATACCTACGGCATGGGGCCTTCGCGTTTGCAATTCAAGGCCAAAGACCCACGTGGTTATCACGAATTCAATCGAAACCTGGCTGAGCATTCGGCCTTGGGTTCAGCGCGAACCTCAAGCGGTTACCAAGGTCAGCGTCCCAGCCTGTACGCCTTGACAGACCTGATTGCGAAGGTCAATGTACCCACGCTCATCATGACGGGCGACGAAGACGAGCCTTGTTTGGAGCCTTCGCTTTTACTCAAACGCACCATCACGACGTCGATCCTGGCCGTGTTGCCCGCTAGCGGCCATGCCATCAACTTGGAGGAACCCCAGTTGTTCAACCAGTTTTTGGCCGACTTTCTGGCACAAGTGGAACAAGGCAAAGATTTTGTGCGACCCGTGGAAACCCGTCCGGCCACGATCTGGGGCCCTGGTGGCGATCCTCGCCCTTGAAACTGGGGGCTTAACGCCCTTGGAATTGGGGCGCGCGTTTTTCCACAAAGGCCTGGGCTGCTGATTTGTGGTCTTGCGTTTCGAAGGTCCGCATCATGTGGGTGGCTTCCAGGTCGAGCACATCCGCCAAAGGGCTGCGCATCGCTGCATTGAGGTTGCGCTTCATGTAACCCACGGCAATGGTGGGCAGGGCAGCGAGTTCTTGGGCCCAAGCCTCTGCGGACTGCGTCAATTGGTCGGCAGGCACAGAGCGGTTAACCAAGCCGATGCGAGCAGCCTCTTTGCCCAAGATCACTTCGGCCGTGAAATACATCTCGCGGGCTTTGGCCGCGCCCACAATGTGGTTAAGGAAATAACTGCCGCCAAAATCGCCTGACAAACCCACTTTGGAAAATGCGGTCGTGAGTTTGGCATCGTCCGATGCGATGCGCATGTCACAGGCCAAAGCCAAAGACAGGCCTGCGCCCGCAGCCGGGCCGGCGATCACGGCCAGTGTGGGTTTGGGCATTTCGTGCAGCCATTGGCTCACTTGCATACGGTCACGCAGCATTTGGGCACTGTGCTCGAAGGTTGGGGCATTGGTGTTATCGACCGCTCGTTGGGCAAAACCTTTCACATCCCCCCCCGCACAAAATGCTCCCCCTTTGCCGGTGAGGACCACCAGACGCACCGCAGGGTCTTGGGCCAGTCGCGGCATGGCTTGCGCAAGGCTGCTGAGAATTTCTTTGGTCAATGAGTTGCGAGAAGCCGGACGGTTGAGGGTCAGGGTGGCAATGCCGTTGGCAAATGTTTCTTCGAGTTCGTGCGTCATGAAAATTCACTTTGAAGGGTGGAGGGTGAGCCCCCAATATGACGACCTTCGCTGGCATGGACTGTCGCCGATGCAACCGGGCGAGGGTTTTCACGAGGACTCCAGGGCTTGGACGGGGTGCGATACTGACTCGGTATTTTTCTGGCCTTTTTAAATGGGAGCGTCAGTCATGCTTTCTGTGCATTTGCTTGATCGGTTCATGGGGCAAGGCTTGCCCATTCTGCGCAGTGATGCCGATGTGGCCGCCTTGGAGGCAACACCTTATGAGCAACGCATCGCGGCGCAAAGTACCTATGAGGCTTTGCATGCCGGCGCAGCGTATCAGCCCGATGCGCCCGCCATTCAATTTCTGGCCCAAGCCGATGCAGATCAAGAGCCGGTGGTGATCTCTCATGCGCAGTTCATGTCGCGGGTCACGCAGGCGGCCAATATGTTTCATGAATGGGGTGTGGGCCCGCAAGACGTGGTGAGTTTTTTACTGCCTTTGCTGCCCCAAAGCTTTTATGCTTTGTTTGGTGCGCAAGCGGTGGGTATTGCCAACCCCGTCAACCCACTTTTAGCGCCACACCAACTCACAGAAATTTTGCTGGCCGCGCAGACCAAGGTGCTGGTGGTTTTAGGCCCTGTTCCAGGCAGTGACATCTGGGACAAGGTGATGCAAATCAGAGGGCAACTGCCGCAACTCAAGGCGATTTTGGTTGTGCATGGCGAGTCCAACGAAGCCCAGGCCATCTACAACTTTGATGAGCAGTTAGCGCGCTTTCCCGGTGACGCCTTGCGCAGTGGACGCCACATTCAACCCTCCGATACCGCCGGCTATTTTCATACCGGCGGCACCACAGGGACGCCCAAACTGGTCAGACACACCCACGAGAATCAGGTGTATCAGGCCTGGGCCTTGCGCTTGACCATGCCCATTGAGCCAGGCCGCGCAGTTTTGTTTGGTTTGCCACTGTTTCATGTGGGCGGGGCGCTGACGCAAGGTTTGGCCATGCTGGCAAATGGCGGCTCTTTGGTGGTGCTCAGCCCTGCAGGGTGGCGAAATCCAGCGGCGATTCAAAATGTGTGGCGCTTGGTGGAGCGCTATCAACCGGTGGTCTTTGGTGGGGTGCCCACGGTATTGTCTGCGGCGCTGTCGGTGCCCTTCGGGCAAGCCGATGTCAGCAGCATTCGAATCGCCTCGGGGGGCGGATCGGCCATTCCTGTGGCCGTGTGCAAAACCTATTCTGAAACACTGCATGTGCCGGTCTTAGAGGTGTATGGCATGACCGAAACCTCCAGCGTGCATGCTATGAGCTATCCAGATCGCCCCGTTCGCCTGGGCTCTGTGGGCCATGCCTTGCCTTACAGTCGGGTTCGAATCGTCAAAGTGGATGCAGAAGGCCGGTTGTTGGGCGACTGCGCTGTCAACGAAATTGGTGTTGTGGCCATGGCCGGTCCTGGCGTGTTCAGTGGCTACCTGAGCGAAACGCATAACCAGGGCGCCTTTGTCGAGCCCGGTTGGGTCAACTCAGGCGACTTGGGCCGACTGGACGAGGAGGGTTATCTTTGGATCACCGGTCGCGCCAAAGACCTGATCATCCGCGGCGGACACAACATCGATCCGATGGCCATTGAAGAGGTGTTTTTTCAGCACCCTGCGGTGGCCTTGGCAGCCGTGGTCGGTCAGCCCGATGCCTATGCCGGCGAGTTACCCGTCGCCTATGTGCAATTGAAAGCGGGCGTCCACATCGACAGCGGTGAGTTGCTTGACTTCGTGAGGCAACGCACCCCCGAGCGAGCCGCAGTGCCTGTTCGCCTGACCTTCATTGAAGTCATGCCCTTGACTGGTGTGGGCAAAATATTCAAGCCTGCTTTGCGGATGGATGCGGCGCAGCGCATGGTGAGTGACTTGTTGGCCGACCTGGTTCCTGTGGGTGCTTTGCTTGACGTCACCGTGGCCGCACACGAGGTCCATGGTCAGTTGATTACTGTGGCATTGACCGGTGTGGCTGACGCGCAAAAAGCCGCTTTGGAAATTCAGGTCCATAACCGTCTAGATCCCTTGGTCATACCGCATGTGGTGGCGTTCCCCACCCATTGATGACCGTTGAATGTGCCGCGAAACAGAAAGAACCGAGTATGCGATTACTGATGGCCATGATGATGCACGAGACCAATACGTTCTCACCAGTGCCCACAGACTTGCAGCGTTTTGCGCTCAGCTTGGGGCAATTGCCGCCTGAGGGACTGGTTGCCATTCAGGCGTATCGCCACACGGGAACAGCCACGGGGGCGTTTATCGATCTGGCCGAATCCGCGGGTGCAGACTTTGAGTTGGCGATCGCGGCCCATGCGGCGCCAAGTGGGCCGGTGCAGGATGAGGCTTTTGACGCGATGACCCAAACCATTGTCGACGCCGTGGCGAGAGGAGGGTGGGATGGCATCTTGCTGGATTTGCATGGGGCCATGGTCACGGCCAGTTTTGAAGACGGTGAAGGTGAATTGCTGCGCCGAATTCGCGCTGTGGATGCGCATACACCCATAGGCATTGCCTACGACATGCATGCCAATGTCTATGCCGACATGGTCGAGTTGGCGCAGGTGGTGGCCGGTTATCAAACCTATCCCCATGTGGACATGTACGAGACCGGTCAGCGCGCGGGTCAGGCATTGCTGAGCCTCATCGCGGGGAATGTGCAACCGACGACTTCATGGGCCAGACTGCCCATGATTCCTCACGTCATGCGGCAAAGCTCTTTGGACGAACCCAATCGCTCCATTCAGGCCCGCGCTCGGCAGATGGAGCAAGAAGGGGCCTTGACGGCCAGCGTCTTCACGGGCTTTCCGCACGCGGACATTGAAAACGCGGGCTTGTCGGTGGTGGTGGTGACGGACAATCAACCCGCTTTGGCCCTTCAATTTCGCGATGAGTTGCTGCAAATGGCCTGGGACAGTCGCGCGCACTGGGTCTATCCCATAGAGCCCTTGGCGCAGTCCGTGGCCCGAGCCAAAGCCATGACCGAAAAACCCGTGGTGCTGCTGGACCATTACGACAATGCCTCATCGGGTGGCACCATGGACACAACGGCGGTCCTGGCTGAAATCCTGAAGCAGGGATTGCGCAATGTGGCCTTTTTTGCGATCTTCGATCCGCTTGCGGTTCAGCAAGCCATGCAGGCGGGGATTGGCCAGCGGGTCAGCCTGTCGGTGGGCGGCAAGATGGCCATGCCGCGCATGCCGCACCGCAGCGAGCCCCTGGTGCTTGAGGGCATCGTCAAATTGATCTCTGCAGGCAAATACACCGCCAAAGGCCCCATGAGTCAAGGCGCACGACAAGACATGGGCGCAGCGGTGGTGATCGATACGGGCGACGTGGAAGTGGCTTTGATTTCACGCCATGTGGAACCCTTTGATGTCAACGCCTTGATCAGCCTGGGAATCGATCCAACGCAAAAGCAATACGTGGTTTTGAAAAGTCGAGTGCATTGGCGTGCAGGCATGGGTCATTTGGCCGCAGCTGTCGTGCACTGCGCCGGTGCGGGTGCGTGTACCTCTGACTACAGCGAACTCGAGTTCAAGCATTTGCGCCGACCCATTTACCCCTTAGATGGGAATGCCGCCATGCGTGAGTAACGCCCTGCAGGGCGTCAATCCAACTTGATGCCCAGGTCCACCGCCAACTTGATCCAGACAGGGACATCACGCTCCCAATCGCGGCGCGTCTCCGTCAAGTTTTTGGGTTTGTTGGGGATAGAAAATGACTCCCTCAACTTGGCCGCACGTTCTGTGTTGGCACCTTGGACCACCACGCTGGACAGCAGCTTGAGAACGGATTCGGGTGTGCCCGTCGGCGCCATCAGCGGTAACCCGCCTTCTAAAGCGACCAAGGGGTCTTTCATCCCTTGCTCCACCAAGGTGGGGACATGGGTCATTTTGGGCGATCGATACGCCCCAGTCACACCGATGGCGCGAACCCCCCGACCCGCGACCGTGTTGAAAGCTTGGTAACTGCCAATGGCCACTTGCAATTGGTTGGAGGCGACATCGATCCACATCGGCGTTTCGCCTTTGTAATGCACCGAAATGATTTTGCTGCCGTGGTTGCGGTTGATTTGATCTGCCACCATGTGGGGGTAGGAGCCTGGCGCATAAGTGCCCATGGCGGTGGGGTTGGTCTTTGCAAACTCAATGAACTCTTGAATGTTCTTGGCGGGCACTTTCTCTGAAATGCCCACGACCAACGGGCCAGAAGGAAAGTTGGCGATGGGGGTGAGATCTTTGTCCAGGTTATATGGCAGCTTGCTGTAGAGCACTCGGTTTTGCCAGACCGTGCCGGAAGTGGTCATCAGCAAGGTGTAGCCATCGGGTGGCGATTTCGCCACGGTATCAATGCCAATGATGGCACCCGCGCCAGGTTTGTTATCGACAAATGCAGGAACCCCCAATTGCGCGGTGAGTTGCTCCGCGTACGTGCGAGCATAGGCGTCGGTGAGTCCCCCAGGCGGGAAGGCCACCACAATCCGAATGGGCTTGCTGGGCCATGGGGCGGTTTGGGCCGTGGCTTGAGGTCCAAACAAAGAGATGCCTGCGACCACGATCACGGCCATGGTGTTGCGCCGCAAAGCATTTTGAAATGGCGTCATGTTGGGTCTCTTCATCTAATGAATTTCGATTCAGTCTATTGAACAACTGAAAATTGCTAGAGGGTGAAAACCCTGCTGGAAATTAAAACGATCTGACAAGCCTGGAGCGATTCGGTTCGGGTGGCAGGTCAAGGTCGCATTAGTCAAAAATAGAATATCTTTTTTGCCAATCAAAAAGATCATTGCGGCCATTGCCCAGTGGACCATCGTTTTGCAACATGGAAATTAATTTCAAATCAAATTGCAAGTGAGATCCACATGACCCCCAATACAAAACCCGAAAAATGGCTTTGGCACTTTCTTTTCGCCGGTGCTCTCGCTATGGCAATGAACAGTCATGCAGCTGAAACCGTCAAAATTGGTTTTATTGACGTCCTCTCGGGGCCGTTTGCTCTCACGGGCCAGAGCTCACTCAAACAATTGCGCGAAGTGGTATTTCAACTCAACGCCAAGGCAGGCCCAAAGGACCCGCAATTTGAAATCGTGGACTTTGACAACAAAGGCTCTCCACAAGAAAGTTTGAGCGTGCTGAAGGCCGCTAACGATCGTGGCATCCGCTACATCACACAAGGCGGCGGCTCGGGCGTTGCACTGGCATTGGTCGATGCACTGAACAAGCTTGCTGAACGCGAACCTGATCGTGCAACGGTCTTTCTCAATTACTCGGCCATGGACCCGCTCCTCACGAACGAACGCTGCAGCTTCTGGCACTTTCGCTTCTACCCCTCCAGTGAGATGAAGATGGAGGCGCTGTCCACTTACCTTCAAGGCAAAAAAGAAGTCAAAAAAGTCTATCTGTTAAATCAAGACTACACGCACGGACGCCAGGTATCCAAAGCGGCCAAAGAGTATCTGGCGCGCAAGCGACCTGACATTCAAATCGTGGGTGACGATTTCATTCCTATTGCGCAGGTCCGTGACTTTGCCCCCTACGTGGCCAAGATTGCAGCTTCGGGTGCCGACACGGTGATCACTTCCAACTGGGGCAGTGACCTGACACTGTTCTTCAAGTCTTCGCGTGACTTTGGCTTGAACATCAATTACTTCACCTTGAATGCCAACAACCCTGGTACACCTGCACAATTGGGCTCTTGGGGGGAAGGCAAAGTGGGCGTCATTTGGAACTGGGTTCACAACGCACCAACGCCAGAGCTTGAAAAAATCTACGTGGATTACAAGAAAAAATACAACGATGAATTTATCTTTGCAGCCCATTTGAACACCATGAATATGCTGCGCGAAGCCATGCGCAAAGCACAGTCCACTGACGCCAAAAAAGTCGCCTTTGCTTTAGAAGGCATGACTTACAAGAGCCCGATCGGTGAAGTCAAAATGCGCAGCACGGACCACCAACTTGAAGCGCCCTTGTATCTGGGAATTTGGGCCAAAAAGGGCAGTAAAGGTGTCAAGTACGACGCAGAAAATACAGGCTATGGTTTCCGCACTGAAGCGGTGTGGGACTCCTACATCAGCGCACAGCCAACCTCATGCCAGATGAAACGCCCCAGCTAGGTCCAGCAAATTCTGCTGTAAGACAAAAGGGGCTTGATTGCCCCACGAGTTTCCTGTTGACTTGGAATTAATAAATGGTTTCAAGCCGGAAAGTCGTTGTGTCGCGTTTGCTGATCACCGGATCAGACGTGTTGACGGACTGCAGTCGGCCAAAGAACGATTCGGTTGTGGCATTAAACCTTGTATTACAGCCAAAGCGGGGCGAGCGGCAGCTTTGTGTCGGCTCTTGCCGTTCCAGTGCCGCATTAGTTGAGGTCAGTTAAGATTAATCTCAGTTCATTAGAGCAAGGTGCCAATAACAATGTCTACCAAAGTAAAACTGCTCTTATTTTTTGCCTCTTTGTTGTCTATTTCATCTTGCGGCGGTGGCGGCGGCTCTTCGGGGCAAATTACTGGACCAGTTCCTACTGCAACAATCTCAAGTTCAGCTGAAAACGCCTATCAAGGGGACAGTGTTACCCTGACTTGGTCCTCAACAAATGCATCCGCTTGTACTTCAAGTGGGGCTTGGTCCAACACAATTTCCACATCAGGTAGTCAATCAATTCCAGTCAGTGCTTTGAATCGTAACGAATTCACATTGACCTGTGGAACTGGGAGTCAGACTGCAATGGCTCATGCTACGGTTACAACAACCGTCAAGCCTTATTTTGTGGAAGTTCCAAATGCATTCCCAGATCCAGGTTACATGTACGCATTAGCCAATGCTGGAAGCTTCAATGCGCCGTAAGCGGCTGGCCACGGCACCTTGACCGTTGCACCGACTCAGGGTTGCGGTTGCCAGTGGTGAGGTAACAGCTCGTCGATCCGACTGTTCATGTGGCCAGGCAGTCGCGTCAGCACATCCTTGAGATAAGCCCACGGATCATGGCCATACAACCTTGCCGATTGCAGCAAGCTCATCGCAACGGCAGCACGTTGGCCCGCCAGTTCACTACCGGCGAAGAGCCATGCACGTCTGCCCATCGCCCACGGCCTTATCAGATTCTCGATATGGTTGTTATCGATCTGCACTGCGCCGTTGTCCAAGTAGGCCGTCAGCGAATCCCAACGGTTCAGGCTGTACGCAATTGCCTTGGCAGTTGCGCTGCCCTCGGGCACGCGTTGGCGCTCCAGCTTC
>CANGDZ010000079.1 GCA_947452785.1 Comamonadaceae bacterium | reverse complement strand
GGATGCGATGCCCAAAGGCGGTTTTGGCAATCTGATCGCACTGCCACTGCAGAAGCATCCGCGTGAAAACGGATGCAGTGTATTTGTGGATGCTGACTTCCGGCCTTACCAAGATCAGTGGGCCTTCCTCGCAGCCATTGTGCCAATGCCTGCGCACGACATCGAGCCCACCATCCTGCGCGCAACGGGTAACGCGCACCCACTCGATGTGACCTTTATTGACGAGGAAGACCAAAAAGAGCCGTGGAAAAAATCCACATCCGCTAGCAAGAAGCTGCTCGGGCCGATGCCGAAGTCGCTCACGGTGACGCTGGCCAACCTGATCTATTTCGAGAAGGCACAGCTCCCGCAGTCACTGGCCAACCGGCTGATTCGTTTGGCCGCCTTCCAGAATCCCGAGTTTTACAAAAAGCAGGCGATGCGCTTTTCGGTGTGGGATGAACCGCGTGTGATTGGCTGCGCCGAAAACCACCCCAACCATATTGCGTTGCCGCGCGGTTGCCTGGATGCCGCGCTGGCGCTACTTCGTGACAATTCGATTGGCTGCGAGATGGTCGACGAGCGATACGTGGGCTTGCCACTGGACGTTGCGTTTGCGGGTACTTTGCGGCCAGATCAAGAGTTCGCCGTGGCCGCCATGCTGCATCACGATGCGGGCGTCCTGTGCGCGCCGACGGCCTTTGGCAAAACGGTGACGGCCGCTGCGATGATTGCTCGCCGTGGCGTCAACACGCTGGTGCTGGTGCATCGAACCGAACTGCTCAAACAATGGCAGGAGCGCCTGCAATCATTCCTGGGCGTTGGCAAGGTCGTGGTCGGCACCATCGGCGGCGGCAAGGCGAAACCAACCGGAAAAATCGACATTGCGGTGATGCAATCGCTGTCGCGCCAGGGCGAAGTGAATCCGCTAGTCGAAAATTACGGCCACGTGATCGTGGACGAATGCCATCACGTCGGCGCGGCATCGTTCGATGCGATTTTGAAGCAGGCCAAAGCCAAATACGTGCTCGGGCTGACGGCCACACCGATCCGCCGTGATGGTCAGCAGCCGATTATTTTTATGCAATGCGGGCCAACTCGGCACACCGCAGCCAAGCCCACAGGTGCGCCGCACGATCTGGCGGTCACTCCGTGCATGCTGCACTCGCGGATTGATTTGCTGCAGGAGGCGGGAATTCAGGATGTATTCCGGCACCTTGCCATTGATCAAGCCCGAACGGACGCAATTGCTGCCGAGGTCATCAACGCTTACGGCCAGGGCCGCAAGGTGCTGGTGCTGACTGAGCGCACCGAACATCTCGATGCCATCCAAACCGCCTTGCACGGTAAGGTGCCATCCTTGTTTGTCTTGCACGGGCGGATAGCCAAAAAGCAGCGCGCCGCACTCATCGCGGAACTGGGCGCGTTGCCACCTGATGCGTCGCGTGTCCTGCTGTCGACTGGCAAGTTGGTCGGTGAAGGCTTCGACCATCCTCCGCTGGATACCTTGGTGCTGGCCATGCCGGTGTCTTGGAAGGGGACCCTGCAGCAATACGCGGGCCGATTGCACCGCGAGCACGCGACCAAGACCGATGTGCGGATCATCGACTTTGTCGATACCGGCCACCCTGCGCTGCTGCGTATGTGGGATAAGCGGCAGCGTGGTTATCGGGCAATGGGGTATCGGCTGGGCTCGGATGACTCAAGTGACTTCTGACTTGTCAGCGGTCAGTGATATGAAAACTTACTTTTATTCTTGCAAGTCAACTTAAAGAACACTTTAATGGGTGGGGGTAGGAATCTCAACGACCCATGTTCAAAGATGTCCTTCGGCGTTTATCATCATCCGACTATGACCTCTACTGCATCCCTTCCCGCCTGCCCGCAATGCGGCCAAGAGAACACCTACCCCGATGGCGACAACTTGGTGTGTGCCGATTGTGGTTTTGAGTGGCCCGCTGAAGGTGGTCAAACCGAAGATGACGAAGCCCCTGCCGGCGATGGCGTGATCCGGGATGCCAACGGCAATCCCTTGGCCGATGGTGATGCGGTGATTTTGATCAAAGACCTGAAGGTCAAGGGCTCATCGACGGTGCTGAAAAAAGGCACCAAGGTGAAAAGCATTCGCCTAGTGGATGGCGACCATGAGGTGGACTGCAAGATAGAAGGCGGCAGCTTCATGCTCAAGGCTGAGTTTTTAAAGAAGGCTTGAAATTGGCGATCTTTGAGTCTGCACTCTAAAGTGGCCGAAAACCCGGGTTTTCCCTTGCTTTGACTTTGCTGCGGTGCAACAATCGCATCACTGTAACAACTTCTCTTAAGGAAAACACCATGACTAACTTCAACGCTGACCAACTGATCGCCGCTCAAAAAGCCAACTTGGCTGCTGCCACTGACATGTCCAAAACCGTGATGGCCGGTTTCGAGCGCGTGGTTGAACTGAACATGGCCGCTTCTAAAGCCGCTTTCAGCGAGTCTTTCTCTGGTCTGGAAACCCTGTTGGCTGTGAAAACACCTCAGGACCTGGCTGCCGTTCAAGCCAGCTTGGGCCAGCCCGTGTACGAAAAATCGGCTGCTTACGGCCGTCATTTGGTGGACATCGCCACCAGCACCAGCGCTCAATTGGCCAAGGCCACTGAAGGCAAAATGGCTGATGCTCAAAAAGCTTTCACCACCGTGCTGGAAACCAGCCTGAAAAACGCGCCTGCCGGTTCTGACGCTGCTGTGGCCGCTATCAAGTCCGCCATCGAAGCTGGCAACACGGCCATGGAAAACGCACAAAAAGCCGCTAAACAAGCTGCTCAAACTGCTGAATCCAGTTTCAAAGCCGCTACCAACCAAGCTGAAGCCGCTGTGAAGTCGGCTTTGACCAAAGTGAAAGCCAAGGCTTAAGCCTAGGGTTCACCCCTTCACCCTGTAAAGGGATGAAACGCAAAGCGGCGCCTTCGGGCGCCGTTTTGCATGGCGCTTACGTTGACGCCCAGGCCTTCAAGTTGGCGAGCGAGCGGGGCGCTGCATCGCGTAAGCGCTGCCCATGGACGCCAGCATGATCAAACCCATGGCGCTCAGTTGCTGCGCGCTGAGCGGCTCCGACAACACCAGCCAACCGGCTAAAGCGCCAACCGCCGGCTCCAGGCTGAGCAGCAGGCTGAACGTGTGTTTGGGCAAATGCTGCAGGGCGTACATCTCCAGCGTGTAGGGAATGGCGCTGGAAAGCAAGGCCACGGCCAGACCGGCCAAAAGCAAATGGGGATTGAACAAAGCCGGCCCCGCCACGCTCCACCCCACTGGCGTGACCACCAATGCGGCGAACAGCATGCCCATGGGTGTGGCCAAAGCGCCGTAGCGTCCCGCCACCCGTTGGCCAATGACGATGTACAAAGCCCAGCAGCCGCCGGCGGCCAGGGCAAAGCCCATGCCCAAGGGATTCAAAGGGTCTGCGGCACCGGGCCAGGGCAAGATCAGGCCCAGTCCCGCAATGGCCAGCAGCACCCACAGGTAATCCAGCGGTTTGCGTGAGGTGTACACGGCCACCGCCAGGGGGCCGGTGAACTCGATGGCCACAGCCAAACCAAACGGAATGGTCTCCAGCGCCCGGTAAAACAGCAGGTTCATCACCCCCAAGTTGACGCCGTACAGCGCCAGTGGCGACAGATCGGCCCAAGTCCAGCTTCTGCGCCAGGGTCGCCAAAAGAGCATCAGCATCGCCATGGCAAACACCAGGCGGAAGGTGGTGGTGCCTTCAGCGCCCACGGCAGGGAACAGGTGTTTGGCGAAAGAGGTGCCGATGCACAAAGACACCAGGCTGCCCACCAGGGCGGCTATCGGCAAAACGGGCAGACGCACAGGAGTCATTCGGTCAATCGCTTGAAAGTGCAAGGACTTTGGCGCACATCATAGCCCCGCATACAATCGCAGGCTGACCTGTTCGGGCGGCGTTGGGCTGGCTGTGGCGGGGTTTTTTTGATTAATTGGAGTTCGGTGATGTTTTCATCCGCTTTTGCACAAACCGCCCCTGCTGTGGCCGCTTCCACGGGCACGGACATTCAGTCTTCTTTGATGAGCATGCTGCCCTTGCTCTTGATGTTTGGCGTGCTTTACTTTGTGATGATCCGTCCACAAATGAAAAAGCAAAAAGAGCACAAGACCATGATCGAGGCTTTGGCCAAGGGTGACGAAGTCATCACCGCTGGCGGCTTGCTGGGCAAGGTCAGCAAAATTGGCGAAGGTTATTTGAGCGTGGAAATCGCCAATGGCGTGGAAGTGCAAATGCAGCGCTCGGCCGTGGTGCAAGTCTTGCCTAAAGGCACCGTCAAATAAGTCACTGATTCTTTAACCGTTTACCCCCGCGATCATCATGAACCGTTACCCGGTATGGAAATACGCGATCATCGTGATCGCGCTGTTGTTGGGGGTGGTCTACACCTTGCCCAATTTCTTTGGTGAGGCGCCTGCGGTGCAGGTGTCCTCGAGCAAGGTCATGTTCAAAGTGGACACCAGCACCCTGGCCAAGGTCGAAGAGGCTTTGAAGGTGGGTGGCGTACCCGCGAGCTTGATTGCGTTGGAAGGAACCTCGATTCGCGCCCGTTTCGAGACCACCGACGCCCAGCTCAAGGCCAAGGACCTGATTCAAAAAGCCTTGGTGCCTGACGCGGCCGACCCGGCTTATGTGGTGGCGTTGAATTTGATTTCGCGCTCGCCCAACTGGCTGACCGCTTTGCATTCCGCGCCCATGTATTTGGGCCTGGACTTGCGCGGCGGCGTGCACTTCATGTTGCAAGTGGACATGAAAGCGGCCTTGACGCAGAAAATGGAAGCCCTGGCCGGCGACATTCGCGTCACCCTGCGTGAAAAAGATGTGCGCCACGGCGGCATTAGCCGCAATGGCCAATCGATTGAAATTCGCTTACGCGACGCGGTGCAGGTTGACGCCGCGAAAGGCGTGCTCTCAGGCCAATTCCCTGATCTGCTGACCGTGGAAAGCGTCGAAGGCACCGAGTTCAAACTCGCGATGACCATCAAGCCCGAAGCCGCGCGCAAGGTGCAAGAGCAGGCCTTGAAGCAAAACATCACCACGCTGCACAACCGGATCAACGAACTTGGTGTGGCCGAGCCCGTGATCCAGCAACAAGGGTTGGACCGTATCGTGGTGCAGCTGCCGGGTGTGCAAGACACCGCCAAGGCCAAAGACATTTTGGGCCGCACCGCCACGCTGGAAGTGCGCATGGTCGATGAAAGCACCGAAGCGCGGACCGCAGAGATGGGTTCGGGCCCCGTGCCGTTTGGCGCTGAGCGTTATTTGGAGCGCACCGGTCAACCGGTGGTGGTGAAGAAGCAAGTCATCTTGACCGGTGATAACCTGACCGATGCGCAACCTGGCTTTGACAGCCAGACCCAAGAGCCGGTGGTCAATCTGTCGCTCGACGCCAAGGGCGCACGCATTTTCAAAGACGTGACCCGCGAGAACGTGGGCAAACGCATGGCCATTTTGCTGTTTGAAAAAGGCAAGGGCGAGGTCGTGACCGCCCCGGTCATCCGATCCGAAATCGGTGGCGGGCGCGTGCAAATCTCGGGTCGAATGAGCTCGCAGGAAGCCAACGACACGGCCTTGTTGCTGCGCGCCGGCTCGTTGGCCGCGCCGATGGAAATCATCGAAGAACGCACCATTGGCCCCAGCTTGGGCGCCGAGAACATTGCCAAGGGCTTTCACAGCGTGACCTGGGGCTTCCTGGTGATTGTGGCCTTCATGTGCGTTTACTACATGATGTTTGGCGTGGTGTCGGGCATTGCCTTGGCGGTGAACTTGCTGCTGCTGGTGGCCGTGCTGTCCATGTTGCAAGCCACCTTGACTTTGCCCGGCATGGCGGCGATGGCGTTGGCACTGGGCATGGCGATTGACTCGAACGTGCTGATCAACGAACGCGTTCGCGAAGAATTGCGCAGTGGCATCAGCCCGCAAGCGGCCATCCATGCGGGTTACGACCGTGCGTGGGCGACCATTTTGGACTCCAACATCACCACCTTGATAGCCGGCGTGGCCTTGCTTGCCTTTGGCTCTGGCCCGGTGCGCGGTTTTGCCGTGGTGCATTGCATTGGCATTTTGACCAGCATGTTCTCTGCCGTGTTCTTCTCGCGTGGCTTGGTCAACCTCTGGTATGGCCGCCAAAAGAAATTGCAGTCGGTGCGCATCGGTACGGTGTGGCGCCCCGAGTCCTCAGCCGTGGCCACCACTGACAAAGCATAAGCGGGAGCGCAATCATGGAATTTTTCAAGATCAAAAAAGACATTCCGTTCATGAAGAACGCGTTGGTGTTCAACGCGATTTCTTTCGTGACCTTTTTGCTCGCGGTGTTCTTTCTGTTCTCGCGCGGCCTGCATTTGTCGGTGGAGTTCACCGGCGGCACCGTCATGGAAGTGAGCTACACCCAGGCGGCGGATGTAAGCAAGGTGCGCGGCCTGGTGGCTGGCCTGGGCTTCAATGATGTGCAGGTGCAAAACTTTGGCAGCTCCCGTGATGTGATGATCCGCTTGCCCGCGCAAGCCGGCGTCAGCTCGGCGCAGCAAAGCGATCGTGTCATGGCCGCGCTCAAAACCGACAACGCAGAAGCCACCATGCGCCGCACCGAATTTGTCGGGCCGCAAGTGGGCGAAGAGTTGGCCACCGACGGTCTCAAGGCCTTGGCCTTTGTGGTGGTCGGCATCATGCTGTATTTGGCCGTTCGCTTTGAATGGAAATTTGCGGTAGCCGCCGTGATTGCCAATCTGCATGACGTGATCATCATCCTGGGCTTTTTTGCTTTCTTCCAGTGGGAGTTTTCTCTGGCGGTGCTGGCTGCGGTGCTGGCGGTGCTGGGTTACTCGGTGAACGAATCGGTGGTGATTTTTGACCGGATTCGCGAGAACTTTCGCCGCTTTCGCAAGCTCAACACGGTGGAGATCATCGACAACGCGATCACCTCCACCATCAGTCGCACCATCATCACCCACGGCTGCACGCAGATAATGGTCCTGTCTATGCTGCTGTTCGGCGGCGAGACCCTGCACTACTTTGCCATGGCTTTGACCATTGGTATTTGCTTCGGTATTTACTCGTCGGTGTTTGTGGCTGCGGCCATTGCCATGTGGCTGGGCATCCAGCGCGAAGACCTGATCAAAGCCCCGGTGAAAAAAGACGGTGACCAGGACGGCGAAAACGCAGGGGCTGTGGTTTAAGCGACCCGCGCAGATCAGCATGTGATGCCCGCACAAGCGCAGGCTTGTGCGGGCATTTTCTTTGGGGGATCAGCCGCGCGCCATGCGTTGAAATAAGCCGCCGGGCAAACGCGTTACCTGGCCGTTCAGCTCCAGAATCATCAGTTGAGTTTGGAGGCTTGCCGTGTCCAGGCCGCAGCGCGCTTGCAGTGCGTTCAGGTGCACCGGGTCAAAGCCCAAGTGAACCAGTAAGCCCTCGTCCTCGGGCGCCTCCTCATTTGCAACGGCCAACGTCGCGGCTTTGAATGGATCGGGCAGGCGCAGTTCTTCGAGCACATCTTGCGCCGACTCGACCAGCTTGGCGCCTTGCTTGATCAGCGCGTGACAGCCTTTGGCCTGCGTGGAATGTATCGAACCTGGAATCGCCAACACTTCTTTGCCCTGATCCAGCGCTTGATTGGCGGTGATCAGCGAGCCGGACTTGAGCGCCGCCTCGACCACCAAAGTGGCTTGCGACAAGCCGGCAATGATGCGGTTGCGTTTGGGGAAGTTGGCACTCAAAGGCGGCGTGCCCAAGGGGTATTCGCTCAAGATCAAACCTTGCTGGGCAATGCGGTGCGCCAAGGCCAGATGGTGTTTGGGGTAGACCCGGTCCAAGCCCGTGCCCACCACGGCGATGGTGGCCAAGGCCTCGGGTGCGGCGCCCCTCAAAGCCCCTTCATGTGCCGCGCCGTCAATGCCCAGTGCCAATCCCGAAACCACGGTCAGTCCCGCTGCGCTCAAAGACTGTGCAAAGGCCTGGGCGTTTTGCGTGCCCTGTGGCGTGGGGTTGCGGCTGCCGACCATGGCGATGCAGGTCGACGCAGTGAGGCTCTCCAGCCCGGCGATTTGCCCCAGCACGTACAAGATCATGGGCGGGTCGGGGATGTCCAGCAGCGCACGGGGGTAGTCGCTGTCCCCCCAGGTCACGATGGCGCGCTGTACCCCCTCTTTCCCCAGCATGCCAGGCGCTTTCAACCAAGCCCAGGTGTCGTCGAGTAAAGCTTGCCAGCCTTCGGGCTCTTGCTGCAGGGCCTGGGCTTGCCGGGTCGAGGCGACTTGGCGCAAAGCACTTTTGCTTTGGCCGAACAAGGCCGCCGGCAATCCGAAGGCGGCCAGCAAACGTCGTATCGCATCGTTGCCGACCCCTTTAGTCAAACTCAGGCGCAGCCAAGCGCCCAATTCGTCTTGTGACGTGATCATGTCCCTCTCCCTGTGCCTTTTGGTGATGATTGTGTCGGCAATGACTTGGCCTTGTCAAAAGCGCGGCGTGACGGGTGCATGGGCCCCGGCTTTTAGGCTCCGGCTGGACAAATCAAGGCGATTTAGGCGCAAGGGCAACGCAGGGGCTTTAAATTGACGAAAATACGGGCTTACCCAGATACTTTTTCCTCGCCATGGCTTTGCTCACAATTCTTCGATACCCCGACCCGAAACTGCACACGGTAGCCAAACCCGTGGCGGCGGTGGACGAGCGCATTCGCACCTTGATCGCCGACATGCTGGAGACCATGTACGACGCCAGCGGCATCGGCCTGGCCGCAACGCAAATTGATGTGCATGTGCGCCTGGTGGTGATCGATACGTCTGAGGACCGCGATCAGCCTCTGGTGCTGATCAACCCTGAAATCACTTGGCTGGGTGGTGAGCGCGTCAAAGGCGAAGAAGGCTGTTTGTCCGTGCCCGGTATTTACGACGGCGTGGAGCGCGCCACCCAGGTCAAGGTCAAAGCCATGGACGCCGAGGGCCAAGTGCGCACCATCGAGGCCGAGGGCTTGCTGGCAGTGTGCATTCAGCACGAGCTCGATCATCTGATGGGCAAAGTGTTTGTCGAGTACCTCTCGCCTTTGAAGCGCAACCGCATTAAAACCAAGTTGCTCAAAGCCCTGCGTGACGACGAAGAAGACTGAAAAGCCCCATCCATGCGTGTGATTTTTGCGGGCACCCCCGAATTTGCCAGCGTCGCGCTGGCGCAGCTGCATGCCGCCGGGCACGAGATCGTCTTGGTCATGTCACAGCCCGACCGACCGGCCGGTCGCGGCATGAAGTTGCAGGCCTCAGCCGTCAAACAGTTCGCCTTGGCGCACCAGATTTCGGTCGCGCAACCGCGCAGCCTGCGCCTCGACGGCAAATTCCCGGACGACGCCCAAGCCGCACAAGCGGCCATCGCACAGGCGCAGGCCGATGTGATGATCGTCGCTGCGTACGGCTTGATTTTGCCGCAATGGGTGCTTGACGCGCCGCGCCACGGTTGCTTGAACATTCATGCCTCGTTGCTGCCGCGCTGGCGCGGCGCCGCGCCGATTCACCGCGCGATAGAAGCAGGCGATGCGCGCACCGGTGTGACCATCATGCAAATGGACGCTGGGCTCGACACGGGCGACATGCTGCTGTGCCAAGACCTGCCCATTGAGCCTACAGACACCACCGCCGCGCTGCACGACAAGTTGGCCGATCTGGGCGGCCGCATGATCGTGGAGGCCCTCGCGCAAGTGGGGCAGTTTCAGCCGCAGGTGCAGCCGAGCGAGGGCGTGACCTACGCCCACAAAATTGAAAAGGCGGAGTCCAGTGTGGACTGGGCCTTACCCGCTGCGGTGCTTGAGCGGCGCGTGCGCGCCTTCGACCCGTTCCCCGGCGTGTCTTGCGTGATGCACAGCGAGGCCATCGCAGAGACCGTCAAGCTCTGGCAATCCCAAGTGGCGCTGGGCGTCCCTGGCGCTGTTCCCGGCACCGTGCTCAGCGCCGATGCGCAAGGCCTGTGTGTGGCCTGTGGTCAAGACGCGCTGTGCATCAAGCAGTTGCAGCGGCCCGGCGGTAAGCGCGTCAGCGTGGCTGATTTTTTGCGCGGCTTTGCGCTGCAGCCCGGTCAGTCACTGACCGGGGCGGCTTGAAGCCGATCGCCTTCCGTGTTGTTTTTGCCCTCGCTTTACCGCCATCCTGAGTTTCGCCGCGGCATGCGCGATTTGGCCCCGCAGGCTTTGGGCATTGCCGCCTGGGGGCTGATGACGGGGGTGGCCATGGTCAAGTCGGGCATGAGCCCTTTGGCGTCCGTGGTCATGACGCTTCTGGTGTTTGCGGGCAGCTCGCAACTGGCCGCCATTCCCTTGATCGTCGCCGGCGCGCCTGCCTGGGTGATTTTAGCCACCGGGTTTTGCGTGAACTTGCGCTTTGTGGTCTTCAGCCTGCACCTTCGCCCCTTTTTGATTCATCTGCCACTGTGGCGTCGCTTGGGCCACGGCTACATGACAGCCGATGTGAGCTATGTCTTGTTCACCAAGCGATTCAAGCAACCGGGCGAAACGCCTGAGGCGAGGCTGGCGCAAGAGGCCTATCTGGCAGGCAACGATGGTTTGAATTGGGTCAGCTGGGTGACCTCCAGTTTGATCGGGGTGACCCTGGCCAACGGCATTCCACCCGCCTGGGGCCTGGGTTTTGCAGGCATTTTGTGTCTGCTCGGCATTCAGTGCTCCTTGGCCAGTTCGCGCATGCGGATCTTGTCGTCCTTGGTTGCCGGCGCGGCAGCGGTGGCGGCCTATGCCTTGCCCTTAAAGCTCAACATCGTGGTGGCGATCGCCGCCGCGGTGATCTTGTGTTTGACGGTGGAACGCGTGCGGGGCGTCAAATGAGTGAACTCTGGAACGGCACCGATGCGTGGACCTTGGCGGTGATCTTCGGCCTGGCGGCCGTCACGGTCATCACTCGCAGCTTTTTCTTTTTGTCGGACGCGTCTTGGCACTTGCCGCATTGGGCGCAGCGCGGTTTGCAGTACGCGCCCATTGCCGCGCTGTCGGCGGTGGTGGTTCCTGAGATTGTGATGCAGCAGGGCCAGTTGATTCACACGCTGCAAGATGCACGGCTGTATGCCGCCGTCGTGGGCGCTGCGGTGTATTTTTGGCGCCGCGATGTGTTGATCACCATTGTGCTGGGCATGGCGGTGTATTTGCCCTTGCATTTGGGCTGGGGCTGGTAACTGGGGACGGTAACAACGCCAGAACGAACCCTGCGCGTCAGTGGTTGTCAGTGCGAGCTCTTAAAATGGGGCAGTTATCACCATCCGGTCAGCTCCTCATGAACGTCATCCGCTTTTCTGATTTGTGCGCTAACGGCTCTGCCAAAGGCCAACGCGTTTTCATTCGCGCCGACCTGAACGTGCCGCAGGACGTTGACGGTCACATCACCGAAGACACGCGCATTCGCGCCTCGGTGCCCTGCATTCAAATGGCGCTGGAGGCAGGCGCCGCGGTGATGGTGACCAGCCACTTGGGACGCCCCACCGAAGGTGATTTCCAGCCCGCAGATTCTCTGGCCCCAGTGGCCAAGCGCCTGGGCGAATTGCTGGGACGCGAAGTGCCTGTGTTGTCTAACTGGGTCGATGGCGTCAGCGTTGAGCCGGGCCAGTTGGTGATGCTGGAGAACTGCCGTGTGAACAAAGGCGAGAAGAAAAACGCGCCTGAGTTGGCGCACAAGCTCGCTGCCCTGTGCGATATTTTTGTGCACGATGCGTTTGGCACCGCACACCGCGCCGAGGGCACGACCTATGGCATTGCCCAGTTCGCGCCCATTGCCTGTGCCGGCCCGTTGCTGGCCGCCGAGATTGACGCCATCAGCAAAGCCCTGGCCAACCCGAAGCGCCCGCTGGCCGCCATTGTGGCGGGCAGCAAGGTGTCGACCAAGCTGACCATTTTGAAAAGCCTGGCCAACAACGTGGACCAACTGATTGTGGGCGGCGGCATTGCCAACACCTTCATGCTGGCGGCCGGTTTGAACATTGGCAAGAGTTTGGCGGAGCCGGATTTGCTGGACCAAGCCAAAGCCGTGATCGAGATCATGAAAGCGCGTGGCGCCGAAGTGCCGATCCCCACCGACGTGGTGACCGCCAAAACCTTTGCTGCCGACGCGGTGGCCACAGTGAAAAAAGCCACCGAGGTGGCTGACGATGATTTGATTTTGGACATTGGCCCAGAAACCGCCGCCAAGCTGGCCGCACAGCTCAAAGCCGCAGGCACCATCGTGTGGAACGGTCCGGTCGGTGTGTTTGAATTTGCGGCATTTGAAAACGGCACCAAGGTGATTGCACAGGCCATTGCCGAGTCCAGCGCCTTCAGCATTGCGGGCGGTGGTGACACCTTGGCCGCCATTGCCAAGTACGGCATCGAAAAGCAAATGGGCTACATCTCTACCGGCGGCGGTGCGTTTTTGGAAGTGCTGGAAGGCAAGACCTTGCCCGCCTTTGAGATCCTGATGAAGCGCGCTGCGGGTTGAAGTTCAATCCCAATTACCGCTGACCTTCATCAAGGTCTCGCCCAAGCAAAAGCCCCGCAGTGCGGGGCTTTTGCTTGGGTGTCAAACGCCCCTGAGGCTGTGAGGCTTTTAGGCCGCAGCCACCGCTGGCAAATTGCCTCGCACGGGGCTGGTTTTTTTGCCGGTGAAGTCGGTCCAGCATTCGCGTGTGAAGTCATACAACTTGCAGTCATGCGCGGTCTGAAAGTACCAACGCCAAGAGAAAGGCTGGACGATGATGCGCCCGGGCAACATTTCTTCCAGCTTGGCCTGCGCTTGCTTGAGCTTGTACAGCGGAATGCTCATGTCCACATGGTGAGCGGTGTGCTCCATGATGTGGTGCAGCATCGCGCCGATGTTGAAGTTGAAGGTCAAATGCACCGTGGTGGACACAAAGGGCTGGGCCTTCATCCACGCGCTTTTCTCGTTGTGCCAAGACACTTTGATGTGGGTGTGATGCACATAGACCACAAAGCCAATCATCGAGTTCCAAAAGAAGAAGGGCACAGCGAAACCGAGCAGCAGCGATAAGGCCACAGACTGGTCGGTCGCCAAGGCCGCTGCGGAAATGAGGGCCATCCACAGCGCTGCAAACATGGTCACCAACATGCTGTCTTTGAAAAAGATCGGGCGGCGTGTGGGCATGTGGGCTTTGTTTGGAAAGAACTCGCGCTTCCACCAGATCTCAATCATGTAGTACAGGCCCGGCGCCCAGCCGCTGCGGTAAGCGCGCTCCAGCAGGCGCTGCATGGGCGAGAGGGCGGCAAATTCGTCGGCGGTCAGGGGCGTCCAGACGAAGTCCACCCCTTTGAGGTTGGTGTAGCCGTGGTGCACCACGTTGTGTCCTGTGTCCCACAGGCTGTAAGGGGTGAGCGAGGGCAAAAACGCAATGCGACCCAAGACTTTGTTCAGCTCCCGGTTGGGCGTCAGACTTTGGTGGCAAGCATCGTGGCCGATGATGAACAGGCGCCCGATCATGAAGCCCGCGGCCATGCCGCACAGCAGCTTGGCCCAAACAGGCGAGAACATCACGGTGCCGGTGATCAGCGCAAAGAACAAGGCGTAGTCCAAGATCAACAGGACAAAAGCGCTGAGATAAGTGCGGCCAGACAGGGGGACCAGCCACTCGCGCAATACCTTGCGGTGCGGCATCGGCTGGTCCAACGGAATCGGTTGTTCAGAAGCAGGCGTTGAAGAAAGGGTCATAAAAAGCAGGTGAGCCAATAAGAATCGAAGTGTAGGTCCGAGGATGCGACCTGGTGATGACATAGATCAATCGCTGAAAGAGCCGGCGAAGCGGGTGGCAACTATCAATATTTTAAGTGCCTTAGCCTTGGAGAGTCACCAAGGTGGCGCAAGACCCTATGTCCGGGGCCTCCATTGTGGGGAAAAGGCCGCACAATGGTCTCCACTCAGACAACGATGGAGATGCTATGGATGCCTCCCTGCCTACGGGCACGGAAACAAGACTGCTGAACGCTGAAGGCATGAGCCGCCGCCTGTCAGGACGAGAGACTTCGAGCAATCGGGGTGGATCCTCTGATGGATACGGCATCAAAGTGCCCATGGCGT
>CANGDZ010000078.1 GCA_947452785.1 Comamonadaceae bacterium | reverse complement strand
GAGGCGTGGCGTTGGACATGAGCTTACTTCTGGGTGCCGAACAATCCGGCAGGTTTGATCAACAGAACAATGGTCATGATCACGAAAATGACCACATTGGACGCCTCAGGGTAGAACACCTTGGTCAGGCCTTCGATCAGTCCCAGACCAAAGCCGGTGAGGATGGCGCCCAAGATAGAGCCCATGCCGCCGATCACGACCACGGCGAAGACCACAATGATCAGGTCGGCGCCCATGGTTGGGTTCACCTGGTAAATCGGCGCGGCCATCACGCCGGCCAATGCGGCCAGCGCCACGCCAAAGCCATAGGTCAGCGTGATCATGCGCGGCACATTGATGCCAAAAGCCTGCACCAGGCTGGGGTTCTCGGTGGCTGCGCGCAGGTAGCCGCCCAGCTTGGTGCGTTCAATCACGTACCAGGTGGAGATGCACACGACCAGTGAGGCCAAGATCACCCAGGCCCGGTATTTGGGCAGGAACATAAAGCCCAGGTTGAACGCGCCTTGGAAGATTTCAGGCGCGGGATAAGGCATGCCTGAGGAACCGAATTCATTGCGGAACAGGCCCTGAATGATGAGGGCCAGACCGAAGGTCAACAGCAGACCATACAGATGGTCGAGCTTGTAGAGTTGCTTGAGCATGGTGCGCTCGATCAGCACACCGCTGGCACCGACGATCAACGGCGTCACGACGAGTGACGCCCAGTAATTGAGGCCCAGCTTGGTCAGGCCGAGATAGGCCACAAAGGCGCCCAGCATGTACTGGGCGCCGTGGGAGAAGTTAATGATGTTCAGCAAGCCGAAAATCACGGCCAGGCCCAAGGAGAGCAGCGCGTAAAAGGACCCGTTGATGAGTCCGATCAGCAACTGCCCAAAGAGGGCTTGAGAGGGAATGCCAAAGATTTCCATGGTGATTTCAGGCTTGCGTGTACATCAGGAGGTTTACTTCTTGGCAACCAGAGGGCAGTCGCCTTCGTTCAGAGGGCGGAAGGCTTCGGCGGCGGGAATCGTAGCGGCGACCTTGTAGTAGTCGTAAGGGCCTTTGGACTCGGCAGGCTTCTTGACTTCAAACAGGTAGGCCGGGTGGATCTTGCGACCGTCCGCACGGATGGAGCCTTTGCCGAACAAGATGTCGTCGGTAGGTAGCTCCTTCATTTTGGCGATGACCTTGCCGCCGTCGTCGGTCTTGCCGGCATCGACCGCCTTCAGGTAATGGATCACGCCGGCGTAAACACCTGCATGGTCAGACGAAGGCATTTTGCCGCCGTGGAGGGCCGCAAAGCGCTTGGACCAAGCGCGCGTGCTGTCGTTCAGGTCCCAGTAGAAGGTTTCGGTCAGCAGCAGGCCTTGGGCTTTGTCCAGACCCAGTGCGTGCACGTCAGGCAAGAACACCAGCATGCCGGCCAGGTTCTGGCCGCCTTTGACGATGCCGAATTCAGCCGCTTGCTTGATGGAGTTGATGGTGTCGGCGCCGGCGTTGGCCAGACCGATGATCTTGGCCTTGGAGGCCTGCGCTTGCAGCAGGAAGGAGGAGAAGTCTTGTGTCGGGAACGGGGTGCGAACTTTGCCAACCACCTTGCCACCGTTCTTCACCACCACGGCTTCGGTGTCACGCTCCAGGGCGTGGCCAAAAGCGTAGTCAGCGGTCAAGAAGAACCAAGAGCTGCCGCCGTTTTTCACAATGGCTTTGCCCGTGCCGTTGGCCAGCATCCAGGTGTCGTACAGAAAGTGCACCACATTGGCGTTGCATGACTTGCCTGACAGGTCGGCGGTGGCCGAGCCGGTGTTGACGTGGGCCTTGTTTTTGTCTTTGGAGATCTGGGCAATCGCCAGACCGACGGACGAGGTGGGCACGTCGGTGATCATGTCGACCTTGTCGGTGTCGTACCACTGGCGCGCGATGTTGGAGCCTACGTCGGGCTTGTTTTGGTGGTCGGCGCTGACGATTTCCACTTTCAAGGTGCTCTTGGTGGCCTTGATGTAGTCTTCCACAGCCATCTTGGCCGCGATTACCGAACCGGGGCCGCCGATGTCCGCGTAGGGGCCCGACATGTCGTTGAGCACGCCGATCTTGACAATGCCGTCTGAGATGTCCGCTTGAGCGGTGCCGGCCAATGCGCATGCCGCCAAGGCGGCTGTAGCGAGAAGTTTGCGTTTCATGGGAATCTCCTGTGGATGGATGGAAAAAGAAAATTAGACGCCGAGGTATTCGTGCAGCATGGGCATCTTGGCTTTGAGCTCGCTGGCGGCAAAGCCCTCGATGATCCGACCGTGTTCCATGACGTAAAAGCGGTCAGCCAAGGGCGCCGCAAAGCGGAAATTTTGCTCGACCATGATGATGGTGAAGCCCTTGGCCTTGAGTGAGCGGATCATGCGGGCCAAGGCCTGCACGATCACGGGCGCCAAGCCTTCTGAAATCTCGTCCAGCAACAAGAGCTTGGCACCGGTGCGCAAGATCCGGCCCACGGCCAGCATTTGCTGCTCGCCGCCCGACAGGCGAGTGCCCGGGCTGTTCCTGCGCTCCAGCAGGTTAGGGAACATCTCGTAAATCTCGTCAATGGACATGCCCCCGCCAGCGATCACGGGCGGCAGCAGCAGGTTTTCTTCGCAAGTGAGTGACGCAAAAATGCCGCGCTCTTCAGGGCAGTAGCCCAGTCCCAATTGGGCAATTTGGTGGGTGGGCATGTCAATGGACTCGACGCCATTGATGGTGATCGAGCCGGTGCGCTTGCCCACCAGGCCCAGAATGGATTTGACGGTGGTGGAGCGGCCCGCGCCGTTACGCCCGAGCAGCGTGACCACCTCGCCTTTGTGCACCGTCAGGTCCACGCCATGCAGGATGTGTGACTCGCCGTACCAGGCGTGCAGGTTGCTGATGCGCAAGAATTCTGTGTCGTGGGAGGAATCAGCCATGGGCACCTTCCAGCTCGTTCTCGGCCGTGCCCATGTAGGCTTCGAGCACTTGGGGGTTTTGTGAGACCACTTCGTAAGGGCCTTCGGCAATGACTTGGCCGCGCTGCAACACGCTGATGGTGTCGGCAATGCGCGAGACCACGCTCATGTTGTGTTCCACCATCAAGATCGTGCGGTTGGCGCCCACCTTCTTAATCAATTGGGTGACGCGGTCCACGTCCTCGTGGCCCATGCCCTGGGTGGGCTCGTCCAGCAGCATCAGCTCGGGGTTCATGGCCAAGGTGGTGGCAATTTCCAGGGCGCGTTTGCGGCCATAGGGCAACTCCACGGCGGTCAGATCGGCCATGCCACCCAGGTCCACTTCTTCGAGCAGACTCATCGCTTTGTCGTTGAGCTTGTTCAAGATGCTTTCGGAGCGCCAAAAATGCATGGAGGTGCCGGTGCTGCGCTGCAAGGCGATGCGCACGTTTTCCAGCACCGTGAGGTTGGGAAAGGTGGCGGAGATCTGGAAAGAGCGCACCAGACCTCGTCGAGCCACTTGGGCTGGCTTTTCGGCCGTGATGTCCTGGCCATTGAACAGGATTTGACCGCGCGTGGGGATCAAAAACTTGGTCAACAGATTGAAAACGGTGGTTTTACCCGCGCCGTTGGGCCCGATCAAGGCGTGAATTTGGCCGCGCTGAACGCCCAGGTCAACACCGTTGACGGCGACAAAACCTTTGAACTCTTTGACCAGTCCCTGGGTTTTTAAAATGAAATCTTCAGACATGAGGCAAGGCACCAGATCCAGTTGAAAACGCCGCAAAATTGCCAAGGCAAATGCGTGCACTATTCTCAGGTCTGTCAGAGTCGAAATCCGTTATGGTTATCCCGGGTTTTGTCCCTCAAGTGTCTGAAATTGGGCGGGTTTCAGCTCAAAACCATGCCGCCATCGACATGGATCGATTGCCCCGTCATGCCGCTGGACTCGCTCGAGCCCAAATACACCGCCAAGCCCGCAATTTCCTTGGGTTCGAGTACGCGACCCAAAGGCACGCGGGTCAAGGCGGCTTTCACCATGTCTTCGGGCGTCACGCCCGTGGTTTGGGCCACTTGTGTTTTCAGGGCTTCCACCATGTCGGTTTGAATGAAGCCTGGGCAAATCGCATTCACCGTCACCGCATAGGGGCTGGCCTCCAAAGCCACGCATCGGGTCAAGCCCACCACGGCATGTTTGCTCACGTTGTAGGCGCTTTGGTTGCGCGAGCCCCATTTGCCCGCAGTCGACGCCATGTTGACGATGCGGCCATAACGGCGCGCCTGCATGCCCGGCAGACAAGCTTGCGTGAAGTGCAGCACACCAAACAGGTTCACGTCGAGCATGTCTTGAAAGTCTTGCGCGGTGAAGTCTAAAAACGATTTGGAGCGGTACACCCCGGCGTTGTTCACCAAAACGTCTACCCGCCCAAAGCGCTGCTCGACTTGCGCCACGGCATCAAAGCAGGCTGTACGGTCGGTCACGTTCAAACCCAAAGTCATGATGCGGTCTGACGGTAAAGCCAAGCTGTCTTGCACCTGTTGCAGGCGTGCCGTGTCGGTGGCGATCAGGCACAGCGTGGCACCTTCGGCCGCATAGGCTTGGGCAATGGCCAGCCCGATGCCGCGGCTCGCGCCGGTGATGATGGCGACTTGCTTGTCGAGGCGATGGCTCATGGGGAATCCTTGTCGGTCAAATCAGGGAGGCGCTGCGTCCGCGAGCTGAAGGGCCAGTCGCATCGGGGCTCTTCGGGTCTTTGGCTGTGGCTTTGCGCAACACTTCCCAATAGCCCCGCGCCAATTCCATGCGTGGCGCAAAGCCTTGGTCAATCAGCATCTGGTGGGCTGCGGGCAGTTTCCAGCAGGGGGTGTAGACAAACAAATGGTGTTCGAGGTGGTAGTTGACCCAGTATGGCGCCAGCACCATGCGCATGAGGCTGTTCGTCAGCGTCGTGCGGGTGTTGCGCAAGCGGTCGTCGTTGTCGCCCACCACCGCATGCTCAGCAATGTTGCGAATGCGGCTGATCACTTGGTACCAGGTCATCAGCGGCAGCAACCACAAGACAAAATAAGCCCACCACACGCCCGCCACCGACAAGATCAGCAGCAAGGCGGCATTGCTCGCGATGAAGTACTTTTCATGCGCCACCAATTTGGCAAGCCGCCGGGCCAGGCTCGGGTCGTCGCCCATGGTGAATTTGAACTGCTCCAGGCGCCGCTGGTAACCCGTCACACCCAAAATGTCGCGCCACATCTTGCGTTTAAAACTGGCCTTGGTGATGGGAAACGGGGCCGACAAAATCAAGTCAGGATCTTCGGGCTGCTGCGTGTGGCGGTGGTGACTCAGGTGGTAAGGCCGGTACAGCGCCAAGCTGGCGCCCACTGGAAAACCGCAAAAATGTGCGCCGACAAAATCATTCAACTTGGTGTTTGTGAACAGCGCGCGGTGTGCGGCGTCGTGCATCAAAATCGCCAAGCCCAATTGGCGTCCACCGATCAGGGCGATGGCCGCCACAAACGTAAGCGGATTCGGCCAGACCACAAACAAGGCCATGGCCAAACCGATCACCACCCAAGCGTGCAACACCAGGTAAAAACCCATGGCGTTGGAACGCCTGCGCAAGAAGGCCTCTTGCGCAGCGGTGAGTGTGGGTTTGTCGGGCTGGGCCATGGTGGGCTGAATGCAAGCTGATGAAAATAGTACGAGTAACTGTATAACTTTTGCATCTTGCCGGCAAACCCTGGCCCGTTTGGTCTCTGAAGTGACCTGCAGGAGCAATACCGAGTCGTGCCTCAGGCGTTGAACTGCAATGCCGCCAAGCCCGCGTACACGCCGCCTTGCGCCACCAGCTGCGCATGCGTGCCTTGCTCCACCACCTGACCATGGTCCAGCACGACGATCAGGTCGGCTTTTTGCACGGTGGCCAAGCGGTGCGCGACCACCAGGGTGGTGCGGTTTTGCATGGCCGATTCGAGTGCGGCTTGCACCATGCGTTCGCTTTGCGCATCGAGGGCGCTGGTGGCTTCGTCCAGCAGCAAGAGCGGCGGGTTTTTCAGCATGGCCCGGGCAATCGCAATGCGCTGGCGCTGGCCGCCCGACAAGCGCACGCCGCGTTCACCCAAAAAGGTGTCGTAGCCCTCAGGCAATTGGGCAATGAACTCATCGGCGAAGGCCGCCACGGCGGCCGCGTGCACTTCTTCGTTGCTGGCCTGGGGTTTGCCGTAACGGATGTTCTCCAGGGCGCTGGTCGAGAAGATCACGGGTTCCTGCGGCACGATGCCGATCTGGCTGCGCAGATCGCCTAGGCTGATTGCGTCGATCGCCGTGCCGTTAAGTGTGATGCGGCCGGACTGCGGATCGTAAAAACGCAGCAACAAACCAAACACCGTGCTTTTGCCTGCGCCGCTCGGCCCGACAATCGCCACAGTCTGGCCGGGTTCTACGCGCAGGCTCACATGGTTAAGAGCCGCTTGCGCCGGGCGCGAGGGGTAATGGAACAGCACATCGTCCAGCACCAAGGCGCTGCCCTTGACCCCTTGCGGCAAGGCCACAGGGTGTGCGGGCGACTGCACCGGCGAGACGCTGGCCAGCAATTCCATCAAACGCTCGGTGGCGCCTGCGGCGCGCAGCAAGTCGCCATAGACTTCACCCAGCACAGCCACGGCGCCGGCAAAAATCACCACATACAAAGCGGCCTGACCGAGTTGGCCGGCTGTCAATTCGCCAGCGATCACCGCTTGCGTGCCCTGGTACAAGCCCCACAGCATCAGTGCCGCATTGGCAATGATGATGAAGGCCACCAAGATCGAGCGCGCCCGGGTGCGACGCACAGCTGTTTGAAAGCCTTGCTCGGTGGAGTCGGCAAAACGGTTGGCTTCACGCGTCTGCGCGTTATAGCTTTGCACAATCGGGATCGCGTTCAGTACCTCGCTGGCGATCGTGCTCGAATCGGCCACCCGGTCTTGGCTGGCGCGCGACAAACGGCGTACGCGCCGGCCATACCAGGTAGCGGGCCACACCACCAACACCACCGTCAAAATCACTTGCAGCATCACCGTGGGATGCGACCAGACCAATACCGTCAATGCGCCCAAGCCCATGACCGTATTGCGCAGCCCCATGGACAGCGATGAACCGACCACGGTTTGCACCAAGGTGGTGTCGGCGATCAAGCGGCTGGTGACTTCACCGGTGGAGGTGGTTTCAAAAAACGCCGGACTTTGTTGCAGCACATGGCGGTAAACCGCATTGCGCAAATCGGCGGTGACGCGCTCACCCAGCCAGCTGACAGTGAAAAAGCGAGCGGCAGAAAAAACGCCCAAGGCCACAGCCACACCAAACAGCAACAAAAAATTGCCGCGCATGGCCATGACCTGTTCGCTGCGATCACCGGGCGCAAAGCCGCTGTCAATCAGGTGGCGAATGGCCCAAGGGAACAGCAAGGTAGTGGCCGCCGCCAGCACCAGCAACACCAGCGCCAAACCGATTTGCCAGCGGTAGGGCTTTAAAAAAGGCAGCAGCCCTGATAGCGACTGGGGGTTGGTGGCGGTAGGGCGATCGGGTTTGGAGCTGGCCATGGTTTTTATTTACCGATACAAAAGCTGGAAAATATAACGCCCAGTAAATCGTCTGAAGTGAATTCACCGGTAATAGCGTTCAGCGCATTTTGCGCCAATCGCAACTCTTCGGCCAGCAAGTCCAGCGACTGGGCCTGGGCTTGCAGCAGGGCCTGCGCCATGTCGACATGCGCATGCACTTCGCGCAGCGCTTGCACGTGGCGAGCGCGGGCAATGTACAGGCCTTCGCTGGCCTGTTGCCAACCGGCCACTTGCAGCAGTTGCTGGCGCAAGGTGGCCAAGCCTTCGCCGGTTTTGGCCGAAAGGGCAATGCCTTGCGTGTCTGTCAGCGCGGTGGGCGCAGCATGGGCGTCGCACTTGTTCCACACATGGATGACCTGCACGCTGGCGGGCAGTTTGGAGGCCAAGGTTTGGCTGATGTCGGCGTCGGCTGCGGCGTAGTCGCTTTCCTGCACGCGCGTCAGGTCATGCAAAAACAGCACGGCATCGGCGGCTTCGATTTGGCCCCAAGCACGTGCGATGCCAATTTTTTCAACCTCGCCCACATCCGGGCTGTCGCGCAGTCCAGCGGTGTCGATTACATGCAAGGGCACGCCTTCGATTTGAATGGTTTGCTGCACCACGTCGCGCGTGGTGCCGGCAATCGGCGTGACGATGGCCAGCTCGGCCCCCGCCAAGGCGTTGAGCAGCGAGCTTTTGCCGGCGTTGGGTTGCCCGGCAATCACCACCTTGATGCCTTCGCGCAGCAGCGCGCCTTGCTGCGTGCGCTGCATCACTTTGGCCAACTGGCTTTGCAGCCGGTCCAACTGTCCCTGCGCGTCGGCCTTTTGCAAGAAGTCGATTTCTTCTTCCGGAAAGTCCAGCGTGGCTTCCACCAGCATGCGCAAATGGATCAAGGCATCACGCAGCAGATGAATGTCGCGTGAAAAATCACCGGCCAAAGAACGGCTGGCGCTGCGCGCTGCGGCGCTGGTGGAGGCGTCAATCAAATCGGCAATCGCCTCGGCTTGGGCCAGGTCGATTTTGTCGTTCAAAAAAGCGCGCTGTGTGAACTCGCCCGGTTGCGCCACCCGCAGGCCGGCCAAGAGGGCTTGGCCGGTGGCCGCGTCCACTTGCGCTGCCGCTTGCAAGCAGCGCGCGAGCAGCAACTGCAGCACCACCGGGCCACCGTGCGCTTGCAGTTCCAACACGTCTTCGCCGGTGTACGAATGCGGCCCCGGGAAATACAGGGCCAACCCTTGGTCAATGGCCGTGCCGTCGGCATCTTGAAACGGTAAGTAGGCCGCTTGGCGTGGTCGCAAGGCTTTGCCGCACAGGGCTTGAATCAAGGCGTCCAGGCCGCGCCCAGAAACGCGCACAATGCCGACCGCACCGCGCCCGGCGGCGGTGGCAATGGCCACAATGGGTTCCTGGTGTCTGGCGAGCATGGCGTGAGGAAGGGTGAGCAAAAAAAGGCCGCTTGCGCGGCCTGTTTGAGTTACTTGAACTTGGGTAAATTGAACTGAGGGGGAACACCCATGCGGGTGTTGATGACCCATTGCTGGGCAATCGACAAGATGTTGTTGGTGATCCAGTACAGCACCAGGCCTGCAGGGAAGAAGAAGAACATCACGCTGAACATCAGCGGCATGATCCACATCATCTTGGCTTGCATCGGGTCTGGCGGCGCGGGGTTCAGCGCCGTTTGCAGCATGGTGGACAGGGTCATCACGACGGGCAAGATGAAGTACGGATCGGGCGCTGACAGGTCGTGAATCCAGCCCACCCAAGGGGCGTTGCGCATTTCAACCGTGGACAACAGCACCCAGTACAAGGCGATGAACACCGGGATCTGGATCATGATCGGGAAGCAGCCCCCCATGGGGTTAACCTTCTCCTCACGGTAGATCTTCATCATCTCTTGCTGCATTTGCTGCGGGCTGTCTTTCAATCGCTCGCGCATGTCCATGATGCGCGGGTTGATGGACTTCATTTTGGCCATGCTGGCGTAAGCCTTGGCATTGAGCCAGTAGAACGCGATTTTGAGCAGCAGTACCAAGGCCATGATCGACCAGCCCCAGTTGCTGATGATGCCAAACAGTTGGTCGAGCAACCAGAACAAAGGCTTGGCCAAGATGGCCAGCCAGCCATAGTCTTTCACCAAGTCCAAGCCCGTCGCCAGCGCTTCGAGTTTTTTCTCTTCTTGCGGGCCGGCAAACAAGGTGGCCACGACCGACTTGGACTGGCCAGGGGCCACATCGGCGATCGGTGTGATCATGCCCACGGCATACAGATTGGTGTCAACTTTTCGGATGAAGTTTTCTCGCGCCACGCCATCGGCCAGCAACCAGGCCGACACAAAGTAATGCTGCACCATGGCGACATAACCCTTGTCCGAGGTCTTGTCGATATCGATTTTATTTTTTTCGATGTCGCTGAACTCGACCTTGTGGTATTTTTTGGCTTCGGTGTAAATGGCCGGGCCCGTGAAGGTGGAGTAGAAAGAAGATTCGCCTGCAGGCTTGTTGCCATCACGCACCAATTGCACATACAACTGCGGCGAAACTGCGGCCGCGCCGGTGTTGATGACTTCGTGCTTGACCTGGATGGCGTAGCTGCCGCGCTGCAGCGTATAGGTTTTGACCAACTTCAGGCCGCCGATGTCCGCGGATTCAAAGCGCACGGTCAGTTCGTTTTGACCATCTTTCAGGGCGCGTTGGCCGCTGAAGCTCATGGGTGTTTTGTGGGTGGCATAAGCCACGCCGTTGGCGGCGCCGATCAAGCCGGTTTGTGCCACATACACGCGGTCGCGGCTTTCGTCGAGCAAGACAAAGGGCTTGCTGTGGTCGGCCATGTCGGCATGCTGACCGAGCTCGGTGCGCACCAAGGAGCCGCCTTCGGTGTCGAAGGTCAACTTGAGTATGTCGGTCGCCACTTCGATGCGGTCACGCGGTGCGGCCGCTGCCGGTGCGGCGGGTGTGCCGGGCACTTGGGCTACGCCCGCAACAGGGGCGGGCGCAGAGGCGACGGGCACGCCCGAGGCGAGCGGCGTGACCGCAGGGGCCGCACTGTCGCTTGGCGCCTTGGCGGTCACGGGTTGTGGGAAGAAGGTGGCTTTGTGGCCATTGTGAATCTGCCATTGATCCCATAACAGGACCAAAGAGAAGCCAAAAACCACCCACAAAATGGTGCGACGAATATCGTTCATGAAGTCTTCTTCGAAGAGGGGTGAGAAAGCAAGCGAGAAAAAATGCGGGGCGCCTGTTCAGGCACGGCGTCTAAGCCGCCCGCGCACCAAGGGTGACAGCGGCCCAGGCGCGCCAAAGTCAGGTAACTGCCTGCGGCTGCGCCATGCGACTGTAACGCCTGCAAGGCATAGATGGAGCAGGTCGGCTCGAAACGACAAGCAGAACCCAGCCAAGGGCTCAAAAAAAGGCGATAGCCCTTGACGATGGCCACCAAGATTGCTCGCATCATGACGACGCCCCGGGTCCGCGAACGGGGGGCGGGGTCACAGCGCGCGCAAACAATTGTTCTAGCTCGGCACGAACCGCTGCTTTGAGGGCGTCAGAGCTGGCGCTGATGAAGTGCTTGCGGTCAAACTCACTGCGCAAGCGCACCACATGCGCGGCGCAGGGCAAGGCCTCAGCGAAATGCGCTGAAACGTTGTAAATCTGCCGCTTGATGGCGTTGCGTGTGACGGCGCGACGCGCCCAGCGCTTGGGAACCATGGCGCCCAGCCAGACATCAAAAACGCCAAAAAGGACCTGCTCTTTGGAAAGCTCAGGCCCATTGGGGGTGATCGTGCCAGGAGTTGCTGTTGCCACAGGGACCAAGGCCAATCTGTGCAACGCAAAATGCGAGGTGCGGGAAACCGTACCGCCAGCCAAGGCCGCTTGAAATTGCGGGCGTGTTTGCAAACGCTGCACTTCAGGGCCTTGAACTACGGGGCTTTCGAGCGTGCTGCGCAGTCGTCCAGAAAATCCGGTTGACTGAATCAGGCGCACATCGAAAAAGCAAGCTCGCCTTGTTTGGAATTAGGCGGCCAGACGCTTGCGGCCTTTGGCGCGACGAGCGTTGATCACGGCGCGGCCACCACGGGTTTTCATGCGAACCATAAAGCCATGGGTACGGGCGCGGCGGGTTTTGGATGGTTGGTATGTGCGTTTCATGGAAATTGAGTCCTCATTGGGCCCCCTATTCTTTTAGGGGTAACCCGCGATTATCGCAAACTTTGAGGCAGGGGGCAAATTTTGGTCAACAGACCCTGAATTTGCCCTGTTTTTTTACACCCCCTCAGGGACCTCAATCTGGTTTATGATGCCCCTTGAAAACGAGTTGGCGAGCATGTGGATAAACTCTTGATAATTTCAGAATCCAGCGCCATTTGACCCCCACTGTCCACACAAAAACAAGAACACACATGAACGAGGGTACCCTCCCCCTAGAAGCCGGCGATCCGGGACTGGCCTTATGGCAAATCTGTCTCGATGAACTCGCCCAAGAACTGCCCGAACAGCAGTTCAACACCTGGATCAAACCGCTCACCGCGCAGGTCGCTGACGACTTTTCCAAGGTCACTATTTTTGTAGGCAACCGCTTCAAGCTGGACTGGATTCGTGCGCAATATGCGGGCCGTTTCACCGCTTTGCTGGAGCGCTTGCAGGGCCAGAAAGTCACCGTGGAGTTAGCGCTCGCTACGCGGGAAGCCCCCGCCAGGACTGCATTCTCTATGGCCAAGGCCGCACAAGAGACAGCGTCTGAGACGTCTGAATCTGCTGAAGACAGCCCGGTCAACGGTTTCAAAAACCGACTCAATACCGCCCTGACTTTTGACACCCTGGTGGAGGGCTCTGCCAACCGCATGGCGCGTGCTGCCGCCATGCATGTGGCCACCATGCCCGGCCACTTGTACAACCCTTTGTTTATCTACGGCGGCGTGGGTTTGGGTAAGACCCATTTGATGCACGCGGTGGGCAATAAATTGCTCGCCGACCGGCCCGATGCCAAGGTTCTCTACATCCACGCCGAACAATTTGTCTCGGATGTGGTTAAGGCCTACCAACGCAAGACTTTTGACGAGTTCAAACACCGCTACCACTCGCTAGATTTGCTGTTGATCGACGACGTGCAATTTTTTGCCAACAAAGACCGTACGCAAGAAGAATTCTTCAACGCCTTTGAAGCTTTGCTGGCCAAAAAGTCGCACATTGTGATGACCAGCGACACCTATCCCAAGGGGTTGGCCGACATCCATGAGCGCTTGGTTTCGCGCTTTGATTCAGGTTTAACGGTGGCGATCGAGCCGCCGGAGCTGGAAATGCGGGTGGCGATCTTGATCAACAAGGCGATCAGCGAAGGCAGCGTCATGCCCGAAGAAGTCGCCTTCTTTGTCGCCAAAAACGTGCGCTCCAACGTGCGTGAGCTTGAAGGGGCGCTGCGCAAAATCCTGGCG
Source organism: Comamonadaceae bacterium (assembly GCA_947452785.1). Lineage (GTDB taxonomy): Bacteria > Pseudomonadota > Gammaproteobacteria > Burkholderiales > Burkholderiaceae_C > Limnohabitans_A. Next base: position 1,532 of record CANGDZ010000078.1, on the reverse strand, counting down.
TACTCGCGTTTCAACCAAAAAGAAATCTCGATCCAGCTGGCGCGCGAGGCCTTGCGCGACCTGCTGTCGATTCAAAACCGCCAGATCAGCGTCGAAAACATCCAGAAAACCGTGGCCGACTACTACAAGATCAAGGTCGCGGACATGTACAGCAAAAAGCGCCCGGCCAGCATCGCCCGGCCGCGCCAAATTGCCATGTACCTGGCCAAAGAGCTGACGCAAAAAAGTCTGCCTGAAATCGGCGAGCTGTTTGGTGGGCGTGACCACACCACCGTCTTGCATGCGGTGCGCAAAATCAGCGCCGAGCGACAGCAATTGACCGAACTGAACCAGCAGTTGCACGTGCTGGAGCAGACCCTCAAGGGTTAACCATGGCCCAGCCGCTCGCTCGCCCCCTATTTAAGCTGCAAATACCTGCTTTACAGCCGATAAATGGCGCCAAAAACGGCGAAAATGGCAGGAGATTTTTTTCTGTCGGGCACGCCCATCCAAGTCCGTACCACCATCGAGGTTGACATGATCGTTCTGAAGACTACCCAAGACAAACTGTTGTCTGTTTTGCAATCCGTTTCAGGCATTGTGGAGCGGCGTCACACCTTGCCCGTTTTGGCCAATGTGATGATCCGCAAAACTGGCAGCGCCGTGCAGCTGACCACTAGCGACCTGGAAATCCAAATTCGCACCACCGCGCAGCTCGATGGCGACCCTGGCGACTTCACCACCACCGTGGGCGCTCGCAAACTGATCGATATTTTGCGCACCATGCCGGCGGACCAGACGGTCAGCCTGGAGTCCAGCCAAAGCAAGCTGATCTTGAAGGGCGGCAAGTCCAAGTTCACGCTGCAAACCCTGCCGGCCGAAGACTTTCCGCTGGTGCAAGAAGCCGCCAGCTTTGGCCCCGCCTTCAGCGTGCCACAAAAGACGCTCAAGGCCTTGTTGGCTCAGGTGTCCTTTGCCATGGCGGTGCACGACATTCGTTACTACCTGAACGGCATCTTGTTTGTCGCCGAAGGCAAAAAACTCAGCTTGGTCTCCACCGACGGTCACCGCCTGGCCTTTGCCTCGGCCACCTTGGATGTGGACGTGCCCGTCAAGCAAGAAGTGATCTTGCCGCGCAAGACCGTGCTTGAATTGCAGCGCTTGATGAGCGATGCCGAAGGCGCGATCGACATGCAGTTCGCCAATAACCAAGCCAAGTTCACTTTTGACGGCATGGAGTTTGTGACCAAGCTGGTCGAGGGCAAGTTCCCCGATTACAACCGCGTCATTCCCAAGGGCCATCGCAACAACGTTACCCTCGGCCGCCAGGCCTTGTTGTCGTGTTTGCAGCGCACTGCCATTTTGACCAGCGACAAGTTCAAAGGCGTGCGCCTGAACCTGGAGCCCGGCGCCCTGCGCGTGGCCTCCACCAACGCCGAGCAAGAAGAAGCTGTGGACGAACTCGACATCGATTACGGTGGCGACGCCATCGAAATCGGCTTCAACGTCACCTACATCATCGACGTGCTGGGCAATATGAGCCAAGACATGGT
>CANGDZ010000077.1 GCA_947452785.1 Comamonadaceae bacterium | reverse complement strand
AAGCGGACCGGTTGAAAAACGCCGGGCACCGCGCTCGACGCCCGAACAGCCGTGCCGGTACTGCCACGGCGAAACAGCATGGGTTCACCGCTTTGCAAGTCGGTGGCCACAATGCCCAGAGGCAGCTTCATCTGCTCTATAGACAAGCCCCCGACCTGGGTGTTCACATAACGCGCCAGCGCCTCACCGCGCAAGGCGCCGCGGTTCAAAATGGGAATCATCCAGTCGGTGATTTCGGCCTCTTCCATGCTGTCGGCCACTTTTTTCAGCTGCGTGCTGTTTTTGCCGCTGGCGTAGAGGGCGGCGACCAAACTGCCCGCCGACGTGCCGGCCACCAGTTCAGGGCGGATCCCGGCCTCCTCCAGTGCCTGGATCACGCCAACATGGGCAAAGCCGCGCGCGGCGCCGCCGCCCAAGGCCAGGCCAATATGCGCGACTCTCTTTTCTGCGGGCGGCACAGACGGGCCCGGACCCGGCGCTGGGGTTACCGTAACCGATGGGCTGGGCACGGCGCCTTGTACCGGCGGGGTGGGCGGTGCCGTCGCACAGCCCACAAGGACGATGCTCAAGGCCATGGCCAAGCCGAGGCGCATGCCCCGTGGAGTCACTGTTTTCATGAAAATCTAATGAAAGAGGCAGGAAAGAGGTAGGAAAAATAAGACAGGAGAATATTCAAGGCGCGCCGCAATCGCTGTTACTGCAACGGCCGCAGGCACCCTCAGCGCGTGGCCGACCGCGCCAACGTTTCCATAAGAAGGCGCAGGCCCAAGCCCCAATCAAGGCAACAGCAATGAGATCGAGCCAAGCCATTTAAGCGCTCCAGTTCAAGGCGATACGGTAGGTCGTCCAAGACGCAGCATACGCCATACCGAATAAATACACAGCCATCAGCGCAGGCGCGCGCCAGCCGCCCAATTCACGCCGCACGGCGGCCAGGGTGGCCATGCATTGGGGCGCAAAAACGTACCAGACCAAGAGCGACAAGCCTGTGGCCAAGGACCACTCGGACGCAATGATCGGTGTCAACGCTGCGCCCAGCGCATCGCCGGTATGCGACAAGGCGTAGACCGTGCCCAAGGCGCTGACAGCGACTTCGCGCGCCGCCAAACCAGGAATCAAGGCCACCGCAATTTGCCAGTTAAAGCCAATCGGCTCAAACACCACAGCCAAGAGTTTGCCTATGCGCCCGGCCACGCTGTATTCAATTGGCGTGCCGCTAAAGCCCAGTGGCGCCACCGGAAAGCTGGACAAGACCCACAGCACCACCGTCAGCGCCAAGATGATGCCGCCCACGCTGCGCAAGAATATGTGCGCACGTTGCCACAAACCCAAGGCCACATCGCTGGGGCGGGGCCAGTGGTAATCGGGCAACTCCATCATCAACTGCGCCGCGGGGCCGCTGCCACGCCAAAGCTTGATAACGGTGGCCACCACAATGGCCGAAAGGATACCGAGCAAGTACAGGCCCAGCAGCACCAAGCCTTGCAACTGCAATCCTGGCCCCACCGACACGGCGGGAATGAAAGCGCCGATCAGCAAGGCATACACCGGCAAACGGGCCGAGCAGGTCATCAGCGGCGCAATCATGATGGTCACCCAACGATCACGCCGGTTGGCAATGGAGCGGGTGGCCATGATGCCGGGAATGGCACAGGCAAAACTGGAGAGCAAAGGAATAAAAGAGCGCCCAGACAAGCCAATGCTGCCCATCATCCGGTCCAGCAACAAAGCCGCACGCGGCAAATAGCCCGACTCTTCCAGCACCAAGATGAAAAAGAACAAGATCAAAATCTGCGGCAAAAACACCAGCACGCTGCCCACGCCGGCCAGAATGCCGTCGATCAATAGACTGCTGAGCAATCCAACCGGCAACTGCTGCGCCAGCAGTTCAGACAGCCAACGCACGCCTTCTTTGATCACGTCCATCGGCGCCTGCGCAACAGCAAACACCGCTTGAAAAATCAAAAACAGCAACACCAGTAGCGTGAGACTGCCCCAAACCGGGTGCAGCAAAACGCGGTCCAATTGCATGGACCACACGTCAATGGGCTCGTCAGACTCCAAACCAGCCTCGCTCATCCAATGCTGGGCTTGCTCATCGTCATTGCGCTCTGGCGTGTCCATCGACTTTGCAGGGGCTTGCCACACCTGGCTTTGGTCCAGCAGGGCTTTGAACGTGTCCAGCCCCTGTGCCTGCACCGCCACCGTGGCCACCAGTGGCATGCCCAGCACTTGCGCCAATCGCGGCACATCCACCAGCAATCCGTGCGCTCTGGCGCTGTCGATGCGGTTGAGCACCACCACCATCGGCAAACCCAGGCGACGCAAAGAAGCCAGCAAACGCAAACTGCGGCGCAAGCGGGTGGCGTCAAGCACGGCCACCACCAGATCAGGCGCGGGCTCTTGCAGGCTTTGACCGCGCACCACCTGGCAGGCCACCGCCTCGTCTTCGGCGCCGGGGTTCAAGCTGTAGGTGCCCGGCAGGTCCAGCACGGTGACACTTTTGCCCTGCGCGGTTTTCATCAGCCCGCGTTTGAGCTCCACCGTCACACCGGCGTAGTTAGCCACTTTTTGTTGGCTGCCGGTCAGGCGATTGAACAACGAGGATTTACCGCAATTGGGATTGCCCACCAAAGCCACCCTGCGCTGAGCCAAGGCACTCAGGTCAATGGTTTGGGTGCTCATGGCGCCAGCTCAATGCAAGCGGCTTCGTTGTGGCGCAGTGCAAAGGTGGCATTGCCAACCTGCACCACCAGCGCGCCCGCCTTCCACCAAGAGCGGCGCAGCACGCACACCCTCTCGTGCGGCACAAATCCCAGATCGGCCAGCCGCTGGGGCGCATCAGCCAAGCCCGAGCCATCAGTCTTTAAACTGAGAATGCGCCGCCAAACATGCGGCTGCGAGTCATTCAAGGTGGGGTGGGGCATGGCATCCAAATGAGAATGGTTCTCATTGTAGGTCATTCATAGACAGCTCGGAAAGCGTGATTCATAATTGACGTTTACGTTAACGTCAATCAGTGGAGTATTTCATGGACATTCAAGGCAAGGTTTTCATCGTCACCGGCGGCGCTTCGGGCTTGGGTGAAGGCACAGCGCGCATGCTCGCGGCCAACGGCGCCAAAGTGGTGATTGCCGACATGCAAGCCGAAAAAGGCGAAGCCGTGGCCCAAGAGTTGAAAGGCGTCTTTGTCAAATGCGATGTGAGCAACGAAGCCGATGGCCAAGCCGTGGTCGCGCAAGCAGTGTCCATGGGCAAGCTGGTAGGCCTGATCAACTGCGCGGGCATTGCCCCCGCTGAAAAAACCGTTGGCAAACACGGCGCGCACAATTTGGGCGTTTACACCAAGACCATCATGGTCAACTTGGTGGGCAGCTTCAACATGATCCGCCTGGCGGCTGACGCAATGTGCAAAAACGACCCCGAAGCCACCGGCGAGCGCGGCGTGCTGATTTCCACCGCCAGCGTGGCCGCCTATGACGGGCAAATTGGCCAGGCCGCTTACGCGGCATCCAAAGGTGGCGTGGTCGGCATGACCTTGCCGATTGCCCGCGACTTGGCGCGCAACGGCATCCGCAACATGACTATTGCCCCCGGCATCTTCGGCACACCCATGATGTTTGGCATGCCCCAAGACGTGCAAGACGCCCTCGCCGCCAGCGTCCCCTTTCCCAGCCGCCTTGGCACCCCGCAGGACTACGCCAAACTGGCCAAGCACATCATCGAAAACGAGATGCTCAACGGCGAAGTGATTCGCTTGGACGGCGCGATCCGCCTGGCACCGAAATAAGCGGCGCTTTGAGGCCACTCACGACAGGCCCTTGCGGGCCTGTTTTTGTTTGATGACGACTTAACTCAAAAGACCAAATATGGTCTATATTCAGTCCACAAACCCTCTTGCACCAGGAGCACCATCATGAACCTTGCCACCCGCATCAAACCGATCTCTTACCTCAAGAGCCATGCGGCCGAGATCGTGAAGGACTTTGCCAGCAACCCTGAGCCGCTGATCATCACCCAAAACGGTGAAGCCAAGATGGTGGTCATCGACATTGCCGAGTATGAAAAACAGCAAGAAACCTTTGCCCTGCTCAAGTTGATTTCCATCGGTCAAAAGCAATTTGCCCAAGGCCACGCAACACAGGCTGAGGCTTTCTTTTCTGAGATGGACCAAGAGCCATGAGCCGCACAGTCCACATCTTGGATGTGGCCAAGCCCGACTTTCGTGACATCCAGCGCTACGTGAAAACTCGGTTTGGGGAAAGCGTTTGGAACGAAGTCAACCAAGAGTTCAAACAGACCATCCGGGAGATAGGCGAGCATCCTGAAAGCGGCGCCCACCTTGCCGAACTCCAAACACTGGGCCTGGACCATTTCAGACAACGCCTGGTCCGTCAGACCCGCGTGATTTACGAATTTGACGATCAGCAGGTGCTGGTTCATATGTTCCTGCACACCCGGCGCAACTTTCGCAATCACCTGCAACAAAGGGTACTCGGCAATTAAGGACGAAGGCAACCCATGAAACCCCTCTCGAGTCTCATCAACTGCGTTTTTCTGACCGCTGGCCTCAGCGTTGGCCTGAACGGCTGCGTCAGCAAGCAGACTGCGCCTGTACAGACCCTGGCTCAGGCGTCGGCCCAGCCCGTTGCCCTTACGCCAGCCGAACAACCCGAAGCTGCCACCGGCCTGAGCCCCAAACCCGGCTGGGCTTTCCCTCACCAAGCCGTGGCGGCGGCCAATCCGCTGGCCACGGCTGCGGGTCTGAAGATCTTGCAAGTGGGCGGCTCGGCGCTGGACGCAGCGATTGCAGCGCAACTGGTGCTGGGGCTGGTCGAACCTCAGTCCAGCGGCATTGGCGGCGGAGCTTTGCTGCTGCATTTTGATGGGCACTCCGTCGCGGCCTACGACGGGCGCGAAACTGCCCCGGCAGGTGCAGGGCCTGCGCTGTTTCTGGCTGACAACGGCAAGCCCCTGCCCATTGACGAGGCTGTGCTCAGTGGCCGGTCGGTGGGCGTACCGGGCGCCGTGCGCATGCTTGAAGCCGCGCACCGCCAACATGGCGTCCTGCCCTGGGCCCGCTTGTTTGAGCCGGCCATTCAATGGGCCGAGCAAGGCTTTGCCGTCAGCCCGCGCCTGCACGCCTTGCTGCAGGCCGACCCGTACCTGAAACAAGACCCTGTGGCCGCGCGTTTTTTTTACAACGTCCAAGGCCAAGCCTGGCCCGTGGGCCATGTGCTTCGCAACCCCGAATACGCCCATGTGCTGCGCCGCATGGCCCGCGAGGGCAGCCGTGCCTTGCATGAAGGGGCGGTGGCGCAAGCCATCGTGCAGCGGACACAGGCGCCCCCCCTGGCGGGCAGCCTGAGCCTGCAAGACCTGCGCGGCTACCAGCCTCGGCAGCGCGAAGCCCTGTGCTTTGAATACAGCGCCCGCATGGACACGCGCCCACGCAGTTACAACATCTGCGGCTTTCCGCCGCCCTCTTCGGGCACGATCGCCATCGGACAAATTTTGGGTTTGTTGGCGAACACCACGGCACAAGGCCCCGAGCGTATAGCCGCCCTGCCCTCCCCTGACTTTGTGCACCGCTATACCGAGGCTTCGCGTCTGGCCTTTGCCGATCGGGCGCAGTATGTGGCCGATCCGGACTTTGTCTCGCCACCCGCCGGCCACTGGCGCAGCCTGCTGAACAAAGGCTACTTGCAAGCGCGCAGCCAACTGATCGGTCAGCAGGCCATGAAAGAGGCACCCGCCGGACGGCCCATGGGCGCCATCTCCAGTTGGAGCCCCATGCCCGATCAAACCGAATATGGCACCAGCCACATCAGCGTAATCGATGCCCAAGGCCGGGCCGTGGCCATGACAACGACCATTGAAGCGGGGTTTGGCTCGCGCCGCATGGTCACGACCGACCCCGCGCGGGCGGGTGGTTTCTTGCTGAATAACCAGCTCACCGATTTCAGCTTCACCCCCGTCGATGCCCAGGGCCGACCTGTGGCAAATCGGGTGGAGCCGGGCAAGCGACCGCGCTCAGCCATGTCCCCCCTGCTGGTGTTTGACAAAGCCACCGGTCAATTGCTGATGAGCGGCGGCAGTCCAGGGGGCGCCTTGATCATCCACTACGCCGCTAAGCTGCTGTATGGCACTTTGAATTGGGGCTTGAATGTGCAGCAAGCCATTGACCAGCCCAACTTCGGCTCGCTGTATGGCCCGGTGCTGCTGGAGCGACAACGCTTTCCTCCAAGCACTGTGCAGGCCCTGAAGGCACGTGGCCACGAAGTCATTGAACTGAATTTGACCAGCGGCTTGCAAGCAATTGAGAAAACGCCTTCGGGTTGGTTTGGCGGCGCCGATCCGCGTCGTGAAGGCTCGGTGTTAGGAGACTGAATGCCTTTCTCCAAAAACAAAGGCAGCCGAAGCTGCCTTTGTTTTCCCTATGCCGCAGGCTAAGCCCGCGCCAAATCAGTACGCCTGACCCAACTGGCTCAGAATGCCGGGATTCTCCAGCGTGGAGATGTCCTGCGTGATCTCTTCGCCTTTGGCCAGCGAACGCAGCAAGCGGCGCATGATTTTGCCGGAACGGGTCTTGGGCAAGTTTTCACCAAAGCGAATGTCTTTGGGCTTGGCGATCGGGCCGATTTCTTTGGCAATGTGGTCGCGCAGTTGTTTGGCAATGGCTTTGCCTTCTTCGCCGGTGGGCAGCGAACGCTTGAGCACCACAAAGGCACAGATGGCTTCGCCGGTGGTGTCGTCAGGACGACCGACCACGGCGGCTTCGGCCACCAGTTCGGTGCAGCTGACCAAGGCGGATTCGATTTCCATGGTGCCCATGCGGTGGCCCGACACGTTCAGCACGTCGTCAATACGACCGGTGATGGTGAAGTAACCGGTCTTCTCGTCGCGGATCGCGCCGTCACCCGCCAAGTAGTACTTGCCGTGGAATTCTTCAGGGTAGTAGCTTTTGATGAAACGGTCTGGATCGCCCCAGATGTTGCGAATCATCGAGGGCCATGGGCGCTTGACGACCAAGATGCCGCCTTGGCCGTTGGGCATATCGTGCCCAGCCTCGTCCACCACCGCGGCTTGAATGCCGGGGAAGGGCAAGGTGCAAGAGCCGGGGACCATGGGCGTCACGCCAGGCAGCGGGGTGATCATGTGACCACCGGTTTCGGTCTGCCAGAAAGTGTCCACGATCGGGCAGCGGCTGCCGCCGACATGCTTGTAGTACCACTCCCAAGCGGCGGGGTTGATTGGCTCGCCGACCGAGCCCAACAGACGCAAGCTGCTCAGGTCGTAGCTCTTAGGGTGTACCGCATCGTTGGCTTCTGCGAGTTTGATCAGTGAGCGAATCGCGGTGGGTGCGGTGTAGAAGATCGAGACTTTGTGGTCTTGGATCATCTTCCAAAAACGCCCTGCATCAGGGTAAGTGGGCACGCCTTCAAACACGATTTCGGTGCCGCCCAAGGCCAGGGGGCCGTAGGTGATGTAGGTGTGGCCAGTGACCCAGCCGATATCGGCGGTGCACCAGAACACGTCGTCTTGCTTCAAGTCGAAAGTCCACTTGGTGGTCAGAGCGGCATGCAGCAGGTAGCCCCCGGTGCTGTGTTGCACGCCTTTGGGTTTGCCGGTTGAGCCGGAGGTATACAACAAGAACAGCGGATGCTCCGCGCCCACCCATTCAGGCTCGCAGGTCGCGGCTTGCTTGTCGGCCAAGTCCTGAATCCACAGGTCGCGGCCGGCGGTCATGGCAATCTCATTGCCACTGCGCTTAACGACCAAAACGTTTTGGATCGAGTCGCAGCCGCCCAAGGTCAAAGCTTCGTCCACAATCGATTTAAGAGGCAGGTGCTTACCACCACGCACTTGGTGGTCGGCGGTGATGACGGCCACCGCGCCGGTGTCTTCAATGCGATCACGCAGTGAATGCGCCGAGAAACCCCCAAACACCACCGAGTGGGTGGCGCCAATGCGCGCGCAGGCTTGCATGGCCGCCACGCCTTCGATGGACATGGAAATGTAGATGACCACGCGGTCACCCTTTTTGACGCCCAGCGATTTCAAAGCGTTGGCGTACTGGCAGGTCTTGGCCAAGAGTTGGCTGTAAGTGATCTTGGTGACTTCGCCGCCGTCGGCTTCAAAAATGATGGCTGTTTTGTCGCCCAGGCCTTTTTCAACGTTGCGGTCCAAACAGTTGTAAGAGGCGTTCAGCGTGCCGTCTTCGAACCACTTGAAAAAAGGTGCATGGGACTCGTCCAACACTTTGGTGAATGGCGTCTTCCAGGTGATGAACTCTTTGGCAAGGCGGCCCCAATAGCCTTGGTAATCGGTCTCAGCCTCTTTGCACAAGGCCTCGTAGGCGTCCATGCCGGAAATATGGGCATTTTGCACAAAGGCGGGGCTGGGGTTGTAAATGGCGCTCATTTTTGTCTCCTGAAAAGCTAACGCGTGAAATTGGGATCAAATGTCGGTGCTACCTCTTACAAAGTACTGACTGACTGAATTCTTGCAGTGCAAGAACCCGTCCAGCCCCTAAAATCAGCGTTCACCCCATTCAGGGGCTAGCCTGCAGACGGACCCCCCGATATGCCTCATTCTTCAACACCTGCGCCCAAACCGCCAGCCATACGCCCCCTTCCCAAGCTGATTTTTGCCAGCCGATGGCTTCAGTTGCCGCTGTACTTGGGTCTGATTGTGGCCCAGGCGATCTACGTCTACATCTTCTGGGTGGAGCTGGTGCATTTGCTGGAAGCCGCGTTTGGCAATGCCCAAGCGCTGCAAGCCCTGATCACCACCATTGGCTATAAAACAGGCACAGTCGTTACTGAACTCAATGAAACCATCATCATGTTGGTGGTGCTGGCCTTGATCGATGTGGTCATGATCTCCAATCTATTGATCATGGTGATCGTTGGCGGCTACGAGACTTTTGTCTCGCGCATGAACCTGGAAAGCCACCCCGACCAGCCTGAATGGCTGGACCACGTCAACGCCTCGGTGCTCAAAGTCAAACTGGGCACCGCCATCATCGGCATCAGCTCCATTCACTTGCTCAAAACCTTCATCAACGCGGCCAACTACGATGAAAAAGTGCTGCTGTGGCAGACCGTGATTCACATCACTTTCTTGCTCAGCGCGATAGCCATTGCCTTTACAGACCGCTTGATGTCGCGCCCACAACAGCGTGACGCGCATTGAATCGCAACCTTTGATTTTTTGTTTTTCAACTTGGACGACCTCCCATGACCACACTCATCAAACAAGAAGACCTGATCGAATCGGTTGCGGCCTCGCTGCAGTACATCAGCTACTACCACCCGGCTGACTTTATTTCGCACCTGGCCTCGGCCTACTCCCGCGAACAAAGCCCTGCGGCCAAAGACGCGATCGCGCAAATTTTGACCAACAGCAAAATGAGCGCCATCGGCCACCGTCCGATCTGCCAAGACACCGGCATCGTCAACGTGTTTCTGAAAGTCGGCATGGATGTGAAATTCGACGGCTTTAGCGGCAGCTTGGAAGACGCCATCAACGAGGGCGTGCGCCGTGGCTACAACTACGCTGACAACATGCTGCGCGCCTCGGTGGTCGATGACCCGCAATTCGCCCGCAAAAACACCAAAGACAATACCCCCGCCGTGATCTTCACCCAGATCGTGACCGGCAACAAAGTGGACGTGACCGTGGCCGCCAAGGGTGGCGGCAGCGAAAACAAATCCAAGATGTACATGCTCAACCCCAGCGACAGCGTGGTCGACTGGGTCTTGAAAACCGTGCCCACCATGGGCGCGGGCTGGTGCCCTCCGGGCATGCTGGGCATTGGCATTGGTGGCACTGCCGAAAAAGCCGTGCTGATGGCCAAAGAAAGCCTGATGGACGACTTGGACATGTACCAGTTGCTGGAAAAGTCCAGCAAAGGTGCCTCACTCACCCAAGTGGAAGAACTGCGCCTGGAGCTGTACCACAAGGTCAACGCTCTGGGCATTGGCGCACAGGGCCTGGGCGGCCTGACCACCGTGCTGGACGTGAAGATCAAGATGTACCCCACGCACGCGGCCAGCAAGCCGATTGCCATGATCCCCAACTGCGCGGCCACACGCCACGCCCACTTTGTTTTAGACGGCTCGGGGCCCGTGTATCTGGACGCCCCATCCCTGGACCTGTGGCCCGATGTGAACTGGACGCCCGACACGCAAAAAAGCAAGCGCGTCGACCTGAACACCTTGACCAAAGAAGAAGTGGCCAGCTGGACGCCCGGCCAAACTATTTTGCTCAACGGCAAGATGCTCACCGGCCGTGACGCGGCGCACAAGCGCATTCAAGACATGCTGGCCAAGGGCGAGGAGCTGCCGGTGGACTTCACCAACCGCGTGATTTACTACGTCGGCCCGGTCGACCCCGTGGGCGACGAAGCGGTCGGCCCTGCCGGCCCGACCACCGCCACCCGCATGGACAAATTCACTGAGATGATGCTGGCGCAAACCGGCCTGATCTCGATGGTGGGCAAAGCCGAACGCGGCCCGACCGCGATTGAAGCCATCAAGAAACACAAGTCGGCCTACCTCATGGCCGTGGGCGGCGCGGCCTACTTGGTGTCCAAAGCCATCAAGCACGCCACCGTGGTGGGCTTTGCCGATCTGGGCATGGAAGCCATTTACGAATTCGACGTGGTTGACATGCCCGTCACCGTGGCGGTGGACTCGGGCGGCACCAGCGCCCATATCACCGGCCCGGCCGAATGGTCCCAGCGCATCGCCACGGGTGAGTTCAAAGGCATCACCGTCGCCTCGGCTTAAAGCCTGAGTTTCATCCATGCGCTCAGCGGCCCAAGCTCCCATTGGCGTTTTTGACAGCGGCATTGGGGGCTTGAGCGTGCTACAGGCCTTGCAAGCCGAGTTGCCGCAAGAGCGATTTGTGTATCTGGCCGATAGCGCCCACGCGCCCTATGGCGAGCGGGGCGACGCTTTTGTGGCCGAGCGCACTCATGCTATTGCCGATTATTTGGTCACGCACCATCACATCAAGGCCTTGGTAGTGGCTTGCAATACGGCCACAGCAGCCGCCATCCACGAGGCCCGCTTGCGCTATCCGCACATGCCGCTGGTGGGTGTGGAACCCGCCCTCAAGCCGGCTGTGTCACACAGCCAAACTCGGCACATTGGCGTCATCGGCACGCACGGCACTTTGGGCAGCGCCAAATTCGCCAACCTGCTGGCCACGGTTCAAGACCAAGCCCAGTTCGTGATTCAGCCTTGCAGGGGTTTGGCAAACGCCATCGAGCTGTCCACCGCTCAAGCCCCAGCCACCGACAAGACGCAGACCGAGGTGCATCGCCTGTGTGCGCAATACACCCAGGCCATGGGCACCTTTGGCAAGGCACTGGGTCAGATTGATACTTTGGTACTGGGCTGCACGCACTATGTGTTTGCCGCAGACGATTTGCAGCAAATTCTTGGGCCCGACGTCACTCTGCTCTCTACCGGTGAGCCGGTGGCTCGGCAAACCCGCCGCTTGCTCGAAGCTGCAGGTCTGCTGGCGAGTGCGCCACAGAACCTTAGCGAAGCTAAAGCATACAAGCACACCCAGTTGCTGACCAGCGGCTCCTTGACGGCGTTGCAAGCGGCCGCTCTGCGCTGGCTAGGCCTGCCGGCGAAGGCTTGCGCAAAAGCCTTGGCCTTGCGCTGATTTTTCAAGGCACAGTGCCTCAGGCGCCTGACACGTGGGCCACGGCTGGAGCTGCGGCCCACAATCGCTGCCCGGTCAGTTCCAAATGCGTGAGGTAGACCCGCACATCGAACTCCAGCTGGTGGTAGGTGGGCTCCATGTGCTCGCACAGTTGGTAAAAAGCACGGTCATGGTCGCGCAAGCGCAAGTGCGCCAATTCATGCACGGTGATCATGCGCAAGAACTCGGGCGGCGCGTCTTTGAACATGGCCGCCAATTTGATCTCGCGTTTGGACTTGAGCTTGCTGCCCTGCACCCGCGAGATGGTGGAGTGCATGCCCAGCGCGTTGTTGACCACATGAATTTTGCTGTCAAACGCCACTTTGCTCACGGCATCTGCGTTGCGCATGAACTCGTTTTTCAGTGCCATCACATACGCGTACAAAGCCCCGTCGGTACGGATGCCATGGGCTTGCGGGTAGCGGGTGAGCAACCAAGAGGCTAAACGGTCTTGCGTAATCAAGGTCTGCACCTGTTGCTGCAGCGCTTCGGGATAGGCCCGCAAAAAGGGCAAGCTGGGCGCGGCCACAGCTCAGCGCGACTGCGCAGCGGCAGCGGCCGCCGAAGCTGCCATCGCCGCCCTGCGACCGCGCTGAATATCCACCGGGATCAGCAGCAGCCAACCCAGCAAAAAAAGCAAGGCGGTGGAGCCGATGGCCAGGCGTTGGTTGCCGTCAGTGAGCCAGGTGATCACGCCATAGGTAAGCGGGCCGATGATGCTGGCCAGGCGAATAGCAAAAGTCCACAAGCCAAAAAATTCACCCAAACGCTCCGTTGGCGCCAACAAGCCCGCCATGGCACGGCCGCCCGATTGACTCGAGCCCATGCACAGTCCCGCAATCGCCGCCGCCCACCAGAACTGCCCTTTGGTGGTCGACAGGGCGGCAATCACACAGGTCAGCATCCAGCCCCATAAAGTGAGCGCCAAGGCGCGTTTGTGGCCGATGCGGTCTTGGATGTAGCCAAACACAAATGCCCCGGCAAATGCGGCAATGTTCAACACAAAAATCAAGACCATGGTTTCTTGCTTTTCAAAGCCAATCACCTGCTCAGCGTAAATGGCCGCCAGTGTGATGGCCACAGCAACGCCGCCTTGATAGGCCACGGCGCAGGCCAGCAACTGGGTAAAGTCTTTGAACTGACGCACCGCCTGCAAGGTCTGCCACAACTGGCGCAACTGGCCGCTCACGCCCACAGGCCTGGGCAATTGGGGTTGCGGCTGGGCATGTTCTTTGAGCAAGGCAAAGGTGACCATCGCGGCCAATCCATAAATCACCGCGGTGATCCACATCGTCACCGGCACAAATTGCGCAGCCGGAACATTGTGGCTTTGCGCCCACAACACATATCCAAGACTGATCCCCAACGCCACCATGCCGCCGATGTAACCCAGCGACCAGCCCCAGCCACTGACCCGGCCCATGGCTTCGGGTTTGGCCAACTCAGGCAAAAAAGCGGCGGTGAGCGACTCGCCATAAGAGAAAAACGTGTTGGAAATCACGATCAACACCATAGCCACCACCACCTGCCCCGGCGAGGCCCAAGCCAGCGCCGCCGTGCTGATGACGCAGCCGATGGTGACCCATGACAGCAATTTCTTTTTAGCAGCCCAACGGTCGGCCCAGGCACCTAGGCCCGGCATGGTCAGCATGACGATGGCGTACGACAGGCTCAGCGCCGAGGTCCACGCCAAGGTGGCCCAGGGGGCGCCGTCGGCAATGCCGCCGACAAAATAGGCGGCAAACACCGCCGTGATGACCACGGTGGTGTAGCCCGAATTGGCAAAGTCGTACATGGCCCAGCCAAAGACCTCGCGAGACCGAACCCCGGGGTTCAGTGCATCAGCTGGAAAGAGCGCCATGGGCAGAAGAGATGAAAATCAATGCAGATGACGGGGACGACGTCCGCCGCCGCCGTGGCCGTTTTGGGGGCCCGGGCCCATGCCACCGCGAGGCGGCTTGCCCAGTTCCAAGGAGTTGACCAGATCTTGAAAGCGCTGGGCAAACAGCTTGTCTATCTCGCTGACCACACCGCCCAGTTCGGCGCCGTCAAAGTGGCGCTCCATCAGACTGACCACGTCTTGCACCAACAGGTCGCGCTGCGCCTGCATGATGGAGGCCGGGTCTGGCCCCACGAACAGGATCAAGAAGTCGTCGCGCGAGTCGGTACCCCGCTCTTCGTCTTCTTCGTCGTACTCGGTGTCATAAAACGTGATTTCGATTTGCGCGCCAGCGGCTGACACCTCGTTGAGGTTCATGCACATGTCGTCGAGGACTTGCCTGAAATCCTCGTTGCCACGCACCGTCCAGCACAGTTGCAAGCGGTGTTCCTTGTCATCAAAACGGATGCCTTTTTCTTCCTCGTAAAGGCTTTGAGCACCTTCGGTCAAAGATCGGGCGCCAGCATATTTCCAAAGGGGTTTGAGTGCCTCTTGCACCGCTTTGTGGTCCACATCACTGCGAAGCAAGACGTCACCATGCACGTGAATTTCAAAAGGCGTGTTGTATGAACTCATGGTGTCTTCATTCGATGGTGCCCCGAGCCGGAATCGAACCGGCACGCCCTCTCTCGAGAAGCGGCGGATTTTAAGTCCGCAGTGTCTACCAATTTCACCATCGGGGCCGTGCGACTGCTCGCAATTTGGTACGGCTCTAGTTTAACAGTCCGCAATGCAACGCTCACCCGGCTGTGGCTTGCGGTCATGCTCGCAAAGTGAAGGATCTTGAATCAAAAAAGACCTAGGCGAAGGTAAGGTTTCAAACCGGGACAAAAGGCCTGCCTAAGTTCATCAGGTAAAATATTTTCGTATCTAGAAATAATAAGCCGAGATTTTCCATTAGGCCGGATGCGGTCGATAAGACCACTCAACCGGTTCGTTTGCGTTAGCCCATAAACCCTCAAACCACGGCCTTCGCTTTCGGGCTACTGCCAAGTTCAAAGTGGGTCTTTGACTTTCTTCTTT
>CANGDZ010000076.1 GCA_947452785.1 Comamonadaceae bacterium | reverse complement strand
GTCTTCATGAAATCCTACAAATCTTGAGCTTGACCATGTTTGAAACAATCCCAATAAATCAACTACTTACACCAACCGAGCCTGACAAACATTCGGAATTTGAGCCTCAACAGCTCTCTCTCCTCTGAAAAACGTTGGGACACTACTGATATTTGAATACAAAAATGGCGTATTCAATGACGTGACAACATCTACTCTCGATGGCGTAAATTCGCTTAATGGATTCCCATCAGTTACTGCCGTTGATGACATCAATGGTGACGGAATCACAGACTTTGTTAGCGGAGTCACTCAAGACTGTGGACGAACGACACAGACAAATAGCAATGCATTAGTAAGTGCTCAACCAGTAGCACTTGTCTCGAATGCACAAACTGGCAAGTACAAGATCATTCATTTTTCATATCCTGATGGATGGGAAAACATACGTATTTTGACAGAAAGTGACGGGTCAAAATCTATCGCTTTGGGCGGATACAATTTTTCCAACGCACAGAATGGGGGAGCCTACAAATACAAATTCAATGGAACAACTATTGTTTCTGTGAACAATGATTTCCCATCACCTAATGCACAAGGATTTACGATTTACTCTGCTTCGGGAGGCCCTGGTTTTGATACTATGATTCAAGCAGCACAGACCTCAGTCGTCGAATCTTTTGTCAAAAGTGCCAATGGGAATTGGATTAACGGTGGCACAATCACCTCAAACAATCCAGTCTTAGGTTACTCCTTGTATACGGGATGGACTGGTGGATTTAGTACAGTTCCAATCATCAATATGGGAGGAAATGCTGTAATTGGAGCCCCCAATCGCGGATTAATAGCCACAAATTCATGCAAGATTCGAATTAATCCGACAGCCGGCTATTCGGTGCTTTTAATGTTACCTGTTAATGTGATATCAAATTACATTCCAGGAGAGCCTATTGCTGACTCTATGATGGGTACAGGCCGAATATCGCCTGGTGTGAAATGGCTAGGCGCATCAATTAGCAACGGGGCCCTAACGCAATCTGATCCTGTAATCATTAATGAACTAACCACTAACAACGGTGGCGGATTCAATCAGTTCGATTGCAGAGACGTCAACGGAGATGGATATGACGACTTGGTTGGTTATGCACTTTGGCAAGGAGATTCAAATACGAATGCATTCCCATTGATCTATTTGAACCAGAAAAATGGTACTTTCAAAAGAACCACAGTTGGGGACTCTATGAGCTTCAGAACTGGTGCTCAAGTTACACAACATACATCGATGATGGTTGACATTGATGGTGATGGCATTGAGGATTTAATTATCTTCCCAGGTAGTCCCGGGGGGGCATCCTCTTTATCTGGTTCAATGAAATTCTTCAAAGGCCTAAAGGCATTGGATAAATGAAACACTGGTATTTTCAGAACCTGCCAATCAATCTGCTGATTGATCGCTGTTGAGAAACAACCAGGACTTTCTAGGTCAGAGGGAAAGTCGGCTTTCGCGCAAAACCCATCACTTCACCAACCGTACGAAGGACCGCTAAGGGTCGCAGGGGCTGCCGGTCAGTTGACCAGCCTTGAACGACATCAACCAGCCTCAAGTCGAAATTACACTCTGCCGATCGATCGTCAGCACCAGCGACAAACAAGCCTAGAAACTTCCGAACAAACCACCATCCTCAAGCAGGTGTTGTTGAAGCTTTTGGACATTCAATGCGCGAGTTGAAGCGGGTCCAGGCAACTTGCATATCATTGCAGCTGCTGTTCCCGCGGCTTGCCCTACCGCCATGGAAATAGTCATGACGCGAATAGCCGCCAAGGCCTCATGGTCAGCGGAAATACCTCGGCCCACCACATAAACATTGTCTAAATTGATTGGTAGCAAACTACGGTACGGGATTTGATACGAATGTTCATCGTCCATCACCTTGTAGGTCAAATCGCCGCCATGTGCGGGATGAATGTCAATCGGATAGGCGCCGGATGCGATAGCATCTTTGAAAATTGCAGGCCCCATCAGTTCTTGCGACGTGAGAATGTGGTCTCCTTCGACACGTCGAGTTTCCCGTATACCAATCTGGGTTGCAAAAGCTTGAAGCCTTCCTGATTCGCATCCAGGAACATGGGCTTGCAAAAATTCTGCAGCAAGCCACGCTTGTTTTCTGCCCTCTATTTCGGCTTTACCTAACGCCATCGCATCTGTAGCATCAACACTCAATCTACTGATGTTGAACCATGCATCATTAGAGTAGGGATTGCGTGAGGCATGAAGAGCTGCACGGGCCAATGCCCCAGTCTGGTATCCCCGCTGTGCCAACGATTTAATTTCTTCTTTAGGTGTGCTATCAAAACGGTCAAAGTCGACTGGACCAAAGCGGAACATCATGGTGGCAGGTTGTAGTGCCTCACCCTCAGCAAGTTGCAGGAACTTGCACCCCGCATGGCGCAGCGCATCCAAATCCCCCGAACCATCGATCAAAATTCTTGGGGAGACCTTGAGGGCACCGCCCTTGGTCAGCATTTGGACTGCGCTCACTTGCCGGCCCTCACTCTCAACGCCTAGTAATTGCGCGTGCAACAATGGAAGCACCCCGGCTTCAGACACCATGTCATCTAACACCAGCTTCAGAATTTCAGGGGAATATTCGACTCGGTCCATTTTGTGACCAGTTGACATGACGAAGACCTGATGCTCGCCTGCAGCACCGTAGCGGCGCAAGCGCTCAACCACTTCGTCGGCCAGTCCTGCAACGACTTTTCGGCCACTGGCCGTTTGCCAACTGTTGAATTGACCGACAGCACCTGCAGTTGCATTGCCGCCAAGAAAACCATAGCGCTCAGCCAATATGACATGTGCCCCGTGGCGGGCCGCAGCGACAGCGGCCATGGTCCCGGCAACCCCACCGCCACACACGAAAACATCGCATGAAAGTATAGAATTTAAATTCATGAAGAGTTTTTTTCAATCAGGTTTGATTGCACGGTCTTTGATGACCTTTCCGTAACGTGCAGCTTCATTTCTAAGGAAAGTCGCGGTTACCTGACGGCTCTGGATGACTGGGCTGACATTGAGCATCACAAAGCGATTCTTGATTGCTTCAGTTGCAAGCGCCTGAGTGAGCAAGCTCTCTAAGCGTGTCAGACCCTCTTCAGGTATTGAGCCTTTGGGGGCAAGCAAGGCCGCCCAGCCTTGCACTTCCAAGCTTTGCAAATTGAGAGCTCTGAAGGTGGGAATGCCAGGCATGTCTGCATGCGGCGTCGATGCCGAAATGGCTAACGCACGTAATTTCCCGGACTTAATATGTGGCGCAACGCTTGGCAAATTCAGAAAACCCAAAGAAACCTGCCCACTGATCAGATCGGGCATCAAGGCGCTTTCACCTTTATAAGGAACAGGCGTCAAGGGCACACCGGTTTCAGCCTCAAAGATTTCCGAGGTCAGGTGGGCAAGAGTGCCCTTGCCACTATTACCAGCAGTCAGTTGCTCGGCTTTACCTTTGTACTGCGCAATCAGATCTGGAACCGATTTGATGCCCGAATTCGCAGGCACAACGAGCACAAGCGGTTGCGCTGAAACCATGCCCACCGCGTCAAAATCTCGCGCTACGTCGTAGCCAATGGCCGGATTGAACAAAGGATTTATGACCATACTGTTGCTGCCCATCAGCAACGTATGGCCATCCCTGCTCTGAGCGGCAGCATTGACGCCAATGGCGCTGCCGGCGCCTGGTTTGTTTTCAACAATCACTGCTTGGCCCAGTTGGGGAGCCAGTAGCTCAGCTAGGACGCGCGCTGACACATCGGCACCCCCACCTGGCGCGAAAGGAACGATGATTCGCAGGGTTTTAGTTGGCCAAGTCGACGCCATGGAGGAGAAATGGGGCGCGATGAGCAGCGCACCGGTGACAAGTGACATGGCCGCGCGGCGGTTCATGGTGTCTTGTTGCAATTTGTTCATTTAATAAATCCTGAGAAAAATGGTGCGTTTCGATTACTAGCTTGCTTGAATCATAGAAATATTCGACTCAATCAACAAATATCAATTGATATGATGAGCATAACTAATTGTTATGAATTGACTCACATGAATTTGCGTCAAATAGAGGTGTTTCGTGCTGTGATGATTACGGGGTCTGTGACTGGCGCTGCTCATTTATTAAGTGTTTCGCAGCCTGGCATCAGTCGAATGCTTGGGCATATCGAGTTGCAACTCGGATTGACTCTTTTCCAGCGGCTCAAGGGCAAGTTGCGACCCACTCCAGAAGCGCAAACCTTGTATAACCAAGTGGTGCAGGTATACCAAGGCGTCAAGCGTATTGAAGATTGTGCAAGGGAGCTCAAAACGGGGGGCGGTTTGGCCTTGCGCTTGCTTGCAAGTCCCAGTATTTCCTTGGAGATATTGCCAAAAGCCGTTGCTGAAACGACAGCACAGTTTCCAGACTCCAACATCTACATGGAAACCCAGTTAGTGCGTGAGATTGTTGGACAACTCCTTGCCGGAGACTCCGACCTTGCAATAGCCAGTTTACCGATAGACCACCCCTTGCTGCAGTGCAAGCCCATTGGCAAATGGTCCTTGTGCTGCGTTTTTAATGCGGGTCATCATTTCGCAACGCGTCGAACCATTGGTCCTCGTGACATTCTTAACGAACGATTGATCGCATTCAGTCCAGATACCCCGCAAGGCAAAGCAATTGGACAATGGTCGGCAGAGGTTAATTTGCCCATCGACTCGAAGATCGAGGTTCGATCTGGGCAAGTAGCCTGCGCGCTGGCTGCATCAGGGTCAGGCGTTTCCGTGGTCGACACGATGACCGCCCACGCGTGGCGACACCCTAATCTGGCCTTTCGGCCCATCACAAAGGCTCCAACTTTTAATGCCTATGAAATCCGAAATGTAAGTACTGCGCCTTCGCTGATTTCAAATTTCTTAATTGGCAAAGTAAAAGAACAATTGAGCAGTGTGCGCGGCATTCTCTAAATGCGCGTCCAACTTGTGGTCGATGATTGTTCAACTCAACTTAGAGGCAGAAATGACTGGTAAGGAGAAATCAGACCAAACTAATGTTTCGGCTGGAAGGACTCATATCGTGACTTCGACGCCTTTAAAGGTTTGAAAATCAATGGCCGTAGGGCTATGTCGCATTTGCAGTCATCGGGTCAGGCCAATTGGTTGAGTATCGATGCCGTCAACAACCGTTCACTTCAAAGCAAAAATGGCCGCCATGGGACATGGAGAAAATGATATTTGAGGCTCTCTGTGCGACTACGTCCGCCGTAGTGTTATTTGTTTTGATGAATTGGTGCTCCTGCCACCGTCATCTCTACGCGCAGGATGTTTCCATGAGTTGAGTCAGTGCAGAACAAAGTTTTTCGATCGAAATTACCAAAAGCCAAATTAGTAATGGAAGCCCCAGCTGGGCCGGTCAGGACTTCTTCGGGTTCGGCGCGGGCACCAAGCACCCAGACATAAGCCAGGCCAGGGTTGGCCACCAGCAGGCGGCCAGCTTCGTCCATGGCCAGCCCATCTGGGCCGCTGGGGCCGTAGGAAGTAAAGAACTGCCCGGCTTTGGATACGCTGCCATCGGCCAACAGCGGCATGCGCCAGACACAGTTACCTCGGGTGGCGGCGACGAATAAAAAGCGTTCGTCGTTGGACAACACAATGCCATTAGGGCTGGGTACGTTGCTAAGCAGCATGTCCAACCGTCCATCAGGTGCTAGGCGATACACGCGGCCCGTCGGATCGTGCAGTCCCGTCTGTCCCTGGTCGGTAAAGTAGAGGTTGCCTTTGGAGTCAAACACAAGATCATTCAAGCCCTTGAAGCGTTCACTGTTGCGCCGCTCTAGGAAGGGCCGAACCTGCCCACTGGTGATGTCAAGCATCATCAGTCCGTTGCGATAATCGGCGACGAGCAGTTGTCCTGCGTTCATGAACTTCATGCCATTGGGCTCGCCATCCCATTGGGCAACCAGGTCCCATTCTCCTTTAGGGTCGATGCGAAAAACGCGGCCAAAAGGAATGTCTGTAACGTACAAATTGCCCTGTTGGTCAAAGACGGGGCCTTCCAGAAACGAGTCTGCCAGCCGCCCTCCTTGGTTCACGTCGGCCCAGAGGCTGCGTACGCCGGTTCGGCGGTATTTATCTGGCATGGAACTGAAGAGTTCCATGGTGCGAACGGTAGGTTGATTCAGCAGGAACATGGTGCACTCATTCTGCCTTGAGTTCGAGTTCGCGGGCCAGCTTGATGTATGCCTTGGCGTCGCGGTCCATGTCACCGCCAAAGGCATCGCGGCAGATGTGCTGCGGCTCCATGCCCAGGCCTTGCAACTTGGCAACAATGGCTGGTTGATCAGTGAACTGGCCAGCCACTTTTTCCAATGCATTCAAAACGGCAATCGGCGTGCCCACAGGGGCCAGTAAGCCATACCATGCATCGGCAGAATAACCTTTGACGCCTGATTCGGTAAAAGTTGGCACATTGGGCAGCAGGGCCGAGCGGCGTGGCGCGGCCACGGCCAACGCATTGAGCTTGCCGGCTTGCACCTGGGGTAGTACCGAACCCAGTGTGGCGAATGAGCTATCGAGCTGGCCACCCATTACATCTGTCACCACTTGGGCTGCTCCCTTGTAGGGAATGTGGTTCATCGACAGCCCCGTCATGCGCAAGAATTGTTCGCTGGCAAAGTGGCCCGAGCTGCCCGTTCCCGGCGTGCCGTAAGAGCGCTTGCCTGGGGCTTCGCGCACTTGCTGCATGAAGGTGCTCAGGTTTTTTGCCGTCACGGCCGGACTGGTCACTAACACTGTGGGACTCACGGCCAGTGTGCAAACGGGCGCAAAGGAGCGAATTGCATCGAATTTGACACGAGCGCTATAGAGCGCCGGGATCATGGTGTGGTTGGTCGCAGCCAGTAGCAGGGTATAGCCATCTGGGGGCGCAGAGGCCACAGCCTCGGCCGCCAAAATGGTGTTTGCTCCGGGCTTGTTCTCCACGATCACCGATTGGCCCACTGTGCGCGATAGGTGTTCGGCAAAGGCCCGCGCTACCACATCGGTGGGTCCACCGGCGGAGAAGCCGACGACGATCCGTACGGGCTTGCTGGGCCATGTGGGGACCTGGGCCCATGCAGTTGCAGACGCTATGCTCAGCAGTGAAGCGGCGACCAGGCAAACGGAGAGGTGCGGCGTTTTCATGCGTGGTCTGCCTTTACTCTTTCTTAATGCCTGCGGCCTTGACCGTGGTGGCCCAGCGACCCGACTCGGCATTCAAATATTTACGAAAATCCTCTGGTGAAGAGGCGACGATGCGCGAGCCCAGGCTGTCAAATTTGGCCTTGATCTCAGGCGTAGTCAGCACTTCGCGCAGCGCGGCATTCAATCGGTTGACAATGTCTACCGGTGTGCCACGCGGCAGGAAAACGCCATTCCATTCATATGACTCATAGGGCTTGCCGATGACTTCGGCGACGGTGGGCACATCGGGGAACAGCGGGTTGCGATGGGCCGAGGTGATAGCCAAAGCCTTGACCAATCCATTTTTCACATGGCCACTGATGGCCGGCAGGTTGAAAAAGCCCATGTCGATCTCGCCCGCTAAGGTGGCTGCAATCGCAAGGCCGCCGCTCTTGTAGGGGATGTGCAGCATGCTCACACCGAAAGACTGGTTCATTAGTTCGGGTGCCATGTACTGCACAGTGCCCTGCCCGCCAGAGCCAAATGTAAGCTTGCCTGGCGAGGCCTTGGCGCTTTTCATCAGATCCTGGCCCGAGGCATAAGGCGAGTTCTTGGGCACGGTCATGAGCATGGGTGTCAGACCCACCTGTGTCACGGGGATCAAATCCTTTTCTGCGTCGAAAGGCATTCTTTGTAGGTGCGGGTTGATAGACAGCGGGGTCGCGTCATACAAGACAGTCAAACCATCTGGAGAAGCCTGAGCCACGGCCTGTGCGCCGATGATGCCGCTAGCGCCGGCCTTATTAACCACTACCACCGAGGTGGCTAGTTTAGGCCCCAGGTGCTGAGCAATCAGGCGGGCCAGTGCATCGGCTGTGCCTCCTGGTGCATAAGGCACGACGATGCTGATGGTTTTGCCATCCGGCCAAGCGGCCGAGGCGGCGGCGGGCGCCAAGGAAATGGCCAAAGCGACGACGCTTAGGAGCGTGTTGAAGTTTCTGCTTTTCATGGATGTCTTCCTCTTAGGTGATATTGACGCTCGGGTTTAAACGGTAGCAATGGGGGTCACGGGCGATCCGGCAGCGCCGGGCAGTCGCAGCGGTGGTGCTGTTAACAAAAAACGTGAGCGACCCGCTGAGCGCAACCATTGCGCAAGTGGCGTGAGCCACCACAGTTCGCCCAAATGGATTCCATTTTTGAACAGGCAGTGTTCGTGCAGTGGCAGGCGAGGCCCGCGCAGAGGTGTGCTGCGAGTCAGCGATGCACTAGGCACCAGCTCGACGGCCGGGTTGTCCGCTATCAGACAGGACAGCCGCGTATCGGTGATCCAATTGAGCAGCCTCTCATCCGCGCCATTCAGGCCGCTGCCTGTTTCGTGCAGGTGCTTCACGTCGGGCTGTTTGTGCATGGCCAGTAGTGTGTCAGCGTAACCCGTGTGCAGGCAGACCATGTCGCCTTCTTCAATTTCGATCTGTTCGGATTCTAGGATGCGCATCAGTTGTTCGTAACCCACGGCGACGCGTTGGCGGCCGATGTGTTTTTCCAGATCGACGAGCACGCCGCGACCTTGCGCGCCGTGCACCGCCAAATTGGCTACGCCCAGCGCCCCGGCGTCAGGATCGGGGTAGCGTGCCCAATCTTGCGGGGCCGTCGGATCGGTGCTGCCGGGGTGCAGATCGGTGCCGGCCCGAAAGCCGTTGTAGAACACCGCTTCAGCCTCACCGTCACCATCTGCATCGAAGCGACTTCCGATGTGTGCCAAGCTGTCCCACTGGGTCGAGTACTGGGTATTCATCAGCATGACCTCGTCGCAGACGACATCCGTCAGATTGGAATCTTCGCTGGCATAGGACCAACAAAAGCCCTGCACACCTGCGCTTGCGCCATCGCGCAGCGTCCCATACAGACGAGGCGGCAGGCGGCGCGCGTTGAGTGTCTGGCCTCCGGGCACGTCTAGCGGCAGCGACAGGCAAAACGTCAGCCCCTCGCGCACCTCGGCAATGCCCTGACGTACCTTGGCGGGGGTGACCAGGTTCATGCGGCCCAGACGGTCATCCGAGCCGAACTCGCCCCAGTGGCTGCCAGGTGGTGCTTGTTTCCAGCGTGGTGTCATGGCATATTGCCTCAGGCGGTGGCTTGTGCCAGCACATCCAGCACATTGCGCGCAGCGCCCACGCCCATGTTGATGTAGGCGTCGCTCGTGACACCACCAATGTGCGGGCTCAGAATAATGTGGGGCGCGTTGTGCAAAGGGTGAGGTGCGGTCATCGGCTCCACCGCGAAACTGTCTAGACCCGCAGCAAAAACATGGCGAGACTGCACAGCGGTAAGCAGCGCGGCTTCATCGATCAGACCACCACGTGCTGTGTTGACCACGATCACGCCTTTCTTGCATTGGGCCAGTGTAGTGGCGTTGAGCAAGTTTCGATTTTCAGGAGTCAGCGGGCAGTGCAAAGAAATCGCATCCGACTCGCGCCAGAGGGTGTCCAGGTCCACTGAATTTATGCAGTTCGGCAACTGTTTGGCAAACGGGTCAAAGCCCAGCACCTTCATGCCCATGGCGTCGCACATACGCGCAAAACGCTGGCCGATGGCACCCAAACCTACCAGGCCGATGGTGCGGCCATGCAGTTCAATGCTTTTGTGCGTGGCTTTATCCCAATGCCCCGCATGCATGCGGGTATTCAAATCGATCACTGACTTTGAACAGGCCAGCAGCAAAGCTAGAGCTTGCTCGGCCACGGCGGCGGCGTTGGCGCCAACAGCGGCGCGCACCTCGATGCCGCGTGCCTGGGCAGCGGCCTTGTCGATGGTGTCTGTGCCGCTGCCGTGCTTGGAGATCACGCGCAGCGAAGGAGCCGCATCCATGACCTTGGCGCCCACCGCACCATATCTCACGATGATGGCCACAGGGTCATGCTTCTGGCCCAGGGCCACCATGTCGGCTTCAGTTGGTGTTTTTCCCGCATAGACGACTTCAAAGCCGCTCAGAAGTTGAAGGGCTTGGGGCGCCAGATCGGCGCCGGTGACGATGAGGGCGGGCTTGCTCACAGTTCTTCCCCCTCTTTTAGTACGCCTGCAGCACGCAATGAAGAAACGAGCCACGAAGCGGCGGTTTTGCCCTGCTTGATCTGGGCTATGCGATTGGCTTCGTCTTCCACTTTTTTATGAGCAGCGGGGATCAGTCCTGGCAATTTGGCACGCTCCACCACCACAATGCCATCGGCATCAGCCAGCACAAAGTCACCCGCGTTGACTGTAACTCCGCCGCAGCTGATCGGATGGCCGATACGTCCGCCGATGCTTTTAGTCGGGCCGTTGGGGTTGGTGCCCACTGAGAAGACGGGGAAGTCCATCTCATCAATTTCGAGGCTGTCGCGCACCGCGCCGTCTACAATCACGCCGGCAATGCCCAGATGGCGGCACGCTGTCATCATGATGGTCCCCATGAGGGCCGAGGTCTGATCGGCCTTGCCGTCGATCACCAGCACATCACCAGGCTTGGCAAGTGCAATGGCGGCGTGGATCATCAAGTTGTCGCCAGGGCGTACTTCGACCGTCAGAGCGGGGCCGGCCACTTTCATGCGTGGGCGCAGGGCCTGAATGCGGCCGTGCATGGCACCGCGGCGGCCTGCCACGTCGGCCAAGATCGCGGCTTGAAATTCTTCGGCCTGCTTGACCAGCTCAGTGGAAACGCGCTCGAAGTCGCGGATGATGTCTTGGCTCATGGGGGTGTCCTTGAATGAAGTTAAAAAGAAATTCAATCGGCTTTGATGTTGGCGGTGCGGATCACGCGTGCCCAGGTGGCCGAGTCGCTAGCCTGAACATCGGCCAATACTTTGGGGCTACCGCCAACCAGAGTGATCCCCAGCTTGTCGGCCAAATCGGCAATGGCGCCTTCGCGAATTGCCTTGTTGATTTCCGTGTTCAGTCGCTGCACCAAAGAAGCGGGGGTGCGTGCAGGCAGATAAACACCTTGCCACTGCTCCACCACGAAATCCTTCTGGCCGGCTTCGGCCATGGTGGGTGTCTCGGGCAAGACCTTCAGTCGTGTGTCCGAAGTGGCAGCCAGCGCGCGCAGCTTTCCCGACTTTATATGTGGCAAAGCGGCGGTGATCGGGGCAAACATGAACTGCACCTGGCTGCCTAGGACGTCCTGCAATGCTGGGGTGTCGCCCTTGTAGGGAATATGAATGAAACGCACTGCGTTACGCTGGGCCAGCAGTTCGGCCTGCATTTGCAAAATGGTGCCGTTACCGCCGGAGGCAAAAGCGATTTCGCCAGGCTTGGCCTTGGCGGTTTCCAACAACTCTTTGACCGTCTTGAAAGGCTGAGCGGCCGATACCACCAGCACGTGTGGAATCGTGCCCACCAATGCGACCGGTTCTAGGTCATGCAAGGGGTCGTAGGGCAATTTGGCCATCAAATGAGGAGCAATCGCCTGCGCGCCGATGGTGGTGTGCAAAACAGTGTGGCCATCGGCAGCGGCCTTAGCAACGTAAGCACCGCCAATGGTACCGGTGGCGCCGGACTTGTTGTCTACGATCACAGTAGCGTTGAGCGCCGTAGCGATGCGCTGAACCAATGCTCGCCCGAGCACATCGGTGCTGCCGGCTGCAGGATATGGGATCACCCAGCTGATCGGGCGCGTGCCCGGCCATTCGTTCTGAGCCAATGCTGCGGGCAGTGCAAAAGACAAAGCCAGAGCGGCCAGTCCGTGTCGACGAGTGATGCGGGTAAAGGTGTTCATGGTTTTAGTGGGAAGTGACGGGTGTGAAGCCGTAAAGTTTTTCTGGGTTGACGACCAGGATTTGTCGCAGCCTTTCGGCATCTCCGGCCCAATGGGCCAGTGCATCCACCTGCGCCGCATCGTCCGGCATGGACTGGCGTCCGGCTGATGCGGTGGCGTGGGGCCAATCGCTGCCCCAGATCACGCGGTCGGCGGCCGCGGCAATGAAGCTGCGAGCCAGTGGCAGAAGTTGCGGGTCATCGCTGCGGCCTAGCGGGCTGACCAAGTAGCCTCCAGACAACTTGACCCAGGCGCGCTTGTCTTGCATTAAGTCCAGCAACAGTGCATGCGCGGGATGCTGGCCACACAAGTCAGTTGTAACGCGCCCGAAATGGTCAAACACCAGGTCCACCGGTATTGATCGCAACATGCTGGCCAGATTGGTCAACTGGTCCAGAGGCATCAGCAATTGCAAGTGCCACCCCAAAGGTGCGATGCGCTGGGCCACTTTCTCGATATCGCTGATTTGGTGCAGTACACCCAGAGACAAGTTGATCCTGACACCCCGAACGCCTTGTTCGTGCAGCCTGCACAAGTCGTCCATGTCTTCGTCGCCAGTGATAACCGCAACGCCCCGCCCTTCATTGCCCAGCTGAGCGAGACCCGCGAGCATGGGGCGGTTGTCGGCTCCATACGTCGATGGCGTCACCACCACGGCACGTTGCATGCCCATGCGCTGTTGCACGCGTCTGTAGTCTGCGATGGAGGCCTCTGGTGGATGCAGGCTCACTCCAAAAGCGGCGGGTGTGCACCCGTCGTAGACATGGATATGGCAGTCGCAGGTGCCTTCAGGTAGTGGCGTAATTGCCAAGGTCGTGCCGGCAGAAAACGGGTAAGGGTCAGACATGGAACGCCCAAATTCAACTTATTCGTGATTCAGTCAACTTTGGCGCCAGAGTCCTTAACCACCGGAGCCCACTTGCCTATGTCGGACTTGATTAGTTTGCCAAATTCGTCTGACGTGCCGGGCGTGACGTTAAGTCCCTGGTCTTCCAGTTTTTTGCGAAGGTCAGAAGAATTGAGCGCCTTGTTGAGTTCGACGTTGATGGTGGTCACTATGGCCGGGGGCAGTTTGGCCGGCCCCAACAGGCCAAACCAGGTTACAGCTTCAAAGCCCTTGTAACCAGATTCAGCCACAGTGGGTGTCTGGGGCAGGTCGTCAGTCCGGTTGGCGGCAGTCACAGCCAGCGCACGAAGCTTGCCGTTCTTGATGTGTCCTAGGAGCGTTGGCACCGAAGACATGTACAGCTGCACCTGGCCACCGATCACATCGGTGAGACCTTGCGATGCGCCTTTGTAGGGAATATGTGTGAGTTTGATGCCGGCTTCGCGCTGAAACAGTTCGGTGGCCAAGTGAGCCACAGTGCCGTTGCCCGAAGTGGCGTAATTGATGTGGCCGGGCTGGGCTTTGGCCGTCTTGACCACATCGGCCAGCGTCTTGAAGGGTGAGTCCGTGGCCACCACCAGAACCAACGGTGCATTGCCGATCAGACCAATCGGGGCCAAGTCCCTTACGGGGTCGTAGGGCAGCTTGTTGTACAGCGAGGGATTGATCGCTAGGTTGCTGGTTTGGCCAACCACCAAGCTGTGCCCATCGGCCAGTGCCTTGGCCGCCGTATCGATACCCAGGTTGCCGCCCGAGCCCGGTTTGTTGTCGATGATGAAGGTCCATTTGGTCGTGGCCGACATTTTTTGCGTCACATCGCGCGCGATGATGTCGGTGCCACCGCCCGCAGGGAAGGGCACGACGATGCGGATGGGTTTGCTGGGCCAGTTATCGGTCTGCCCGTTGGCAGACATGAATGGCATGCTCGCAATCAGGACCACGGCCAGTCGAAGGGAAAGGGCGGAAGTTTGCATCCAGGTCTCCGTATTTTTTTGAAAATCGCAGCCGCACTGTAATTGGGCATTTCGTTTAATACAATGCCACTTCATACAGTGAAAGACGTTTCATGCCACGACATACCGCCACGACCCAAAGCGCCGACGAAAACAAAGGGGCCCGCGGCGGGGTGATCGCTGTTACCCGAGCTTTGTTCGTCATGGAGGTCTTTCGTATCGGCGAGCGCCATCTCACACTGGCAGAATTAAGCCGCCGTACCGGGCTGCACAACACGACGGTTTTGAGACTGGCCCGCACGCTGGCGTTAGCCGGCTATATGGTTCAGCGCGAAGAGGGGGAGTGGCGGTTGGGGCCTGCCGCTGGTTGGCTTGGTGCCCGCTATCAGGCCGGCTTCGACATTAACAATGTGGTGGAGCCCACGCTGCGTGAGTTGTCCCAGGTCACCCAAGAGAGTGCTTCTTTTTACGTGCGTGAAGGTGACGAGCGTGCTTGTATTGCACGCGTTGAAGGCCCGCAATCGGTGCGCCATCATGTGCGCATTGGCATGCGTTTGCCACTCAATCTTGGTGCTCCAGGTCGCGTCATTCTGGCGTTTTCCGGTGAAGTCGGGGGCGCCTACGAAAACATTCGCCGACAAGGCCATCACATTTCAATGGGGGAACGGGAGCCGGAGGTGTCCAGCGTGGCAGCACCTGTATTTGGACTCAATTGGCGCTTGTTGGGCTCGATGTGCATATCAGGTCCAACTTCGCGTTTAACAGAAAAGCTGCTTGAGACGCACGCCAGGACCGTGATGGATGCTGCCAACCGGCTGTCCTACGCGCTTGCTGGGTCGAAGTCCGAAGATACCCCGAGCGTGGTGTCGACTTGGCATCCTTGAATACGGATTTGCGCCCAAATAAGCCTTGCACAGGCTACAAGATCAAGCCGTGAAGAACTTAAAGTAACGCTGCCGGCCAGCATTTTTGCAAAGCCTCGGTCTGAAGGATAGGTTAAGTTTTCAGCCTTTTTCCTTCGGCAAGCAATGACTGCCGATAAAAGCGTTAATTTTACCAATTCAAAATTCCGCAGCAACTGGCAAATGTCCGCTTTCTAGGAAAGCTGTCGTTCACCAAAACGTGTCATTTCTCGTAATCGGTTATCCAAGGGGCCAATTCGCTTCAGAAGTGATTTCGACTCTGGGGTCGCGTTACGAGCCGTTCGCAAAGATACGACAAATCTCATATATTTCTTCAAAGGAGTCACTGGCCTTGCTTATTGCGGAACGTCATTTAAGCTTGACGTTTTCTAAAGCCATCATATTGACAAATGGTGTCATTAATGGCACCATTCAAAACTATGGCACAAATTGAAAAAATTCTTGAGATGATGCGCCGGGAGCCGGGAAATGTAAGCTTCAATGATTTCAAGAAGGTGTGCGTGTCCTACTTCGGTAAGCCTCGGCAAGATGGTAGCAGTCACGCTATTTTTAAAACTCCTTGGCCTGGAGATCCTCGCGTCAACATACAGAACGCCAAAGGCAAAGCAAAACCATATCAAGTCAGACAAGTCCTTCAAGCTATTGAAAAATTGGGAATCAAAAAATGAACATCCAGCATTACACGTACCGTGTTACTTGGTCGCCAGAAGATGAAGAACACGTAGGCTTGTGCTCCGAGTTTGCTTCATTGAGTTGGTTGGCAAAAACACCTGATGCGGCGCTCAAAGGCATCCAAAAAATAGTAGGCGAGGTGGTCGCCGACATGCAGGCTAATGGCGAACCCATTCCTTCGGCACTGGCTGAAAAGAACTACAGCGGTGAGTTTCGAGTTCGCATCCCACCATTGGTTCATCGCAATCTTGCACTTTTGGCTGCCGAACAGGGTGTAAGCCTCAATCGGCTTGCCAGTGCAAAGTTGGCAGCTTAGGCGTTTAAGTGCGCTGCGTAGCTGGAGTAGCCATTTTTTCGAATTGAGCCAAAACCCTGCGCAACCTCGGGTGCTTTAGCTCCGAGTCAAGCAGGCGCAGTCCATCATCTTGATGGGCTGCTTTGATTTTGAACGTAGGCCTTTACGATCTCCAGCGGGGCGCCACCACAGGAGGCAATGCAGTAAGACG
>CANGDZ010000075.1 GCA_947452785.1 Comamonadaceae bacterium | reverse complement strand
GAGCCGCCAAACTTAGCTGCCAACACGGTCGTGATGGCCGCAGTCAGCGTGGTTTTACCGTGGTCAACGTGACCGATGGTGCCCACGTTCACGTGCGGCTTGGTCCGTTCAAATTTCTCTTTTCCCATTTTTTCGACTCCGAAAAAAACAAGTTAAACAATCGAAACTCAAGCACGCAAAACAAACCACCTGGCAGTCTGCGCACCAGAATATGGTGCCCTTTGCGGGAATCGGACCCGCGACCTCTCCCTTACCAAGGGAGTGCTCTACCACTGAGCCAAAAGGGCAATCTCTTCACCTGACGTATGGCCAACTGGAGCGGGAGACGGGAATCGAACCCGTGTCATTAGCTTGGAAGGCTAAGGTTCTACCATTAAACTACTCCCGCATTTGCAGCAAACTCCAAGGGATTTCATTCAAAATCCTTGAAACCGCAGCTTCATGCACGGAAATTCCGTTCCAAACGCTCGCCGTTGACGGCAGGTTTTCTTTTTTTGCTGGTGGAGGAGACTGGATTCGAACCAGTGTAGGCGTAAGCCAACAGATTTACAGTCTGCCCCCTTTAGCCACTCGGGCACCCCTCCTCAGCGAATCTAAGATTATGCCATTGTTTTAGCCGCCAGTCCAAGCCGCCTTTTCTTTTTTTCACCAGACGATGGGGGTTAGCGCATTTTTTTGCAGAAAGGCATTGGCCGCGCTGAAATGCCCGCACCCCATAAAGGGGGTCGGCCCCCGCAAGGCCGACAAAGGGGACGGGTGATTGGCTTGCAAGACCCGATGGCGCGCCAAGGGATCGGCCAAGGCGATCAATTTCTGCTTGGCTTGCGCATGGGCACCCCACAACATGAACACCACCGGTTGTTCGCGCTGCGCCACGGCGGTGATCACACAGTCCGTCCAAGCCTCCCAGCCCCACTGAGCATGGCTGGCGGGCAAACCCTCTTCCACCGTCAGGGCCGTATTGAGGAGTAGCACACCTTGCTGAACCCATCGCGCCAAATGCCCATGGGTCGGCAGCGGTTCGCTGAATTCACGCGCAATCTCTTTGAACATATTGCGCAAGCTGGGAGGGATTTTTATGCCCACGGGTACCGAGAAGGCCAAGCCTTCGGCTTGCCCCGGTCCGTGATACGGGTCTTGACCCAAGATCACCACCCGCACCGCACTCAAATCGAGTACGCGAAAAACACACAAAGGCTCGGGTGGGTAAATTCGAGCGCCAGCCGCTACGCGCTCACCGATGCGCTGCGTTAATGACCGCCCCACGGCACTGGCTGCAAAAGCCTGCCACATCGCCCGCCAATCCGGGGCCAAGATCTGGGCATCTGGCGGCCAGGCAGCCGAGGTCAGTACGCCATGTGCCGGTGCGCCCTCGTGGGCAAAGTCGAATGTCGATTGCATGCGACCGCCTCAGCCCTGCGCAGCTCAGGCGAATAAAGTGGCCAGCGCCTGACCCGGGTCAGCCGCCCGCATAAAGGCCTCGCCGACCAAAAAGGCATGGACTTGCGCCTCGCGCATACGCTTGACGTCGTCTGGCGAGACGATGCCACTCTCGGTGACCAGCAGTCGGTCTGCAGGCACGTCGTTGCGCATCGTCAATGTCGTTTCCAGCGACACCTCAAAGGTGCGTAAATTGCGGTTATTGATGCCAATCAGCGGCGTCTTGAGTTTGAGCGCCCGCTCCAACTCTGCGCGGTCATGCACCTCCACCAGCACCGCCATATCGAGGCCGTGCGCA
Organism: Comamonadaceae bacterium; assembly: GCA_947452785.1. Classification (GTDB taxonomy): domain Bacteria; phylum Pseudomonadota; class Gammaproteobacteria; order Burkholderiales; family Burkholderiaceae_C; genus Limnohabitans_A. The sequence goes on along the minus strand of CANGDZ010000075.1, from coordinate 14,748 downwards.
ATCGCCTCCAAGTCGGCCATTTGCGCGTCGTCCAGACACGCGGCAATCAACAAAATGCAGTCTGCGCCCAGCATACGCGACTCGTAGATTTGGTAGGCGTCCACCATGAAATCTTTGCGCAGCACCGGCAAATCACAGCTGGCACGCGCTTGCTTTAAAAAGTCATTGCAGCCTTGAAAGAACTGCTGATCGGTCAACACCGACAGGCAGGCCGCGCCATGCTCGGCGTAGCTTTGCGCAATATCGGCGGGAATGAAATCGGCGCGCAAAACGCCTTTGGAGGGGCTGGCTTTTTTCACCTCGGCGATCACAGCCGAACGGCCCGCCGCGATTTGGGTCCGCATGGCGCCGACAAAGTCTCGCGTCAAGACACGGCTTTCAGCATCTTCTCGCATGATGTGCAAGGATTTGCGCCTCAGGCCTGCGGCCACTTCTTCGCGTTTGACGGCCACGATTTTGTTCAGAATGTCGCTCATGCTGCAGCACTTTCTTGTTGGGTAAAGGCGACAAATTGCGCCAGCTTGGCCTGCGCCGCGCCAGAGCTGATGGCTTGGCGGGCCAAGGCCACGCCCTCTTTCATGGTCGGCGCCACATTAGCCGCGTACAAAGCAACCCCTGCATTCAAGATCACAATGTCTGTGGCGGCGCCAGGTTCGTTGGCCAAGACCCCTTTGAGCATGGCCATGGACTGCTCCGGCGTTTCGACGCGCAAAGCACGGTTGCTGGCCATCGCCATGCCAAAGTCTTCGGGATGAATTTCATACTCGGTGATGTGACCGTTTTTCAACTCGCCCACCAACGTCGAGGCCCCAAGACTGACTTCGTCCATGCCGTCACGGCCATACACTACCACCGCATGCTCGGCGCCCAAACGCTGCAAAGCACGAATCTGGATGCCCACCAAGTCGGAATGGAACACGCCCATCAAAATGTTCGGCGCACCGGCCGGATTGGTCAACGGCCCGAGGATGTTGAAGATGGTTCGGATGCCCAATTCTTTGCGTACCGGGGCTACATTTTTCATGGCCGGATGGTGGTTCGGTGCAAACATGAAGCCGATACCCACTTGCGCAATCGATTGGGCAATGCGCTCAGGCGAGAGGTGAATGTTGACGCCCAAGCTCTCCAAGACATCGGCACTGCCTGATTTGCTGCTGACGCTGCGGCCGCCATGCTTGGCCGTTTTAGCGCCGGCCGCTGCAGCCACGAACATGGCGCAAGTTGAAATATTAAAAGTGTGTGAGCCGTCGCCGCCGGTGCCCACGATGTCGACCAAGTACTGCGGATCGGCCACGTGCACTTTCGTCGAAAACTCACGCATCACTTGGGCTGCGGCCGTGATCTCACCGATGGTTTCTTTTTTAACCCGTAGACCGGTGATCAAGGCCGCCATCATGACCGGTGAGAGCTCCCCCTTCATGATCATGCGCATGATTTTGAGCATTTCATCGTGGAAAATTTCGCGGTGCTCAATGGTTCGTTGCAGCGCTTCTTGAGGCGTAATGGGCATGAGGGTTTCCTTGCTAGAAATAGGAGGTCTGGTGGGTCAGGGACGTACCAAAAAGTTCTTCAGCATCGCATGACCGTGCTCCGTCAAAATCGATTCGGGGTGGAACTGCACTCCTTCGATTTCGAGCTCGGTATGGCGCACGCCCATGATTTCACCATCGTCCGTCCAAGCGGTGACTTTCAACTGCGCCGGGCAACTGGCCCGTTCAATCGCCAGCGAGTGATAGCGGTTCACGGTGAATTGCCGTGGCAAGCCCGCAAAGACGCCTTCTTGCGTGGTGGTGATGACGCTGGTTTTACCGTGCATGAGTTCTTGCGCGCGAACAATGTGGCCGCCAAAGGCAGCGCCAATGCTCTGGTGTCCCAGGCACACGCCCAGAATCGGCAGCTTGCCGGCAAAGTGTTGAATCGCTGCGACCGAAATGCCTGCCTCAGCGGGCGAGCAAGGACCTGGTGAAATCACCAAGCGATCAGGGGCACGTGCGGCAATCCCCTCGAGCGTGATTTCGTCGTTGCGAAACACCTCAACCTCGGCGCCCAATTCACCAAAGTACTGCACGATGTTGAAGGTAAACGAGTCGTAGTTGTCGACCATCAGGAGTTTGATTTTTTTCGACATGCTCACTCCAGACCTTCTTCAACTAACTCACAGGCACGCAGCAAGGCGCGGGCTTTATGTTCGGTTTCGCGCCACTCCATTTCAGGCACAGAATCGGCCACCACACCCGCGGCCGCCTGCACATACAGCACCTGGTCTTTGATTACGGCCGTGCGGATCGCGATCGCCACGTCCATGTCGCCGGCATAGCTCAAGTAGCCACAGGCGCCGCCATACAGGCCACGCTTGGTGGGTTCGAGTTGGTCAATCAACTCCATGGCGTGCACCTTGGGCGCACCGGTCAGCGTGCCCGCGGGGAAGGTCGCTTTGAGCACGTCCATATTGGTCATGCCCTCGTTCAACAAGCCCTCTACGTTGCTGACGATGTGCATCACATGGCTGTAGCGCTCCACCACAAAGGCTTCTGTGACTTTGACCGAGCCGATCTGGGCGATCCGGCCGATGTCGTTACGCGCCAAATCAATCAGCATCACATGCTCGGCGCGCTCTTTGGGGTCGTTCATCAACTCCAGTTCAGCTGCCTTGTCTTTCTCCGGCGTGGCCCCACGCGGGCGGGTGCCAGCCAAAGGGCGAATGGTGACTTTGGTGCCCTCTTCGGTGCGCTCCTGGCGCACTAAAATTTCAGGACTGGCGCCCACCACATGGAAGTCGCCGAAGTTGTAGAAATACATGTACGGACTGGGGTTGAGCGAACGCAAAGCCCGGTAAAGCGAGAGCGGGCTTTCGGTGTAGCGCTTCTTAATGCGTTGCCCCACCTGCACCTGCATGAAGTCCCCGGCTGCAATCAGGTCCTTGGCATGCACCACGGCGGCCAAGTAATCTTCTTTGGTGAAATCACGCTCGGCCGGGTAGGACTGGCTGGCCTTGACCGCCGGCGCACTGACCGAATACTTGAGTTGTTCTTTTAAATCGCGCAGCCGCTTTTTAGCTTTGGCATAGGCCTCGGGCATCTGCGGGTCCGCGTACACAATCAAATACAGCTTGCCCGAGAGGTTGTCGATGACCGCCAACTCTTCACACTGCAAGAGCAAAATGTCGGGCGTGCCCAAGGTGTCCGGCGGGCAAGAGTTTTCGAGTTTTTTCTCGATGTAACGCACCGCGTCATAGCCGAAATAACCGGCCAGACCGCCGCAAAAACGCGGCAGCCCTGGACGCAAAGCCACTTTGAATCGCTTTTGGTACTGCTCAATGAAGTCCAGCGGATTGCCCGGCGCAGTCTCCACCACCACGCCATCACTCACCACCTCAGATTTCGCCTGCGCCCCGAAGCCCGTGGCCCGGATGAAGGTGCGCGCGGGCAAGCCAATGAAGCTGTAACGGCCAAACCGCTCCCCCCCCACGACCGACTCCAATAAGAAACTGTGGGCCCCGCCGCCGTCGCTGTGTGCCAGCTTGAGGTACAGGGACAAGGGGGTTTCCAGATCTGCGAAGGCCTCCAGCATGAGCGGGATACGGTTGTAGCCCTGGCTGGTCAGACTTTTAAATTCCAATTCGGTGATCACGGCTATCGCCTCCGTTGTGCTGTGCATCGGCCCTGTGGGTGTGCAGCAGCGGTCATTCCATCCAAATGCCCGCGATTTTCGGGGGCGCTGACTGCGGCCAAAGGGCCGCATTGCGAATCAATTTTCAGACTGGCTTACGCCAGGGCCAGGCTCCCCGACCCGACGGGCCTGGCTGGCTGTGAATTCGCAAATGGGAATGCATGAACATAGAGCTCCAGTGTACCAAAGGATGCAGCACGGTTTCGCTGCGCCTCAAGCCGCCAAACGCGCCAGGTGCCATTCACGCCATTGCGTCAAATCGTCCAGATGCCCATCCGCCGACACCGCGTCCACCGGTTGCCCGTGGTTGTAGCCGTAGCGCAGCAAGATCACGGGGCATCCTGCTGCCCGAGCCGCTTGGGCATCGTTACTGGAGTCCCCCACCATCAAGGTCTGGGCCGGGCTGGTGCCCAAAGCCTCGCAGGTCTTGAGCAAGGGCAAGGGGTCTGGCTTTTTGCGCTCAAAGCTGTCCCCGCCAAAGATGTGACCAAAAAATGAATCTAAGCCCTTGTTCGCAAGCAATGTCCGGGCGAATGCCACGGGTTTATTGGTCAAGCAAGCAAGACTCCATCCAGCATCCTGCATGTGTTGCAGCCCCTCGATCACACCGGGATAGACAGCGGCATATTGCCCGTTGATGGCCAAGTAATGGTGCTGGTAACGCTGCCAAGCCGCCTCATACAAAGTCTCGGCGCTACGCCCGGCGCAGGCGCCCACTTCGGGCAAAGCCAGTTGGTGGTGCAGCACCGTCAAGATCAAATGCTCCGAGCCCTTGCCCACGGTGCGTTCCACCAAGGCACGGCTGACGCCGGGCAGGCCCAGGTCGGACAACGTCCGATTCAGCGCCACCTCGAAATCACCCAAGGTATCGACCATGGTGCCGTCCAGGTCGACAATGGCGGCGGTCAACAGGGGATGGCTTGGCATCAGGCTAAGGCCACACGCATTTGATCAATCACGGCTTTGTAATCGGGATTGCCAAAGATCGCACTGCCTGCCACAAAGGTGTCTGCGCCCGCATCGGCGACGCGGCGAATGTTGTCGGCTTTGATGCCGCCGTCCACTTCAAGGCGAATGTCGCGACCACTGCGATCAATCCACTTGCGCGCCTGCTCGACTTTGCGCAGTGCAGAGTCGATGAAACTTTGACCGCCAAAACCGGGGTTGACGCTCATGATGAGGATGAGGTCAATGTCGTCAATCGTCCACTCCAGCACGTCCAGCGACTCCGCTGGGTTGAACACCAGGCCGGCCTTCACCCCTTTGCTTTTGATGGCCTGGACACTGCGATGCACGTGGGCGCTGGCGTCGGGGTGAAAACTGATCAAATCGGCACCGGCTTCGGCAAACGAGGCGGCCAAGGCGTCGACCGGTGAGATCATCAAATGCACATCGATCGGCACGGCCACGCCGGTCGCCGTATGGGCGTGCGGTTTCAGCGCCTGACAAATCATGGGCCCGAACGTGAGGTTGGGCACGTAGTGGTTGTCCATCACATCAAAGTGAATCCAATCTGCGCCGGCGGCGATCACGCTCTTGACTTCATCTCCCAAACGGGCGAAATCAGCCGACAAAATAGAAGGGGCAATTCTGTAAGTAGTGCTCATGCCGATATTGTCGCAGTTACCATGCAGGGATGCCGACCTACCAGTTCAAAATTGAAGCCACGCCGACCTACCTGTCCTCTTCCGAAGAGGCGGGGAAAATTCTCTACCATTTCGCCTATTCCGTGACGTTCACCAACACGGGTTCGGTCCCAGCGCAATTGATCTCCAGACACTGGATCATCAATGACGCCCATGGTCACACGGAAGAGGTCAAGGGGCTGGGCGTGATCGGCCATCAACCGCTGCTCAATCCCGGCGAATCATTCCAATACGCCAGCGGTGCTCGACTGCTTACATCGAACGGCACCATGCATGGCAGTTTCTTTTTTGTCGCCGCTGATGGCCATCGCTTTGATGTGCCCGTTCCTCTGTTTGTATTGGAAGCCTTGGGGCAAACGGCGCCCTCGCGCACCTTGCACTGAACCACTGCACATCAGGTCTTTGCGGTTAAGCTTGGGTCATGGGTGAGTTTGATCTGATCGCACGTTTCTTTAAACGTCCCGCACGCCAGGCTGTCTTGGGTGTGGGCGATGACTGTGCGCTGCTGGCCCCAACACCGGGCATGCATCTGGCCTTCTCCACGGACTCGATGGTTGAAGGTCGTCACTTTGTGTCGACGGTGAATCCCGTTCATTTAGGACATAAGGCATTGGCGGTCAACTTGAGCGATTTGGCCGCTTGCGGTGCCAAACCTCGCGCCTTCCTGCTGTCTTTGACACTGCCCCGCGTGGATGAGACTTGGCTGACTGGCTTTGCCCAGGGGCTGTGGGCTTTGGCGGACGCGTTTGATTGCGAACTGATTGGGGGCGACACCACACAAGGGCCTCTGAACATCAACATCACCGTCATCGGGGATGTCCCTGCCGGCCAAGCCTTGTTGCGCTCTGGTGCCCAGGTAGGTGACGATATTTTCGTCAGCGGCCACTTGGGCGATGCGCGCATCGCGCTGGAAGTCTTTCGTGGCCACTTATCTGTACCTGAATCGGTTTTCTTATCTACGCGCGCGCGCATGGAACAGCCCACGCCCCGTATCGCTTTGGGTATGGCTTTGCGCGGACTGGCGACATCGGCTGCAGATATCAGCGATGGCCTGTTGGGTGACTTGGGCCATATTTTGCAAGCCAGCCAGGTAGGTGCCGAGCTTCAAACCGCTCTGGCCCTGCCGCTGATGGCTTGTGCGGAACATGTCACTTTGCCAAGCGCTCAGCAACTGGAGTACGTTCTGACTGGCGGCGATGATTACGAGTTGGTGTTCACAGCGCCCCCGCACCGGCGCGCTGAAGTGCTGGCCGCCGGGCTCGCATCCAACACCCCTGTGACTTGCATCGGCACAGTGCGCGCGGGCCAAGGCACTTTGCTGATCGATGCCCATGGACGAGCCACCCCGCATCAGTTCACGTCGTTCGACCACTTTGCTTGAGTCACCGGTCTGATGTCCGCGCCCACTCCACCCGTTTCGATCAACGCCCGGTTCATGTGCTCGCACCCGGCCCATTGCATTGCGCTGGGTCTAGGCTCGGGTTTGAGCCCCAAAGCCCCTGGCACGGTGGGCACGCTATGGGCTTGGTTATCTTGGTTGCTGCTGCAAAACGTCCTGTCGTCCGCACAGCTGGGCGCAGTGATTGTTCTGGCCACCCTGGTGGGCTGGTGGGCGGCCAAAGTGACCACCCAGCACTTGGGCGTCGCCGATCCGGGCGCCATTGTCTGGGATGAAGTGGTGGCCTTTTGGCTGGTGCTGTGGCTGTTGATGCCCACCTCTTTTTCAGTGCAAGTGCTGGCCTTTGCGCTGTTTCGATTTTTTGATGCAGTCAAACCCCCACCGGTCGGTTGGGCGGATCAGGTTTTCAAGGGCTTTGGTTGGCGCGGTGCATGGGGCATCTATTTCGATGACTTTGTGGCCGCGCTCTGTACGCTGCTCGTTCTGTCCATCGGACTTCGCTTATTTACATGACCACCACCACTGAACTGTGCCAACTGTTGGCGATACGTTTACGTCAACACGGCTGGATGCTGTCCACCGCGGAAAGCTGCACGGGAGGCTTGATTGCCGCGGCGTGTACCGACCTGGCGGGCTCCAGCAATTGGTTTGAACGCGGTTTTGTCACTTACTCGAATGCGGCCAAGATGGAGTTGCTGTCTGTACCTTCGGGCATATTGGCCACCCATGGCGCGGTGAGTGAGCCGGTGGTGCGGGCTATGGCGCAGGGTGCCTTGACGCACGCCAAGGCGCAGGTGTCGATCGCCGTCACCGGTGTGGCAGGGCCCGGTGGCGGATCGGCTGATAAGCCGGTGGGCACCGTCTGGCTGGGCTGGGCTGTCCAAGGTCAGGTTGTGTCGGAATGTCAGCATTTCACGGGCGATAGGGCACAAGTGCGCGCATCCACCGTGCATTACGCGCTGAGTCGGCTGCTCGCGCTGTTGGCGCACTTGCCAAACTAAAGACCGCCCAAAGCTCCAGTCGGACCAAAGCGGGAATTTCTCAAGCCACCTAGAAAGTACAGGGGCGGATTCACTCCCCCTACGAGGCGCCTCTCGTTAAACCGTGCTACAAAATTAAATCCGCCAGGCGGGAAAGTCCACCAAGGAATAATTTTAATAAAATAGTTACTATTTATGTTTTTATATTTATAATTTTTATTAAAATCAAGGTACCCTTTAGGACTGATTCTCAGGTATCAAAATTCCGCCCGCACTGAATAGGACCGCAGCTTACTTTGGTGGGCAATGACCATTGGGAAGCATTTGGAGTTTCCCGCAAACAGCATGCTTACTCGCCTTCCTCCGCATCAACAAACTTTGCTTGAGTGCATTGGTACTCCTTTCGATCTCCAAGGAGCCTACCTCGCCACCGACATGCTGACGGCATGTTTCGAATCTGCAAGCCATCTCTTTGGCCCCCATTTTCCCATCCAATGGGTACAGGAAGCGAGCACCCTTGCCAGCAAGCTCCAGTCAATGACTGCGCAAAACGCACTCATTGCCAACAGGCTCATTTCGGGAAATCGCGGCTATGACCTGCTCATAGGCAGACATAAAGTTGGGGTGCCCAGAGTCATTGAGGATCAGATCAACGGCGCGTTTGGGTTGATTGCAGCGCATTGCATCTCAGCGACAAGGTCCATCCCTGCCAATACCATCGATGCCTGGGTCCAGCTTCGCAAAGTCGGACGCCATCGCCGAGGCAAAAATTCTGAGTGGGAGAAGCTCGCACATGCGTTTCCAATGAACCTGGCCCAGGTTCATGCCTGGCAGGATCAGTCTGGCGTTGGCGTGATTCAGGACTTCCTGCATTGGTACGGACTGGCGTTGGCGAAGCCGATCCCGCCGCCGGCATTGCAGGTAGCCATAAGTAAGAGGGGCGCTCCAGATACGGTCGGTTTCAACTTCATCACCGGTCAACCAGACCATCCGAGTGCCCAAGGACTTGTGACCAATGAGGCCGATTTCCCTGACGAACAAGAAACGAGCGACAACCTCATAGGCTGGCTGCTGCAACGCGCAAACAATGGCGGCTACATCAGCTTCTTTGGTGAAAGTGACCGATGGGAGCGCCTGGCGCGTCTTGAGCTTGGCGCCATGTGCAGTCGCATCACTCGGCATCTTGTGCATGCCGATCCCGATTGCCGATACGCCTTATTTGCAGTGATCTCCCTTTGCAGTTCGCTGCCTGCCGCAAAGGCGGCCACTCTGCGGCTCACGCCAAATAATAAGATTTGGCTGGATCTGGCTCGCAAATCTATCCGTTGGAATCTAAGAGCGGTGCTGGACCAGAACGAACCGATCTCAGACCGGGTTCCCGCGCCCGAGCAGACCATTGACATCTGGCTACCGGCATCGGCCGCAGACTTGATTGGAAAGTTTCAGCAAGCGAGACCAGACGTACGAACGCTGGCAGAGCTGATTTCGGGTCAACCGGGTGACTCTGCAGCGATGGAGTTGGTCACTGGCTACCGCGCTTGGCTCTCTGACATCGGATACCAATCGCGGCATGGCGCACTCGATGCTCGGTTTGCACGCGCCCTGGGGCAGGTTTATCTTAAACAGCATGGTGACGTGATGGCCGCAGTGCTTGGCCTGGATTTCGCGGAGTGCTCTATGGGCATGCTGCACTACGCCCAGTTCGACCCAAAGTTCTTATACCAACAGACTCAAAAGGTATACGCGGACATCGGTCTGGGCGATGCTACGTCCTTCATTGACACAACGGGGGCACTGGGTTCATCGCATGCGATGGCGCCCGACGATTTCTTCGCGGCAATCCGTCAGCTGCTGCTGGAGGCGTCTACTGCGCGTCGCAAAATGATCCAGGCCCAGACCCTGCAGGCCTTGTGCGCCGCCTACGATCGCTTGGTCCACTGCCGACTTTTGACGGTCATCAGCCTGACAGCCGGACGCAATCAGAGGCTGGACCGCATGACCTGGGGGGCTCTGTACGGCCATGCCGCCTATGCATTCGTAAGTGACAAGGACACGGACGAGTATTCGTTAAGTCGCGTCATTCCCATTAGCGCTGCCTTGCGCCGTGTACTGGACAGCCATGCACAGGAGATCATTTTGGCTTCGCGTGCCGCCGATCGGCTGGGTTTGACCTATAGTGAAATCGATAGAGACCGTGTCTTTGGTCGAGCACGTGGCAAGGTCTGTTTTTTTTCAATCGCGGCTACGGGTGAGACGGCTCGGCATGGTGGTCTTACAACCAAAAATCAACCGCAATTGGTTAGAAAAGAAGTGAGCTGGGCGGCGGTGGAAGCCATCAGTCAGGAGTTCTTCGCCCGCAAGGCCAACGTGGGTCGACATACCTGGGTCTCGATGCTACTGGCTCAGGGTGTTGATCGCTGGCTTATCAAAACGCTCACTGGACACTCACGGGTTCGGGCCGAGCCGTTTGCAGACGGACAAACTTACTACCCCAAACAGGCCCTCGCGCAACTGGCACAGGCCATGGAGTGGGCATTGCGCCCACTGACACAATCGGTCCTTGACGTCGCCACCCGCAACGCCAAACCTTTTCCGGACTACTTCGCCTTCAATGTGCCCCTTGCCGTCTTCACTCTTGACGAGCCTCGCACACGCTTGCCAATGAGGGCCGCATCGACGGGCTCAGGCGAGCGTGAATTTGCGCGAGTGCTGCCCAAGCCCGTAGACCGTCACACCCTGTTATCCATCACTGTGGTGGACCACTTGCGCATCTTGTTGCTCAAGGGAATGGGGCCCGCTCAAACAAATGCCCGGTTACTCAGCTGCCTGCTGCTGCTGGACTGGATCGAGATCGCTGATGTGGAAATTATTTGGAGCACTCAAACACCTTTTCAGCGATTAACGGATTGCACTGTCGCAGCAAATTACTCCCGACCTGGCTGCCAAACGCGGATTCGCCGCCCCCTGTGTGGGCCCACTTTGATCCCTCTGGCTCAGGTCAAAACCAGTCTTAAGGGCAGCTGGTTGAAAAGCTGTCGTGACGTGCGCCGCTGGCTGCAGGAACAATTGCCTCATCTGATGTGGCCTGCAAACGAATCCGAGGCGTTGGCCAGCCTGGCCGCCATGATCAGTCGCTGGAGTCGCTTCAACCTTCCCCCCTTCCTCTTGACAGCGACTTCGGCAAAACTCACTTCGCCGACCGCCAGCGCAAGGGCCATGCTTCGTTTACTTGACCGGGCACAAGTGCCTGATCTTTCAACCCTCAAGTTCCCTGCGCCCGTCGGGCGCTTGCGCCAAAACAAAATCTCGTCTTCGCCGTCTGCTCTGACCCGAGCCATCGATGGCTTGAATTCGGTACACAACGAGCGCGATGCAAAGGGCGGCGAGGACCTCAAGCGCATATCGGCGCTCAAAGCCTTCATCACTCAGATGGACTGCACCCAGCATGGGCCAGCCAACATGCTCAAGGACTGGATCCTGGCTGAATGCAGGCTGTGGCTCGATGCCAGCTCGAGAGGCAAGATCGTGGTGTCTTCCCTGGCCACCTACACCAGTAGTTTGAAGCCCATATTGACAGCCTTCGCCGCAGATGTCGATTTCAGGGCCTGGAGCCATGAGTGGCACAGCTTCATTGAAAAAGTGGGGCTAGCGGCAACAGGAGAAACCGAACTGGAGCGGCAGGAGAACCGAGGAAAACGGCTCACTGCAGCGAAGCGTCTGGTCAGTATGCTGCGCCAAGAGAACTATTCAATACCCGTGGATCTGTTCGATGGCGTCAATGAATCGCCAGGCAATGGGCGGCGACGCTCTGCCGCATCAACCTTGCTCATGCAAGACGACAAAGAGCGCATCTTCAAGCTGATTTCAGACCACTTTGCCGATTTGCCATTTGAGCAATCGCTGGCAACGCTCTACGGCGAACTGAGGTTTGCTGCACCACTTCGAAGCGGGGAGGCAGAAGTCCTCGCGCTGGACGCCGTGTCCGAACTCGATCAGCTCATCGTGACCACAGGGGGCTTCAGCAACCTGAAGTCAGAAAACGCCCGCAGAGTGGTGAAAATTCCCAAAGCGCTGGCAGCTCATTTTCGGCAGACAGCCAGAATGATCAAGGAAGCCTATCCCCATGCTAAATGGCTATTTTTGCTGGATGACTCAACCGACCGTTCCACAATAGATCAAATCAAGCTGGCCCTTGGCGCTGCGATCAAGCAGGTGACGGGGGAGATCCATGCCCGCGAGCATGCAACCCGATCCGTGCAGGCACTCGAGGTTCTGACGCCGGGGTGGGAGGTGCTGCTGCGCGGCTTTCTCCTGGGCAAGGTATCCACTGCGGCTTGCACCAACTACTGCGCGCTTCTTACCCAACGGGAGAACGCAATACTGGTCGACGCTTTGCGAAAAACAGGCCACGGGCATCCCCGAACGCTCCTGAACTACTACTTCGCGATTGGCGACCTATTGATGTCGGTCTTCGCAACCGCCAGCCTCAAAAACCACACAACCGTGCGGTCACTGACAGCTTTAAACACGGCGACGACTGCCGCAGCGTTTCGCAAGGCGTACGCCCGAGCAAGGCACGGCGATGCCACCTTGGACGAGTGGGCTTGGCTCAGCAGGCATTTCGCATCAAAGTGTGTCCACTTGCCTCATTTTTTCGATCAGGAAGTTGCCGCCTCTCTTGAGTTGCCAAAGAGGAACCTGGTGACTCGGGCGCGCCCAGCACCAGACGATGCCAAATCGCTCATCAGCTCGGTGCAGTACTTGGCTGTGCGCATGGTCGGCATGAGTTCACAAGCGGCCAGCGTCAGACTCAATCTGTCTGGCGACGCGATTCGATCCCTTGAAGCCTCGCTAGGAACGAACGATTTCAGCCACCTCAGAAATAAACACCAACTTAGCGCGGACATGTCTTTGGATGCGGGCGCACGAAGTGAGATCCGGTACCTGTTAAGCGAGGAGGGTCGCCATTTCGCCCTTAAGTTGATGGGCTCGGACCCGAAGGTTTTGGAAGCGTTCTCAGAAGCACTCGGTATGCGTCGCACGAGAAAAGCCGATGCTGTCGATGTGCTGTTTTTAAGCACGACCTTCAAGTTGTACGCGCACTGCTTACCGGAGAGTCTGGGTCTGCTCGTGCAGTTTGGAAAGGGGCGCATTTCGACGCGCGATGCACTGAGACTTTCCAGCCCTAGGGACCGGGTTTACATTGACAAATTAGAAGCCGAACTTGGCAATCGGCCGAGGGTTTCCGTGATCACAAAGGACAAGCCGAAGCAATATGCGGCCCGAGCAAGGCGAACGGCAAACACGCGATGCCTGATTCAGGCCGCTCGGCTGTTGAACTTTAGTGAATATGAATAACTTCAGGGGGAGCAACCATGGCGGCATCGCGTAAGAGGGATACCTTGCAATATGTGCGAGACGGCGAGTGCGACGAGATCTTCACGACCCGCGTGGGAACTGGCGAACTCATTTTTGAAGACGAGCAGTTTTTACAGACAGGCGGCCTCATCCCTATGTCTGACGTTCACGATGTTTTGTATAGCTACGCATCATTTCTTTGCATCCAGAATCAGGAGCCGCGCGGGAAATTCGCAGTTGGCGTTGACAGAGCAACGGTGGAAGCGCTGATAATTTCGAGTGTTCTGGTGAAAGATTCCACGCCCGAACTGATGGGTAAATCGCAGCCTGATCACACCAAGCTCGCCTGGGCGGTGAAGAACAATCTACAAGCTCACGGTGTGGCCGAAAAAATTCTGGAACTGGTAAACAACGTGCCTCGGTTTTCGATGAACATGTTTATAAAAATTCTAGACACCAGCGACAATGTCAAATTGACCGAAGACCTGCTGCAGGTAGCGGGGCCCAGTTACCCCGAAATGTTTTGCAACGATGTGCAACTTAAACGACTCGCCACAAAGATGCCAGACACGCTACCGGCCGATGAGTTGTTAAGTTTCAAGTGCACGGTGCTGTCTGTTTCCAGTCCCGACAAGTCAGCCTTGGTCAAGATTACACAGATGGCGCCTGGTCCATCCCAGGAATTACTCAAGTTTTTGCCGGAAAACATCAGCGTAACTTTTGGAAGTAGCTCTTCATTAAAATCCGATCTGTTGATCGCGCAATTGAATGAAGACGCGTTATGGCTTTTAGTTTCTGCGGTTTGCCCTACCTCGACAAGCAGTGCCGCAAGAAAGAAAGCATCACTGGTAGTCATGCAAATCATGCATGAGAAGACAAACACGCAGGACGCCTATTTGGAGAGGCGTCGACTCCTGAAGAACCTGACGTCCAGGCAGTTCAAGTTTTGAAGGGGGCGTTGATCCCACAGAAAGTTACCGCGCTCTCCAGAGATGTTGGTGCCGTTTGAATATTGAAACCCGGGGGGGTGCGGACAACTACTTGCACTGCCATGTCTGCGCCCATGCTTTACGCAGGCGAAAAAAAAGTCCACCAAAGTGGACTTTTAATCAACCGGCACTGAATGCCTGATTTGGTTGCGGGGGCCGGATTTGAACCAACGACCTTTGGGTTATGAGCCCAACGAGCTACCAGACTGCTCCACCCCGCGGTAAAAAATGAATTATACCTTATTCTGCAGCCGTTGGCGCAGAAACTTCAACACGGTCAACCAATTCGACCAAAGCCATCGGTGCATTGTCACCCACGCGGTAACCCATTTTCAGGATACGTGTGTAACCACCAGGACGCGCTACAGAGCGGGGGCCCAAGTCGTTGAACAATTTGGTAACGCTATCGCGATCACGCAAACGGTTAAATGCCAAGCGGCGGTTGGCCAAGGTGTCCACTTTGGCCAAAGTGATCATGGGCTCGATCACGCGGCGCAATTCTTTGGCCTTAGGCACTGTGGTTTTGATGACTTCATGCTCAATGAGCGAGTTCATCATGTTTTGCAGCATCGCGAGGCGGTGCGAGCTGGTGCGGTTAAGTTTACGAAGTCCGTGTCCGTGACGCATAGTGCTTTCCTTTCTTTATTAAACAAGCAGCCGTATCAGGTACTGCCCGTGCACTCCCACCCAAAGGTGGGGCATTTTTT
>CANGDZ010000074.1 GCA_947452785.1 Comamonadaceae bacterium | reverse complement strand
GTGACGCGAAATCGCTGGTGAAACACATCACGCGGTCGGTACTGGCACTGCCACGTCCACTGGCCACGGAAACCTGAGCCGCAAAGCGGCCGGTGGGCAAAGCGCGCGGACAGGCGGCAATACGGTATTTTCCCACGGTGACGGGGGAGTTTTCAAATGTAATTGTATGAATCATGTCTAACTAAGAGAAATATCAGCGTCGTGGCGGTCAAAAAGCCACATCAAGATAAAGGGTCGGCCTGCCCAGGGGCCGTGAACCGTTTGTCAAGCAAACGGTGAAAAACTCAAAAAATATCTATTTGAGACTACGCAAGGGTCAATGGGGACGGGAACACCTCTGTGTCAAGAGGGTGCGCAATGTGAACGAGACTCGTTCGATCGCGCTGATCTGTCGCCTTAAGCGATGCAAGATTGTAACACAAACGGATCACAACCACTTGGCAATCACACTGGCCACAACGCTGATCAGCACGGTGGTGGTGATAGGCAAGAAAAACTCACGACCAAACAAAGTGAAGCGAAAGTCGCCTGGCAAGTCGCCCAAGCCCAGTTTTTTCAGCCAGGGGCGCAAGCCGCTGATGAACACCAGCGCTAGCAAGGTGACGATGAGCCAGCGGATCATGCCAAGCGGTTCATGCGCAGCTCACAGCCGGTGGCTGCGGTCACCCGCAGCAAAGCCCAGGGCCTGCCAATGATCGTGGGTGGCAAATCCCACCACCTTGAAGAGTTCGCCCATCTCGTGTTCCGCAATCAAACGCTGGGCCTGGCTGCGCTCGGCCAAGCTGGCGCTGGCCATGGCTTCGGCCAAGCCCAGATTGAATAAAAAACGGGCTTGACTGGTGTAGCCCAACACTGTCAAACCGTAGTTTTGCCCAGCAAGGGCAATGCCAGTGAAGTTCACATGCGCGGTGATGTCTTTCAAGCCCACTGCCACCAAGGGGTTCATGTCGGATTGGTGCGCTTGATGGCACATCACCGTGCCCATGTGCCGTTGAGGGTGAAAGTACTCCGCTTCAGGAAAGCCATAGTCCAGAAAAAACGCCGCACCGCCGCGCTCGCTGGCCAGCAAGCGCTCGGCCAGGCTGGCGATAAAGGCCTCGGCCTGGGGCTGGATTTCGCTCAGGTAGTCATGCTCGCCTTCCACCTCAAAAGGTGGCCGCAAGTCGGTGGGTTGGTCCGCCCAGGTCAATTGCCCGTCGTGCAAAGCCACGCCCCGCTCGTGCCAGACGCACTGGATGCGCGCCAGCAGTTTGACCGGCATCGCATCCAACACTTCGTTGCCCACCACCACGCCTTGCATGGCATCGGGCAAGGCGTCGAGCCAGCGCACTTGGTCACCCCACGGGGCCAGGGTGAGCTGTTGCCGTGCGCGCAGGGTGCCCGACAAGTCCACAATGTTGTAAACATCGACCGCCCCCCCCAAGTGGCTAAGCAGTTGGTGTGCCAGCGCCCCCGTGCCGGCACCAAACTCATACACCTCACGCGTGCCGCTGGCTTGCAAGGCTTGCTCGACCTGCACCGCCAAGGCTTGACCAAACAGGGGCGAGAGTTCAGGCGCCGTGACAAAGTCACTTCCCGAGGCCGGGCCTGCGCCGAACTTGGGCAAGGCATTGGCGTAGTAACCCAGACCCGGTTGGTACAAAGCCAAGGCTTCAAAATGGTCAAAACCGATCCAGCCGCCCGCGTTTTGGATGGCGTCACCGATAATCTGGGTCAGTTGCGCCGAAATGTCTTCGGCCGTCATGTGGGACTTCATAGGGTGTTCAATTTCGCTGTGATTATCAGGCCGAACCGTTCGCGTCAGGCGCGGGATGCCGTGCGCGGAGTGACGTATGCATAAGCGCATTCCCCGAAGCGTGCTGGTCACCGGTGGTGCGCACCGACTGGGCGCACTGATTTGCCAGCAATTTGCCCAAGACGGCTGGCATGTCTGGTGCCATGCGCAAAACTCCATGACCGCGGCAGCGGCGTTGTGTCAGCAGATCGTGGCGCAAGGCGGCCAAGCCCAGGCGGTGCAAGCCGATTTGAGTTCAGACGCCGAACGCCAGCGCATGATGGCGCAGATCGCGGCGCAAAGCGGGTCGCTGGACTGCCTGGTGAACAACGCATCGAGCTTTGAGCCCGATGGCGCCAGCGACTTTGACGAACACGCCATGCGCGCGCAACTGGAAGTGAATTTGATCGCCCCCTTGGCGCTGTCGCGTCTGATGGCGCAAAGCCTGCCTGCGACCGCTGGCGCAGAAGAAGACTATGGTGCGCGCAGCATCATCCATGTGCTGGACCAGAAAGTTCTGAATCTGAACCCCGACTATTTCTCCTACACCGTCTCCAAACTGGCCCTAGAGCGCAGTGTGGCTTTGCAAGCGCAAGCCTTGGCGCCGCAGATCCGGGTGTGCGGCGTGGCACCCGGCCTGATGTTTTTAAGCGGCCCGCAAACCCAAGCCAATTTTGACCAAGCCAGCCAAATGAACTTGCTGAAACGCGCCATCGACCCGGCCCAAGTGGCCGCGACCTGCTTGTTTCTAGCCAACAACACGGCCTTGAACGGCGTGACCTTGGCCGTGGACAATGGCCAGCATCTGGTGCCCCTGTCACGCGATGTGATGTTTGTGGTGGACGGTGCCTCGAAAGAATCCCATGCTTGACCCCATCACCCGCCTCACTTTGGAATGCCGGCGCATTTTCTTGCGCAACCATGCCGTGCCGGTGCGCATTGGCGCGCACGACTTTGAGAAAACACAGGCTCAGCGAGTTGTGTTCAACGTCGAGTTGTTTGTGCCCTACGAGTTATCCACCCCGCAAACCGACGATTTGGCCGAAGTGGTGGACTACGACTTTGTGCGCGAGTTGATTGCCGCACGCATCGGTCAAGGCCATGTGGAGTTGCAAGAGACGCTGTGCGACGACCTGGCCGCTCAGATGCTTGCACACCCCCGTGTGCAAGCGGTGCGCTTGTCCAGCAGAAAACCCGATGTGTACCCCGACTGCGAAGCCGTGGGTGTCGAAGTGTTTCGCATGAAAGTGTGGGCAGCATGAAAGCCATGTCAGGCCACCAAACCTTGACCCTGTTCGGCCTGCGCTTTGCGGCCAACTTAGGGATTTTGGAACAAGAGATGACCGCGCCGCAGCCGATTCAGGTCGATGCGGAGCTGAACCTGGGTCCACAACCCTTGCTGCCGCATGACGATGACATCAACCATGTGCTGGACTACCGCAAGGTGCGCCAGATCATCATCGACGAATGTACGGCCGAACATGTGAATTTGCTGGAGACGCTGATTGGCAAACTGGCACACCGCCTAATGCAACTGCCCGGGGTCCTGGGTGTGCGGGTCAAAATTGCGAAGTTGGAAATATTTGAAGATTGCGAAGTCGCCATTCGCATGGAAACAGGACAGTGGTAAACACAATGAATGCCCCAATGAACAATGACTGGCTCGAAGCCGAAACCCCAGACAGCGCTCACGACAAAGCGATGAAGATCGAACGTGAAACCCATAAGCTGGAAAAGCGGCTGTGTCGCCAGATGGGTCAAGCCATCTCCGACTTCAATTTGATCGAAGCTGGCGACCGGGTGATGGTCTGCATGTCGGGGGGCAAAGACAGCTATGGCATGCTGGACATCCTGCTCAAAATGCAGGCCCGTGCGCCGGTGGACTTTGAGCTGATTGCGGTGAACCTGGATCAAAAGCAACCTGGCTTTCCGGCCGAGGTGCTACCCGCCTATTTGCAAAGCATGGGTGTGAAGTTCCACATCGAGACGCAAGACACTTACTCGATTGTCAAAGACAAAATCCCTGAAGGCAAAACCATGTGCAGCCTTTGCAGCCGCTTGCGGCGCGGCATTTTGTACAAGGTTGCGCGCGAATTGGGTTGCAATAAATTGGCGTTGGGACACCACCGCGACGACATGTTGCAAACCTTCTTTTTGAACATGTTTTTTGGCGGCAAGCTCAAAGGCATGCCGCCCAAACTGGTGAGCGATAACGGCGAATTCATGGTGATCCGCCCGCTGGCTTTTGTGGCCGAGACCGACTTGATTCGTTGGGCGCAGCACAGACAGTTCCCTATCATTCCCTGCACCCTGTGTGGCAGCCAAGAAAACCTGCAGCGCCTGCAAATTGGCAACATGCTGCGCGACTGGCAAAAGAAATACCCCGGCCGGATTGAGAACATGTTTGCCGCACTGCAAAACATCGTTCCTTCCCATTTGATGGACCACAAGAAGCACGACTTCAAAAACCTGAAAACCACCGGCATGCCCATGCCAGACGGTGACACCGCATTTGACGAGGAGACCTTCAGCGAGCCGAGCTTGCCGGGGATCCAGGTGATTCAGATGTCCAGCTGAAGAGGCCGTGTTGAAAGCGCAAGCTGATGATGAGCACACTTGAAGAAGGGAAATGGCATGTCTAAATTCATATCCAGATTAGGCTTCCTCGTCAGCGCTTCCTTATTGGCGTTGATCATGACAGGCTGCGGCACCACGCGGCGCATCGACAGCCAGGTGCAGTCGGTTTATGCCAACGTCGTGGGCGCTGCGTCACTGCCCGGTGCGCGCTATCGGTTTGAGCGACTGCCCTCGCAAATCAACAACCCGGCCGCAGGCTTAGCCGAGCAACAGGCGCAGGCGGCATTGGCGGCAGTGGGCCTGGCCCGAGACGACGCGGGTGCGCAGTTGAGCATCCAAGTCAACGCCCGTGCCACGTCTTACGTCGCCGACCCTTGGGGCCGCCCGGTGCTCGGCGTCGGCATGAACGGCTATTGGGGCCACGGCGTCGGCATGGGCTTTGGTATGCGCTTTCCGCCGCCCACCCATTACCAATACGAAGTCAGCATCGTGATGCGCGATCTGCGCAGCGCCCAGGTGGTCTACGAAACCCAGGCTGTGCACAACGGCCCATGGGCCGACGCGAACACGATTTTCCCGGTGCTGATGCAGGCGGCCCTGCAAGACTTTCCCAATCCGCCCGCCACCTCGCGGCAGGTGAACATCGACATTCCCCGCTGAACCACACGTTACAAACAACCATGCAAGTCACCCGCATTTTGGCCATTCGCCATGGAGAGACCGCTTGGAATGTGGACACCCGCATTCAAGGCCAACTCGACATTCCGCTGAACGAGACCGGGCAATGGCAAGCCTCGCGTTTGGGCTTGGCTTTGGCAGCGCAAGAGCAGATTGACGCGATTTACACCAGTGATTTGTTGCGCGCTTACGCGACCGCACAAGCGATTGGCTCCGCGGTGAAATTGCCCTTGCAAACCCACATCGGTTTGCGTGAGCGCGGTTTTGGCGACTTTCAAGCCAAAACCTTTGCCGAAATCGAAACCAATTTGCCCGAAGATTCGCTGCGCTGGCGCAAGCGCGACCCCGATTGGGCGCCACCGGGCGGTGGCGAGTCTTTGTGGGTCATGCGCGAACGGGTGCTGACCACCGTGAACCAGTTGGCAGCAGCGCATGTGGGTGGCAATATTGTGTTGGTGGCCCATGGCGGCGTGATGGACATCTTGTACCGCGCCGCCACGCGCCTCGATTTGCAAGCGCCCCGCACCTGGGACCTGACGAACACGGCGGTAAACCGCTTGCTGTGGACACCGCAAGGGCTGTCGCTGGTTGGCTGGGCCGACAAGTCGCATATTGACGACAAAACGCGCGACGAAACCACGACGTAATGAGCCTGAAAGGGTCAGCTTCGCTGAGCCTTGCACAGGTGCCACAAAACTAACATCCAGCGCCGAAATCAAACCCCAAAAGAGGCTGGCGGCGTCACGCCCAGGTGGCGAAACGCGGCCAAAGTGGCCATGCGACCCCGCGGTGTGCGTTGCAAATAGCCTTGCTGAATCAAATACGGCTCGATCACATCTTCGATCGTGTCGCGCTCCTCGCCAATGCTGGCGGCGATGTTGTCCAAGCCGACCGGCCCGCCGTCAAAACGGTGAATCACGGCCTCCAGCAGTTTGCGGTCCATCAGGTCAAAGCCTTCGGGATCCACGTCCAACATGGTCAGGGCTTTTTGCGCAATGCTTTGGTCAATCAGGCCCTTGCCTTTGACGTCGGCATAGTCGCGCACCCGGCGCAGCAAGCGGTTGGCAATGCGCGGCGTGCCGCGTGAGCGACGGGCAATCTCAAAGCCACCGGCCTCGTCCATCGGCGTCTTGAGCAAGCCGGCGCTACGTTTGACGATGCGTGCCAACTCTTCAGGCGTGTAAAACTCCAGCCGCGAGACAATCCCAAAGCGGTCGCGCAAGGGGTTGGTCAACATGCCAGCTCGGGTGGTGGCCCCCACCAGCGTGAAGGGCTGCAAGTCCAGTTTGATGCTGCGCGCCGCCGGGCCCTCGCCGATCATGATGTCGATCTGGTAGTCCTCCAGCGCGGGGTACAAAATTTCTTCGACCACGGGTGACAAACGGTGGATTTCGTCGATGAACAGCACATCGTTTTTCTCCAGATTGGTCAGCAAAGCGGCCAGGTCTTTGGGCTTTTCCAGTACCGGACCGCTGGTCTGGCGCAGGTTCACGCCCAGCTCGGCGGCAATGATGTGGCTCAGCGTGGTCTTGCCCAAACCCGGTGGGCCAAACAGCAGCACATGGTCCAGCGGCTCGCCGCGCATCTTGGCCGCGCTGATGAAGATCTCCAGCTGCTCACGCACCTTGACCTGACCCACATACTCGTCCATCAGTTTAGGGCGCAGGGCACGCTCAATGGCCTCTTCTTGCGGGGTCTCGGGCACCGCCGACACCATGCGTTTTTCAGGGGCGGGGGCGAAGTCGTCGATTTGAATGCTCATGGGTTCACCAACTCAAGAATGTCGTTGAGCTCAAGGCGAGCTGAAAGAAAGATGGCGTCACTGACCCGCTTCCAGGGGTGCGGCGTGGCGCCACGCTGTCGCCAGTCAAAGCTCTTGGGCTGGTTGCAGATGATGTAACTGGCTTGTTTGGCCGATTTGCTGTTGTCAATCGCAAAAGGATTGGTGGCGTTGAAGGCGGCCGTAGACATGGGAAAGCCAATCACGATGGAAGTTTTGTCATTGAACGCTTTGGGCGAGAGGACCAGCATGGGGTGCATATCGCGCATTTCGCGGCCCACCTGCGGGTTGAAATTGATCCAGATGATGTCTTGACGCTCAGGCACCCACAGCGCACGGGTCATGGAGTGGCACCGAATTCCGCGCCAAACTCGGAGCCTTGAGGCGCATCCTGCATGACCTCGCCGCCATGCACCTGAGGGTCAAACGCCGCCAGCTTGTCTTGCAGACTGGGGCGCGGATTCACCGCGCGAAGCTCCAAGCAGCCTTTGGCCAGCACCGTGGCTTGCAAGGGTGTATCAGGGGTGATGCCCAAGGACTGCATCAACTCCCGGCTCAGCCGGATGCCGTGGCTATTGCCCCAAGCCGAGATGGTTATAGCGGTGGTCTTCATAGCTCAAAGTATATACAGAGGATATCCAAAAAACAAGGTATCGGCAGATCTCGGCCCATGCAGTGGCCACGGCACCAAGCCATACGCACAGCGCTGAATGAACGGGTCCTTCTTTTTTTATTTCGTCAGAGCCTTGAGCGCTAGCTTGATGCCTTCGCTCACACCCACGTCAGCCGGCAGTAGTTTCAAGGCGGCAGCCGCCTCTTTGTCGTTGTAGCCCAGCGCCAGCAGCGCTTGCTGGATGTCGCCATGCGCGTCACCCGCATGGGCGGTGAACAACCCGACCTCGCCACCCAACTTGCCTTTGAGTTCGAGCAGCAAGCGCTCGGCGGTTTTCTTGCCAATGCCTGGCACCTTGACCAAGCGCCCGGCTTCTTGCAAGGTCACGGCTTGAGCCAGATCGGCCACGCTCATGCCCGACAAGACGCCCAAGGCGGTGCGCGGGCCAACGCCTGAAATTTTGATCAGCAAGCGAAACGCCTCGCGCTCAGCAGGCCCGCTGAAGCCATACAAAATCTGCGCGTCCTCGCGCACCACAAAATGGGTGAGCAAGCTGACTTTCTCGCCCACTGCGGGCAGGTTATAAAACGTGCTCATAGGCACGTTGACTTCATAGCCTACGCCATGGCAGTCGATCACCACTTCGGGTGGGTTTTTATCGCTGAGAATGCCTGTCAACTTGCCGATCATGGGGAATTTGCCTTCAATGTCTGTCTAAATGCGTTTCAAGTGCCTATCATGGGCACTTGCTGCGGCCCGATGTGGACCGCGTTTGCACCACCTGGGATTATCAGCTTGATTGTCAGACACACCTTTACGCCGCTCAACAACAACCGTTTGTCGAACCTGTGCGGCCCCACTGATGCGCACCTGCGCACCATCGAGTCGAGCTTGCAAGTGGGCATTGCGCACCGCCACGAGCAATTCAAGGTGGATGGTCCCAAGGCCAAAGCCCAGCGCGCGCTGGAGCTGCTGCAAGCCCTGTATGAAATGGCAGACCGCACCATAAGCGAAGAAACCGTGCAGCTGATGCTGGCCGGCGACAGCACCATGCCGGGGAGCGTGGAAGGTGCGCAAAACCTGACCACCCGCCGCGCCGACCTGAAAGCCCGCACTCCGGTGCAGGCGCAGTACTTGGACAGCATTGCCAGCAACGACATCAGCTTTGGCATTGGCCCGGCCGGCACGGGCAAAACTTATTTGGCCGTGGCCTGCGCCGTGGATGCCTTGGAGCGCAGCGCGGTGCAGCGCATTGTGCTGACACGCCCGGCGGTGGAAGCGGGCGAAAAACTGGGTTTTCTGCCCGGCGACTTGGGTCAAAAGGTGGACCCGTATTTGCGCCCGCTGTACGACGCCTTGTACGACTTGATGGGTTACGAGAAAGTACAAAAAGCGTTTGAACGCAACGCGCTGGAAATCGCGCCGCTGGCCTTCATGCGCGGGCGCACGCTGAACAACGCTTTTGTGATTTTGGACGAAGCACAAAACACCAGCGTGGAACAAATGAAAATGTTTTTGACCCGCATCGGTTTTGGCGCCAAGGCGGTCATCACCGGCGATGTGAGCCAAGTGGACCTACCCAAAGGGCAGATGAGCGGTTTGATCGACGCTGAGCGCGTTTTGAAGCGGGTCCAAGGCATTGCGTTTACCCGTTTCACAAGTGCCGACGTGGTGCGCCACCCCTTGGTGGCGCGCATTGTGGACGCTTACGACGCGCAAGGCAGCGCACCGCGCCGCCGGGCCAACCTAGACTGAACCCATGGCTTTAAACCAACTCCAACTGTCGCTGCAATTTGGCGACCTAGCCGATGCGGCTCGGCACCGCGCCGCCCTGCCCCGCCACAAAGTCACGCGCTGGATTCGCCATGCGTTGAGCAACGATGCCGAGATCACGGTGCGGATTGTCAATGCCGAAGAAGGCCAGCGCCTGAACCAAGAATTTCGCAAGAAGGACTACGCCACCAACGTGCTGACCTTTGACTACGCGCAAGCGACAGAAGAAAGCCCATGGGTGATCGCTGACTTGGTGCTGTGCGCGCCGGTTGTGGCCCAAGAAGCCAAAGCGCAGGGCAAGACCCTGCAGGCGCACTACGCGCATTTGCTGGTGCATGGCGCTTTGCATGCGCAAGGCTGGGACCATGAAACCAGCGAAGCCGATGCCGACGAAATGGAAGACTACGAAATCGCCATCTTGAAAGAAATGGGCTTTCGCAATCCGTACGGCAAAGGCTGAGGCAACCCCGAAGGACTCAGCGCCAGAAATTAACGGCCCAATGCGTCTTCCATCAAACGCACTTTGACGCTGCGGCCTTTGACGCGGCCTGACGACAATTTATCCACCGCCTGCTTGGCAATGCTCCGCTCCACCGCCACGTAGGTGGAGAACTCGTTCACATTGATCTTGCCAACCTGCTCGCGGGTGAAACCCGCCTCGCCGGTCAAGGCGCCGAGCACATCGCCTGCGCGAATTTTTTCTTTGCGGCCGCCCACAATTTGCAGTGTGGCCATGGGTGGGCGCAAGACGCCGCCCGCCGCAGGTGTCAGGCTAGCCAAAGGCATCCACACCGATTCGCGCCCTTGCAGCAGCTCGATCTTGCCCACGCTGCCCATCTCGTCCATGCTTGCCAGGCTGATCGCCAAGCCCTCGGCGTCGCCCCGGCCAGTGCGGCCAATGCGGTGAATGTGCACTTCCGAATCGGGCGTCACATCGACGTTGATCACTGCTTCCAACTGCGCCACGTCCAGACCGCGTGCAGCCACGTCGGTGGCCACCAGTACGGAGCAGCTGCGGTTGGCAAACTGGATCAACACCTGATCGCGCTCGCGCTGGTCCAGCTCGCCATACAAAGCCAGAGCGCTGAAGCCCTGTGCTTGCAGCACGGCCACCAGGTCGCGGCATTGCTGCTTGGTGTTGCAAAACGCCAGCGTGGACTCAGGACGGAAATGGTTCAGCACCTGCGACACCGCGTTCAGCCGTTCGCCTTCTTTGACCTGGACAAACACTTGGCGAATTTTGGTAGCGCTGTGCTGCGCCTGCACCGTCACGGTTTGCGGGTTGCGCATGAACTGGCTCGCCAGCTTGGCAATGCCTTCGGGGTAGGTGGCCGAGAACAACAAGGTTTGGCGGTCCTTGGCGCATTGCTTGACGACCTTGGCAATGTCTTCCATGAAACCCATGTCGAGCATCCGATCGGCTTCGTCCAGCACCAAGGTCTTGACGGCGTGCAAGTTCAGCGAGCCGCGTTCCAAATGGTCCAAAATGCGGCCCGGTGTGCCCACCACCACGTGCGCACCATGTTCCAGACTGATGACTTGACCGCGCAGCGCCACGCCGCCGCACAGCGTCACCACTTTGATGTTGCCGGTGGCGCGCGCCAAACGGCGAATCTCTTGCGTCACCTGATCGGCCAACTCGCGGGTCGGGCACAGCACCAGGGCTTGGATGGCCATGTCGGTGGCTTGCAATTTTTCCACCAAAGGCAGGCCAAAGGCGGCGGTCTTGCCGCTGCCGGTGCTGGCTTGGGCGATCAGGTCTTGGCCCGCCAGCGTCAAAGGCAGGCTGGCCGCCTGGATGGGCGTCATGGCGGTGTAGCCCAGCTGGGTCAAGTTGGACACAGCGGTTACCGAGAGGTTTAAACGAGAAAAATTATGTGATTCAGAAGCATTCATGCACCGATTATCGGTGGCGATGCACCGATGGACTCAAGACACGATGGAAACAGGGGCAATGACAGGAGGGATCAAGTCGAGGGCGCAGGAGCGATACGCATCGGAATCGTCACGGGTCCGTCGTTGACGAGCGCCACTTGCATGTCGGCCGCGAACTGCCCGGTTTGCACCTGCGGGTGGGCCGCCCGGGCCTTCTCCACCAGATGGTCGTACAAGCGGCGTCCATCAGCAGGGGCGGCCGCTTGGGTGAAACTGGGTCGATTGCCGCCCTGCACATTCGCCGCCAATGTGAATTGGCTCACCAGCAGCAAGCCGCCCACTGTGCCCTGCCCGTCCAGGTCTTGCACGCTGTGGTTCATCTTGCCTTGGCCATCGCTGAAGATGCGCAGCTTGAGCAGTTTGGCCAAGAACTTCTCGGCCTGCGCCTCGGTGTCGCCCTGCTCGGCGCAGACCAGCACCAACAGGCCCGCGCCAATGACACCGATGACGCTGCCTTCAACGCGTACGCTGGCTTCGCTGACGCGTTGGATCACGCCGATCAAATCAAATCCCGGGGTTCATTAAAGTGCGCTTCCACATCGCTGGGCAGCAGCTGGATGGTGGCGCGCAGCCCCGGCACCGCGCTCATCAAGGCCTGCTCCACGCTAGAGCGCACCGCAGCGGCGCGGCCCAAGGTCCAGCTGGCGGGCATGTGCATGTGCATATCGACAAAACGGCGTTGCCCGGCTTTGCGGGTGGTGACATGGTCAAAGCGGATGATTTCAACTTCGCCGCGCTGATGCGAGAAATCGGCCAAGACCTTGTCAATCTCCACCTTCACTTCGGGCTCTA
Organism: Comamonadaceae bacterium; assembly: GCA_947452785.1. Taxonomy (GTDB): domain Bacteria; phylum Pseudomonadota; class Gammaproteobacteria; order Burkholderiales; family Burkholderiaceae_C; genus Limnohabitans_A. The sequence continues at coordinate 5,507 of CANGDZ010000074.1, read as the reverse complement.
AGGCTTCGTCCATCAGGCCTTGCGACGAGCGCCAGATCAAATGCCAGCCTTCTTTCAAAATGTTCAGCGCCACGCCCATGGCCACCACTGCATCCAGCCACAGCCAGCCGGTAAAGTGCACCAGACTGATGCCCAGCACCACACCCACCGAGGTCCAAACATCGGTCACCAAATGCTTGGCATCGGCCTCCAGCGCAATGGAGCGGTGGGTTTTGGCCGCGCCAAACATGACCCAAGCCAAAAACGCATTCAGCGCCGAGCTGGCCACCGACAGTGCCAGACCCCAGCCCACTTGCTCCAGCGGCTGCGGATCGAACACCCGGTGCCCTGCGGCCCAAATGATGCCCAAGGCCGCCACGATGATCAAAATGCCTTCAAAGCCGGAAGAAAAATACTCGGCCTTGTGATGGCCATAGGGGTGGTCTTCGTCCGGCGGTTGCGCCGCCACGGTGACCATCATCAAGCCAAAGATGGCGCTGGCCAAGTTGACCAGCGACTCCATGGCATCCGACAGCAAGCCCACCGAGTCGGTGATGTACCAAGCCAGCGTTTTCAGGGTGATGGTGACCACGGCCACCACCACCGACGACCACAGCATGCCGCGTGGGGATAACAATTGCGCGCGGGTTGAAGGGCTCATGCGATCAACTCAAAGTGACTCGAGCGAACTTACGCTTGCCCACTTGCACCACGTAGGTGCCGGCTTCGAGCTTGAGGCCCTTGTCGCTGATCACGGTGGAGTCCACGCGCACGCCGCCGCCATCGATCAAGCGGCTCGCTTCACTGCCCGAGGGCGCCAAACCGGCCGACTTGAGCAGGGCCGCGATGCCCAGTGGGGCACCGGTCAAAGACACCTCGGGGATTTCATCGGGTACGCCGCCTTTGCTGCGGTTGATGAAGTCTTGTTCCGCTGCCTCGGCCGCGGCCGCGCCATGGAAGCGCGCGGTGATTTCTTTGGCCAGTGCCACTTTGGCGTCTTTGGGGTTGCGCCCGCCTTGAACTTCCAGCTTCAAGGCCTCGATCTCGGCCAAGGACTTGAAAGACAACAGGGTGTACCAGCGCCACATCAAGACGTCAGAGATGCTCAACACCTTGGCGAACATGGTGTTGGGCTCTTCGCTGATGCCGATATAGTTGTTCTTGGACTTGGACATTTTGTCCACACCGTCCAGGCCTTCGAGCAGTGGCATGGTCAAAATGCATTGCGGCTCTTGACCGTATTCGACCTGCAGATGGCGGCCCATCAGAAGGTTGAACTTTTGGTCGGTACCGCCCAGCTCTAGGTCAGACTTGAGTGCCACCGAGTCGTAGCCCTGCATCAAGGGGTACAAAAACTCGTGCACGCTGATCGGCGTGCCGGCCTTGAAGCGGTCATGAAAGTCGTTGCGCTCCATCATCCGGGCCACGGTGTATTTGGCCGCCAGCTGGATCATGCCCATGGAGCCCAGGGGCAAACTCCACTCACTGTTGTAGCGAATCTCGGTCCTGCTCGGGTCCAACACCAAGCTGGCCTGGCGGTAATAGGTCTCGGCGTTGGCCTTGATTTGCTCGGGTGTCAAGGGCGGTCGGGTGTTGTTGCGCCCGGACGGATCGCCGATCAGGCTGGTGAAATCGCCAATCAGAAAGATGACTTGATGCCCCAAATCCTGTAATTGACGCATTTTATTGAGTACCACGGTATGACCGATATGGATGTCGGGTGCAGTCGGGTCCAAGCCCAATTTGATGCGCAAAGGCACGCCGGTTGAGGCTGATTTGGCTAATTTTTTCAGCCAATCCTCTTTGGGAATCAGCTCTTCACAGCCGCGCAGGCTGACCGCCATGGCCTCCTCGACCTGGTCGGTCACCGGGAATTTTGTAACTTGCGCTTGATTCATAAGGGTTTTTATCTGGTCGGCTAAAGCGTGGGGCGGTAGAATGACCCGTTTCGCGGATACCTTATTTTAGTGTCCCTACTTGTTTACTCACCGCGGTCGCCTTGTTTTTTGCGGGCACCTTGATGAACCTCTATTGGTCGATGGAAGAATTTGTTTACTCCCTGCCGCTAAAAATCCGGATTCCCGTCCTTCACGTCTTGCGTGTTTTGGGTGAGATCGAGATTTTCTTGTTGTCGCACCCGCGCAAATGCATGGCCGCCTTTGGCTTTGTATTGCTGGGCGGCGGCGGCGGCGCTTTCGCCTTGGCCAACTTGGGGCCTGATGCCGCCTTGCTGCCGGTACAAATCATCTCCACGCCGGTCGAAACACTGAAGCTGACGGATCAAGCCTCGGCGCTGGACCTGCACGACCTGAAACTCTTTCGCAGTGAAGTGACCCGCACCTCGGACACGCCCGAAAGTCTGTTGCGCCGCTTGGCCATTGTCGACCCCGAGGCGGTAAGCTTCATCCGTAAAAATGCCATGGCCAAAGATGGCCTGGGCCGTGCGGGCCGCAATATCAGCGCACAGGCCAACGAGCGTCAGCAGTTGTTGTCGCTGACCACCCGTTGGCTGCGCAGCGAAAACGACACTGTTTTTCAACGCCTGACCATCCGCCGTGGCGCGCAAGGTTTTACAGCCAGTCACGAAACCGCTCCGCTGGTCGCCAACTTGCAGTACTCCGGCGCGGTGGTGGACACCAGTTTGTTTGCCGCAGCAGACGAAGCGCGCATCCCTGACAGCGTCACCAGCCAGCTGTCTGACATGTTCTCGGCGCAAATTGACTTTCACCGCTCGCTGCGCAAGGGCTCGCGGTTTTCGGTAGTCTATGAAGCCCTGGAAGCCGATGGCGAACCGCTGCGCACCGGCAGGGTACTCAGTGCTGAAATGGTCAATGGGGCCAAGTCCTACCAGGCCATGTGGTTTCAAGAGCCCGGCCAAAAGGGCGAGTACGTCAGCCTGGACGGCAAGAGCCTGAAAAACACATTCTTAGCTGCGCCGGTGCGTTTTTCGCGCATGTCCAGCGGTTTTGGTATGCGTCTGCATCCCTTGTTTGGCACTGCGCGTCCCCACATGGGCGTGGACTATGCCGCGCCCACGGGTACCCCGGCCTTGTCGGTGGCCGACGGCGTGGTGGAATTTGCCGGAGCACAAAGCGGCTACGGCAACGTGGTGATCGTCAAACACAGCGCCAGCCAGTCCACCTTTTATGCCCACTTGAGTCACATCAACGTGGCCAAGGGCAAAACGGTCAAGCAAGGCGAAGTAGTGGGCGGCGTGGGCTCCACCGGCTGGGCGACTGGCCCGCATTTGCATTTTGAATTTCGCATCAATGGCCAGCACGTTGACCCCTTGACCTTGGCCAAACAAAACACCGGGCCTTCGACGGTCGCGTCGCGTCCAAGTTTCAACAAAACGGCCAGTCTGGCCCGCACGCAACTGGCCTTTGCGGGCCAACTGCGTGAAAGCAACGTCCAATAAAGTTGCCCGCCCACGGCAACTCTCAACACTTCATCGGCCTGATGTCCGGCACGTCGCTGGACGGGATCGACGGGGTGCTGGTGCGGATCGACCGCTCCCACACCTGCTCGGTCCAACTGCACGTCGAGCAGCACGCCTTTACGCCCTTTGAGAATACGTTCCGCCAAACTTTGATGGCGCTGAACACGCCCGGCGAAAACGAGTTGCACAAAGCGGCGTTGGCCGGCAATCACTTGGCGCGCCTGTATGCCCAGATTTGCACTCGGTTGCTGGACCAAGCGGGCTATGCCACATCACAGGTGGTGGCGATTGGCGCCCACGGTCAAACCGTGCGTCATCGCCCGCTGGAATTCGACGCCGACCTCATTGTGGGCCATCCCGCAGTCGGCTATACCCTGCAACTGAACAATCCGGCCTTGTTGGCGGAGTTGTCGGGCATTGACGTGGTGGCCGACTTCAGAGCCCGCGACCTGGCGGCTGGAGGCCAAGGCGCGCCCTTGGTGCCGGCCTTTCACCAAGAAGTTTTTGGCGCTGCGGGTCAAACCGTGGCGGCACTGAACATTGGCGGTATTTCCAATCTGAGTGTGATCCAAGCCGATGGCTTTGTGACTGGTTTTGACTGCGGCCCTGGCAACGCCTTGATGGATTTTTGGTGCCAGCAACACACCGGCCAGAGCTTTGATCGTGGTGGCCAGTGGGCGGCCAGCGGGCAGGTCATTCCCGCCTTGCTTGGCGCCTTGCTCGCTGAGCCTTATTTGCACGCGCCAGCGCCCAAAAGCACGGGGCGTGACCTGTTCAATCCGACTTGGCTGGCCACACACTTAGGACCGCACAGCGATGCAGCGCCAGCGGATGTGCAAGCCACCTTGTGCGACTACACGGCGCAGGTCTGCGCCCAAGACTTTCTGCGCTATGCAGCGCAGGCGGGTGAGTTGATCGTCTGCGGTGGTGGCGCCCTGAATCTGTTTTTGATGCAGCGCCTTGCGGCCCTTGTGCCAGGCGTGCTGGTCAGCTCCTCTGAAGCCCATGGCCTGCCCCCCCTGCAGGTCGAGGCCGCCGCCTTTGCTTGGTTGGCTTACAAAGCGGTGCACCGCGAAACGGCCAGCCTAAAAAGCGTCACGGGCGCCCAAGGCGCCCGCGTGTTGGGGGCGATTTACCCCCGTTGAGTCACAAACAGACTCAGGCCGAAAAGGACGAGCCGCAGCCGCAAGTGGAAGTAGCGTTCGGGTTCTTGATCACGAACTGCGCGCCTTGCAAGTCTTCTTTGTAGTCGATCTCGGCACCGATCAGGTACTGGTAGCTCATGGCGTCGATCAACAGCGAGACACCATTTTTGCTCATGGTGGTGTCGTCTTCGTTGGTGATCTCGTCAAAGGTGAAGCCGTACTGAAAGCCCGAGCATCCGCCGCCTTGCACAAACACGCGCAATTTCAACTCCGGATTGCCTTCTTCAGCGATCAAGTCAGCCACCTTGGCTGCCGCGCTGTCGGTAAAGACAATCGGCTCAGGCATTTCGGTCTGGATATTTTCTGCAACGGCGCTCATAGGGTTTCTCCGAATCTATGCTGAATAGTATAGCGCGATGGTCGGGAATTAAGCACTTTGCAATTCAGTAACGCTGCTGCCGGTGGGGGCATTGGTACTCGCCAGGCCATACAAAAGCAAAAAAGCCGCAACAGCGAACCGTTGCAGCTTTTTTGACAAGGCCGAAAGCGGATTAACGCTTCGAGAATTGCTTACGACGACGAGCGCCGTGCAGACCGACCTTTTTACGTTCCACTTCACGCGCATCGCGAGTGACGAAACCAGCTTGGCTCAGCACAGGCTTGAGCGTTGCATCGTAGTCAATCAGGGCGCGGGTGATACCGTGACGCGAAGCGCCGGCTTGTCCGGATTCGCCGCCACCGTGCACGTTGATCATGATGTCGAAAGTCTCGACATGGTTCGTCAAAAACAGCGGTTGTTTGGCGATCATGATCGAAGTTTCGCGGCCAAAGTAGGCTTGGATATCCTTGCCATTGACCGTGATCTTGCCAGTGCCTTTTTTCAGAAACACGCGGGCGACGCTGGATTTGCGACGGCCTGTGCCATTGTTCCATTCACCAATCAT
>CANGDZ010000073.1 GCA_947452785.1 Comamonadaceae bacterium | reverse complement strand
CTGATTAAGGTCACTCAGAAAACGGCTAGGGTGTCCGCCATCAAAATGGAATACTGCCCGCCATCACCGTGGAACGGTGTCCGCGATGACTGTGGAATGCTGCCCGCCATCAGCATGGAATCGTGTCCGCCATCGCGTGGAATACGCAGATGTGCCTGCGCTTAAGCGCAAGTTGTTTCATGATGGTTGTTATTTGGGCGGCTGAGTATCGTCGCGCGCAAGCGATCAGTCACCGTCCGAAGAAGTGTCAGTATTTCGGGTTTTCCTTCAAGGTTGTAAATGGAGGTTCCATTTGCCATTCAGTTCGCTCACGTGTTGCAAATCTGACTATTTGTGATGGCCATGTTGGGTATGCTCAGGGTGATGTGCTGAATGGTAATTTCGCTCAAAACGCTCGGGTGCATCGAAAATCACTCCCTTTACACGGCATGCGTTGGTCCCAGGGTGCGTTGTGCACATTCAATGAAACCGCGCACCATCGGCAAGTAATAAGCAGGGTTCCACGCCAACATGGCTGGCGCAAGCACCGGTTTTCCCCGAATGGTGATGAATTTGACCCCATACACACGGGAACGCGCCAAGGACCGCGGTACCAGGGCAACGCCAAGGCCATTAGCGACCATGCCCACAATCGTGAGCCATTGCCGAGCGGCATGAATCGTTTGAGGATGGATGCCTGCTCGGAAAAATATCGCAATCACGTTATCGTAATTGGCGGGTGCCACATCGCGCGAAAACATCACAAATCGCTCATCTGCCAAATGCTTCAGGTTCACCGTATCGGTCTGAGCTTTGGGATGATCTGCGGGCAAGCAAAGTACGAACTCATCCTCGCTCATCGGCAGCGATGCCAACTGCGGTGGCGCCGTTGTGGCATTGATAAATCCTGCATGAATCTGGCCGCGCAGCAACTCACTCAACTGCTCTGAGCTGGACATCTCCCTGAGCACAACTTCAACGTCGGGCATTTCCGTATTGAATTGCCTGACGATGGCCGGAACGTCGCGGTAAATCAAAGAACCGGTCACGCCAACCTCTAGTCTTCCGCGCATGCCCTTGGCGACGATGCGTGCAACGTCGGAGGCACGGGCCACTTGTTCCAAGATTTGGCGCGCTTCCTCCAAAAAGGCCCTGCCCGCTTGGGTGAGCTCGACGTGCTTGCTGTCGCGAATCAATAGTTGAACCTGTAACTCCTCCTCGAGCGATTTGATCGCGCTGCTCAAAGGCGGCTGCGTGATCGAAAGCTTGCTGGCGGCTCGGCCGAAATGCAGCTCTTCGGCAAGGACGACAAAGTAACGAAGAAAGTGAAGCTTCATAAAAGGACCCCACGACACGGGTAGCCCAGATTATCGCCCCATGATTCACAAAAACAATTACTCAAGCCAAAAATAGGATTAGACACGAATGATTGAAATCCAGAAAATGGCCGGTGCATCGACGAGCGAAGCGGTGCCGAAGTCAATTTACAAACGGAGACGCTTCATGACAATCATTTCCCAGGCCTTCACCCTAGCGGCTGGCTTGCTGGCCGCATCGGTGGCTTTGAGCCAAAACTATCCCTCTGCGCCCGTCACGCTGGTGGTGCCCTTTGCCGCAGGAAGTGGCACTGATGCGGTGGCACGCATCGTTGCCAGAAAGTTGAGCGAGCGCCTCAAACAAACAGTTCTGGTGGACAACAAGGCGGGAGCCAACGCGCAAATTGGCGCCCTCTTTGTCGCCAAGGCCAAGCCTGACGGGTACACCTTGTTGATGACCACAAATACATCGCATTCCGCCAACCCCAGTTTGGTGCTCAATCTCAAATACGACCCGATCAAAGATTTCACTCCCATCACCCGGGTGGGTGAACTGCCCTTTGTGCTGGTCGTGAACAAAAACGACCCTGCTAAGACGCTCAAGGAATGGATTGACTTGGCCAAACTCAATCCCGGTAAATTTTCTTACGCAACGCCCAACAGCACGTCCTTAGTGGCGTCCGAAACTATTAAGCGCATTGCAGGCTTAGACGTGGTGGGCATTCCCTACAAATCAAGCCCGCAAGCCCTCACCGATCTGATCGGCGGATCCATACAGATGTATGTGGTGGATACGGGCTCTGGCATGGGCATGATCAAATCTGGGGGTGTACGGGTTTTGGGCGTCACCACCAAAGAGCCGCTGAGTTCAATGCCCGGTATACCGCCCATCGCCAAGGTGGTTCCTGGTTTTGATTTGACCTCGTGGAACGGCATCTTTGGACCGGCTGGAACGCCCAAACCTATTGCAGACAAACTGAACACGGAGTTGCAAGAGGTTCTGGGCGACAAAGAAGTGCAAAAAGCACTAAGCCTGCTCGGCTTTGAAACTTGGCCCACCAAGACCCCGGAAGAGTTTGCCAAATACGTGGCGGATCAACTCGCTCAGTGGGGCACCCTGATCAAGCAGGCGGGTATCAGTCCGGAATGACCATGAGCGTTGAATATTCGGCCCCGACCGCAGGCCCCCTTGCAGGGGTCAAAATTCTCGATCTAACTTCTGTGGTGATGGGGCCTTTTGCGACCCAGATCCTTGCCCAATTGGGCGCGGAAGTGATCAAGTTGGAAACCCCAGAAGGCGACAACATGCGCCATGTCGGACCCATGGCCAACGCCGGCATGGGCCATATTTTTTTGCATGCCAACGCAGGCAAAAGAAGCATCGTCTTGGATCTCAAACATCCAGAGGGTTGTGAGGCCGCATTGAAGATGGCTGAAGCTTGTGATGTGTTCATCAGCAACGTGCGACCACAGGCTTTGGCCCGTTTGGGCTTGGACTATGCTTCGGTACGCCAGCGCAATCCGCGCATCATCCATGTCAGTTGCTGCGGCTTTGACCAAGACGGACCGGATGCCGCGAGGCCCGCCTATGACGACCTGATTCAAGGCGCCACAGGTGTGCCATGGCTCATGAAGCAATACGGCATGCCCGAGCCGGCCTATGCCCCGACCACGCTGGCCGATCGAGTGACAGGTTTGCACACGGTCTACGCTGTGACTGCCGCACTGTATGCACGCAGCCAATCGGGCGTGGGCCAGTCCGTGGTGGTGCCGATGTTCGAGTCCATGGCTCAGTTTATCTTGGGCGATCACATGGCCGGTCTGACCTTTGAGCCGCCCCTTGGCAAGCCCGGTTACGCACGCCTGCTCACGCCCAACCGCAAACCTTATGCGACCAGTGACGGCATGTTGTGCGTCTTGATCTACAACGACAAGCATTGGAAAAGCTTCTTTGAAGCCATCGGCGAGTCGGAGGGTTTAGGGCGTGATCCACGCTTTGTCACGCACAGCGCGCGCGCAGCTAACATCGATGCGGTGTATGCCGAAGTAGCTCGAATCCTGCGCACCCGCACCACCGCGCAATGGCGCAACTTGCTGGACGCGGCTGACGTGCCGAACATGCCAATGAACAGCCCCGAAGATCTGTTGGTCAACCCTCAGTTGCGAGCCACTGGATTTGTGAGTGACACCCTTCATCCCTCAGAGGGGCCCCTCCACATCCTCGCCCATCCAACCAAGTGGTCGGGTACCCCGCCGGCGCAAAGCTTTTCTCCCGCGCCCCGTTTGGGTGAACACACCCGGCAACTCTTGGAAGAAGCCGGCTACTCGCCCGAAGCGATCGACGCCCTGATTCAACAGGGTGTTTGCCGAACTGCCGAAAAATTGGACTGAAAAATGCAAAAAAGTTACCTGGTTCGCACCGCAGATGTGCCCTCTTACCAACCCGCCAATCACCATCACACCAGCAATCAACGACTGATCGGTCCTGAGACCGTTGGCGCCAGACAAATGGAGATGCTGCTCGGAACCCTGCATAAAGGCGGTGGCGCCCTGCCCCATGCCCATCCTGGCATTGAGCAGGCCTGCTACCTCCTAGAGGGAACTGCGCATGTCGAAGTAGCAGGTCAGTCATTTGACATGGTGCAGGGGGACAGCTGTTTCTTTCCGGCGGACGAAATGCATGTCTTCACCGTCACCAGCGAAACCCCAGTGAAGTTGCTCGTGTTCTACAGCCCGCCCTACGGTGAATCACCAGATAAAGTGATTCGTCCCGAAAGCGCCAACGCCATCACCAGCAGTCCTGCACCATGAACTTTGCTTTAACGCCTGAGCAGATGCAAATTCGCGATGCCATTGAGCGCGTGTGTGCGCCTTTCGACGCCGACTACTGGCTGCGCAAGGACCAAGAAGGTGGCTTTCCGGATGACTTTCACCAAGCGCTGGCGGCATCGGGTTGGTTGGGCATCGCAATGCCCGAGGCTTATGGGGGGGCAGGCCTGGGCATCAGCGAAGCCGCGCTGATGATGCACACGATTTCGGCGACGGGTGCAGGCTTGTCTGGCGCATCTGCGGTGCACATGAACATCTTTGGACTGCATCCTGTCGTGGTCTTTGGCAACGAAGCGCAAAAACAGCGCTGGCTCCCCCCCCTCATTGCGGGGACTGACAGGGCCTGCTTTGCGGTGACAGAACCGAACACTGGGCTGAACACCTTGAAGCTCAAAACATTCGCTCAGCGTGATGGTGACTTCTATGAGGTGCATGGCCAAAAGGTGTGGATCAGTACCGCCCAAGTGGCCAATAAGATGTTGCTGTTGGCACGCACAACCCCGATCGAAGACTGCAAAAGCACTGAAGGCTTGAGTCTGTTCTACACCGATCTGGATCGCAGCAAAGTGGAGGTCCGTGAAATTGAAAAGATGGGCCGCAAATGCGTAGATTCCAACCAGGTCTTCATTGACGGTCTTCGCATCCCGGTTGAAGACCGCATAGGAGAAGAAGGGCAAGGCTTTCGCTACATCTTGCATGGGCTAAATCCTGAGCGTATTTTGATTGCGAGTGAAGCCGTAGGTCTGGGGCGTGCTGCATTGAAACGGGCCGCAGGCTACGCTAACGAGCGAGAGGTTTTCGGTCGATCGATTGGTCAGAACCAAGGCATTCAGCACCCGCTGGCTAAATCCTGGATGGAGCTTGAGGCGGCAGACTTGATGGTTCAAAAGGCCGCCTGGTTGTATGACCAGCATTTGCCTTGCGCCGCTGAGGCCAACAGCGCCAAGTACCTTGCGGCAGAAGCCTGTTACCACGCCTGTGAAAATGCCATCTTCACCCATGGCGGCATGGGCTACGCCAAAGAGTATCACGTGGAACGGTATTTGCGCGAGTCTTGGATCCCTCGTTTGGCGCCGGTGAGCCCTCAACTCATCTTGTGCTTCATCGCCGAAAAAGTCCTCGGCCTGCCCAAATCTTACTGAAACAAGGATGCCCCATGTCGATCCATTTTCAAAATCTCGAACTGGAAATTCAAGGCCAAGTGGCCACGGTATGGCTGAACCGGCCTGAAGTGCGCAACGCCTTGGATGAAGTGCTGTTATCGGAGATCACTCAGGCGATCACGCATTTGGAACAGGACGAATGCGTTCGCGTGATCATTCTGGCCGGGAGAGGCAGCGTCTTTTGCGCGGGCGCTGATCTAAACTGGATGAAGCGGATGGCGTCGTACAGCGCCGAGCAAAACAAGAATGACGCCATGGGCCTAGCCACCATGCTGAAAACCCTCAAAGAGGTAAGCAAGCCCACCATCGCCCGAGTGCATGGTGCGGCTTTTGCAGGCGGCATGGGACTGGCTGCTGCATGTGATGTGGTGGTGGCCGAACCTGTCGCTGAATTTTGTTTGTCTGAGGTTCGTATCGGTTTGATTCCATCGACCATTTCACCCTACGTGATTCAGGCTCTGGGCATCCAGGCCGCCAAGCGCTACATGCTGACGGCGGAGCGCCTCAGTGCCAAGGAAGCCCATCGCCTGGGTTTTGTTCAAGAGTTGTGCGAAGAAGGCATGATCGATACGTCCATCGCGCAGATCGCAAAAGCATTGATCGCCGGAGGTCCGATGGCACTGGCTCAGACCAAGGCCTTGATGAAAAAGGTCGTCAATCGCCCACTCGATGACGAGCTGATCAGGCAAACGGCCGGTTTGATTGCCCAAGTCAGAGCCTCCCCTGAGGGGCGAGAAGGGGTGGCGTCATTTTTAGAGAAGCGTCTGCCAGCCTGGAGATAGCTTCTACGCGTCTCGGGTGACCTAGGGAAAACGTGAGGACTGCTGAGGGAGGACCCCTCTACACTTAAGTTTGATCAAACATCAATTTACCCTGGTCCTTGGGAATCGAAGCATGAACAAAGTCATCATCACTTGCGCTGTGACGGGCGCAATCCATACCCCCTCGATGTCCCCTTACCTCCCGGTCACGCCCGAGGAAATCATCGAAGCGGCTGTCGGCGCCGCTGAAGCGGGGGCCTCCATCATCCACTTGCATGCGCGTGATCCGGTGACCGGCAAACCCGATCAAAGTCCCGAGGCCTTTGCGCGTTTTTTGCCGCAAATCAAGGCCAGGACAAATGCGGCCCTGAACCTGACCAGCGGCGGCTCCCCTTTCATGACCATTGAAGAGCGCATCCAACCCTCCATGCGTTTTGCACCCGAGGTGGCCTCGCTTAATATGGGCTCAATCAACTTTGCGTTGTTCCCCATGTTGGATCGCTTCAAGGACCTGAAAATGGACTGGGAGCGAAAGCACCTCGAGGATAGCCGTGACCTGATTTTCCGCAACACCTTCAAAGACATTGAGTTTGCGTTGGCGATGTGCGCAGCCAACGATACCCGTTTTGAATTTGAATGCTATGACATTGGCCATTTGTATAACTTGGCGCATTTTGCCGACCGGGGTTTGGTGAAGCCGCCCTTCTTTGTCCAATCGGTCTTCGGCATTCTGGGCGGAATTGGCGTGCACCATGAAGATGTCTCACACATGCGCCGTACCGCAGATCGTTTGTTTGGCAGTGATTACCAATGGTCGGTCTTGGGTGCTGGGCGCCATCAAATGACGATCGCCACCCTTGCTGCTGGCATGGGCGGCAACGTGAGGGTGGGCTTGGAAGACAGTCTGTGGCTCGGCAAGGGCACTCTGGCCGAAAGTAATGCACAACAAGTCAGGCAAGTGCGCAACATCATCGAAGGCTTGGGCTTGCAAGTGGCCACGCCCGACGAGGCGCGGCAGATGCTTCAGCTCAAAGGCGCTGACAAGGTTCGGTTTTAGTTCCAGGCGCCATGGCCATGATCTTTGACCTTTTGAGGGGAACCCTTTTTTCCGGCAGCCAGGTCTGGCAAGGGCTGCGCGGCCGAGCGTTCTGTTTGAACTTGGCGAATGGTTTGCGCCGCCACCGAAAGATCGTCCGCAATCGCTTTGCGCAAGTCCACCTGGTTCGCAGCCGCCAACGCGTCAATGATTTGTGCATGCAAGCGGCTGGAATCGGAGTACCCGGTGCTGTTCAGGCAAGAGCGAATCAGGGGGCCCACACGGACCCACAAATTCTCAATGATCGACAGCATGAAAGCGCTGGCGCCTAAACGGTAGATCAAAAAATGGAACTGGAAATTCTCATCCAAATAAGCATCCACGTCACCGCATCGGCTCGAGGCGTGCATGGCTTGGTTGATTTCCCGCAACCGCGCAAGATCCTGCGCCGTCACATGGGCCACGGCCTGGGCGGCGGCCAAGCCTTCGATATGGCAACGCAGATCGGTCAGTTCATCAAATTCGCTGCGCGACAAAATCGGCACGATCACGGTACGGTTGGCCCGAAGTTCAAGCGCGCCTTCTGCGATCAACCGGTTCATCGCTTCGCGCGCAGGCATGACGCTGGCGCCCAGCATTTCCGAAATCAATTTCACGGTGATCGATTGACCAGGCTGAAAATGCCCATTCATGAGTGCACTGCGCACGGACTGAGTCACCTGCTCGCGCAAGGTGATATTTTCAACCTGCTTCAGCAAGGGCCTGGCAGTTGTGCGGGTAATGGACTTGTCGGTAGGCGTCATGACTCATCGCAAGATAACACGTTTTTTTTGCAAACCCCTCCTCATTGAAACCAGCCAAGGATCACCATGAATTCAAACTCCCATGAACCCCGCGTAGCCATCGTCACCGGCGGCAGTCGAGGCATTGGCCGAGCCATTGCCGTCGCACTGGCGCAGCAAGGTTGGCATGTGTGCATCAGCTATTTGAACAATGAAGCCGCTGCGGCAGAAACCGCTGCACTGGTCACGCAAGCCGGTGCACGCGCTTTGACGGTCAAAGCCGACGTGGCCTCGCGCGCGGAAACGCGCCGCTTGTTTGAAGAAACGCAAAAGTCTTTTGGACGGCTGGATGCACTGGTCAATAACGCCGGCATTGTGGGCGGTCAACGATCCATTTTCGATGTACAAGAAGAACATTTGCATAGCGTCTTTGATGCCAACGTCCTAGGCAGTTTCTATTGTGCCGCCGAGGCGGCGACGGCCATGTCCAACCAAAAAGGCGGGCAAGGTGGTGCGATAGTGAATATCTCGTCTGCCGCCTCCCGTACGGGAGGCATGCCGCAGGAAGCGCACTATGCAGCCTCCAAAGGGGCGATCGACAGTCTCACACTGGCACTGGCCAAAGAGCTCGCTCCGCATGGTATTCGGGTCAATGCAGTGCGCCCCGGGCTGATTGACACCGAGATCCATGAAGCGCATGGTGGACAGGCCACGCTGACCAAGCTGGCGCCTACGGTGCCTATGGGCCGTGTGGGTCGAGCCGACGAAGTGGCGCAGGTGGTTGCATTTCTTTGCGGCCCCTTGTCCAGCTACATCGATGGTGCATTGCTCGACGTATCCGGTGGACGCTGAAGTTGTATTTTCTTTAAACCAATGAACAGGAGACAAAGATGAAACGCAGAACTCTTTTGACAGGTGCCACTGGCTTGGCCGCTTCGCTCTCAATGCCCTCCTGGGGCCAGTCTTCGGGCTACCCGAATAAACCCATCAAATTAATCATTCCCTATGCCGCAGGCATTTCTCCCGATGTGATTGGGCGCTTGATCGGTGACAAGCTGAGTCAAGCTTTAGGCCAACCCGTGGTGGTGGACAACCGGGCCGGCGCGGGCGGGATGATTGGTGCCGAAGCAGCGGCCATCATGCCGGCCGATGGCTACAATTTGTTCTACACCGTCAAGGGCGTCATGGCCATTGCGCCGCATTTGTACCTGAACGCCAAGTACAACCCTTTGAAAGACTTCAAAGCGGTGACACAGGTTCTGATTGTTCCGCATATTCTCACGGCCACGCCCAACGCGCCGTTCAACACGATGGCGGAGTTGGTGGAATACGCCAAGCGTAACCCAGGAAAGATTGACTACGCCTCTGCAGGGATCGGTTCACAGCCGCATGTCGCGCTGGAAGCCTGGGCACGTCGCTTGGGTATCAAACTCACTCACATCCCCTACAAAACCAATCCATCCCCCGATGTCATGAGCGGTGTGGTCAGCCTCTACCTTGAAGCCTCGACGACCGCCATTCCTTCGATTCTGGGCAAAAGAATCAAGGCCTTGGCGGTATCCGGGAGCGATCGAATCCCGGCATTACCCGATGTGCCCACCATGACCGAATTCAATCCCGAACTCGATCCCAATGGCGTGATTGGCAACTCTTGGCACACCTTCTTCGCCCCGGCTGGAACGCCTGACGAGATTGTCAACAAACTCAACACTGAAATCGTGAAGATTGTGAAGACACCTGAAATTCAGGCCCGACTGCGGGCCCTCGGTCTGACGCCAACAGGGACACCGGCGGCTTCAGTGAACACGGGCATGGCGGCTGACTACGCCTACTGGGGCAAGCTAATCAATGAGTTGGGTATCAAGATTGAGTGATGTAAAAAAACCTGAACATCACGTCTGGAAAATGATTTAAAGAATGTCTGATTCCAAGAGCCTCCCTTCACCCGAGCGTGTTTTAGACCTTTTGCAAACCATGTGCCTGATCCGCGAATTCGAGGAGGCGGCAGGCACGGCCTTGGCCGCTGGTCACGTGCGCGGCTCGGTACACCAATACACAGGTCAGGAAGCCATCGCCACGGGTGTTTGCTGTCACTTGAATCGTTCCGACTATGTCTCCAGTCATCACCGGGGTCATGGTCATGCCATTGCCAAAGGGGTGTCACCCTCTCGCATGATGTGCGAGTTGTTTGGTCGTCAAGGGGGAACCTCCAACGGCAAGGGCGGCTCTATGCACATTGCAGATTTCTCGCAAGGGATGCTGGGTGCCAATGGGGTCGTGCCCGATGGTGTCACCATGGCCGTCGGCGCAGCCCACGCCATCAAGATGCAAGCCAGGCCTGAAATCGTCGTCGCCTTCTTTGGCGATGGCGCGATGAACCGTGGTCCACTATTTGAAGCTTTCAACTGGGCCAAATTGTTCGATCTGCCCGTGCTGTTTGTCTGTGAAGACAATGGTTACTCAGTCACCTTGCGCACCCGGGATGTCACAGGAGGCCCTCCAGCCGTGGAACGAGTGGCCGCATTTGGCATTCCGGTGTCGCACGTCAATGGCAACGATGTGCTGGCGGTTCAACAAGCAGCGGGGGATTTGATTGCCAAAGTGCGCTCAGGGGGTGGGCCCCATTTCCTGCATGCGAGCACATACCGTTGGTATGGACACTTGGCCCACGATAAAGGCTTGTACCGCGATGCCGTGGAAGTCGAAAAGGCGCGGCAAGATGATTGTCTTTTGAATGCACAGCATTGGTTAACGCAAAACGGCACCGGCGCCGAACGCATCGCGTCCGTTCGCGAAGCTGCTCGCCAACAGATTGAACAAGCCGTGCAGTTGGCATTGAAGGCGCCCTACCCCTCAGAGGCCACGGCCTTCACAGAGGTTCAGGACTTGGGGAGCCCCGTATGGCCCGGATGACCTATGCGCAGGCGGCTTGCCTTGCGCTGCGCCAAGAAATGGAACGCGACACAAGGGTCTGGGCCTTGGGCGAGGATGTGGGTCCCGAGGGCGGCGTCGCAGGCCAATACCTGGGCTTGCAACAACACTTTGGTGCTGCTCGCATTGTGGACACGCCGATTTCCGAGTCGATGATCATGTCAGCGGCCATCGGTTCCGCGCTCTTGGGCATGCGGCCTGTTGCTGAGTTGCGCTATGCCGACTTTGCCTTGTGCGCAGCAGATGAAATCATCAATCAAGCGGCCAAAATTCGCTACATGCTGGATGGCCAGGTCCGCGTGCCGATGGTGATTCGTCAGCCCATAGGCATGCGTTGGGGTATGGCGGCTCAACACTCGCAGAGCCATGAAAATCTATGGGTCGGTACACCGGGCTTGGTGGTAGTGGCACCTGCCACACCAGCAGACAACCATGGCCTGTTAAAGGCGGCGATTCGGGCCGACGACCCTGTCGTCTTTATGGAACACAAGGAGCTGTGGCTCGAAACGGGGGACGTCGATGAAAGCGCAGAACCGATCGACATCGGCAAAGCTGCGGTGCGCAGGGGGGGCACTGACATCACCTTGCTAAGTTGGTCTAAAACCGCCAACTCCTGTCTGGAAGCCGCCGATCTGCTGGCTGCAAAAGGCGTCTCTGCGGAAGTCATTGACTTGCGCACACTTTGGCCCTGGGACCGGAATACGGTGTTCAACTCCATTCAAAAGACGCAGAGGTTCTTGATCGCGCATGAGTCACCGCGGGTCGGTGGCTTCGGCGGGGAATTGCTGGCCGACATTGCAGAAGTTTTTTGGGGTCAATTGAAGGCGCGCCCTGTGCGTCTTGGCTCCCCCAGAATACCGGTCCCCTATTCCAAGCCGCTTGAAGATATATGCAGAGTGGGCCCCGAAAACATCGCTCAAGCCGCCGCATTGCTATGCCAGCCGTCGCCTTGAACCTCCGTTGTAAAGATGAATGAACTCCAAAAAATCTCAAACCTCGTCCACCTTACCCCGTATCGGCCTCATTGGTTTAGGCATCATGGGCGGCGTGATGGCGGAAACACTGCTGCTTTCGGGCTACGAGGTGTGCGGCTATGACATTGCAGCTCAAGCCAAACTGCGCTTAAGCAAAGCCGGCGGCGTGGTTTTCAAAAGCATTGAAGAAGTCGTGCGCGATGCCGACGTGGTTATCAGTTCGCTTGCCACTTCCAAGGCCTTGGTCCAGGTATCAAAGGAGGTCGTTCAAGCGGCACAACGACACGCTTCTCATGCAAAAATTTTCATTGAAACCAGCACCCTTCCGCTCACCGACAAACAAGCTTTTGCAACCGCGATGAAGTCCGTGCGCATCAGCGCCATGGACTGTCCTATCAGCGGAACCGCTGTGCGCATGAAAGACAGGGCCTGGACTGTGTTTGCCAGTGGCCCCCAAAGTACTTATCAAAAAATCCTGCCCATCCTGCGCATCTTCACCGACAACACCCCCTATGTGGGCGCCTTCGGGAGTGGCTCCAAAATGAAGTTCGCGGCCAACCACCTGGTTGCCATCTACAACGTGGCATATGCTGAATCTGTGGCCTTTGCAAGAAAGATGGGTCTTGATCCACAAGCCGTGCTGGATCTGTTTGGCAACAGCCCTGTCTTGGGTACGGGCGTGATGCGCTTGCGCATGGCCATGATGGTCGAGCGTCAGTACACCCCCCCCACAATGAAAATTGAAGTCTGGCAAAAGGACATGGAAGTGATTGGCGAGATGGCCAAATCGGTAGACTGTCCGATGCCACTATTCAATGCTTCCGCGTCGATTTACACCGCCGCCATGGCGCAAGGCTTGGCACTGGAGGACACTGCATCCACCGCTGAAGTCTTAGGCCAGATGGCGGGCATCCAACCCAAGGGGGCTTAGCGCACAGTCTTTTTAGGCTTGGCTTTTTTAGCGGCTTTTTCAGCCGCTTCAATCAAAGGCAATTCGTCCCGCACCGCTTTGTAGGCATCCAAAGCAGCAGGCCCGCCACAGTACAAAAACGAGTGCAAAATCAGCTCCCGCAATTCCGTGCGGGTGATGCCATTGCGAATGGCCCCGCGCAGATGAATCTTCAACTCGGCAGGCCGATTCAAGGCGATGCACATGGACAAAGTCGCCAGGCTTCGGTCGCGCAGGGACAGCCCTGGTCTTGTCCAGACACTGCCCCAGGCAAACTCCGTTGCCAAATTTTGGAACGGCATATTCAAATCATCGGCATTTTGAAAAGCGCGGTCCACATAATCGTCGCCGAGTACTTTTTTGCGCATGGCCAAGCCAGCTTTGTACGCGGGTGATGTGGCAACGGCGACTTTCAAAATTTTGGTTTTTTTAGCTGGCGTGGTTGTGGTCATGATTTGGATCTTTCAATCGGCTTTGATATTGGCGGAGCGAACGACTGCGCCCCATTTGTCGATTTCGGCTTTGATGTAGGCGCCAAACTGCTCAGGGCTATCGCCAACGGGAATGGCACCTTGTTGGATGAGCTTTTCAGCCACATCTTTGCGTTTCAAAATTTCCACGATTTCGGCATTCAATTTGTTCACAATGTCTTTGGGTGTCTTGGCCGGTGCCAGCATCCCCACCCAAGAATAGGCTTCATAGCCTGGCACACCCGATTCCGCAATCGTTGGAATATCGGGCATGGAGCCCAGTCGTTTGGCGCTACCCACCGCCAAGGCATTTAACTGACCGACCTTGACTTGGTTCACCACCGAGGGAATGCTGCTGTAGAGCATCTGTACTTGTCCCG
Organism: Comamonadaceae bacterium; assembly: GCA_947452785.1. Classification (GTDB taxonomy): domain Bacteria; phylum Pseudomonadota; class Gammaproteobacteria; order Burkholderiales; family Burkholderiaceae_C; genus Limnohabitans_A. Next base: position 3,933 of record CANGDZ010000073.1, on the reverse strand, counting down.
TGATCAAGTCCGACAGAGCCGGCCCTTGTCCCTTGTAGGGAACGTGAACCGTGGTGACATGGGCCATGGCATTGAACAATTCACCGGCCAAGTGTCCCGAATTCCCACTGCCAGGGGAGGCGAAATAAAGTTGCCCTGGTTTGGCTTTCGCCAATGCAATCAATTCTTGAATATTTTTAGCGGGGACTGATGGGTTGGTCACCAGCAGCAGCGGGAAATTCACCATATTGGTGATGGGTGAAAAGTCTTTTAAAGGGTCGTAGGGCAGTTTGTCATAAAGGCTCGGGTTGACGGCCATCGGACCTGCCGCCCCGACTGCGATCGTATAACCGTCGGGTTGCGCTTGCATAAGCGCCTGCAGACCCACAATACCGTTCGCACCGGCTTTGTTATCGACCACCACTTGCTGGCCCAAACGCTCCGTGAGTTTTTGCGCGATGACACGGGCGATCACATCATTGCCCCCGCCCGGCGGGAACGGCACAATCAAGCGAATCGGTTTATGCGGATAAGTCTGAGCGTAGGATGGTGGAACAAATCCAAAAAGCACCACGCCCAAACTCAGCACCCAACGAAGTATGGTTTTTGTCATGATTTCCTTTTGCGCGAAATGAAAGAACTTCGCAGATCGTGACACAAAGGGATGATCTCTGCGTGTATCTCGCGAGACAGGCAATCAGGCCATGGCCAATGACAAAATAGCATTTTCAAAGGAACTTGCCTTGACACAACTTTCACTGAATCAAGCGAATCACATCCTGCAAGAAGCCTGCAAAGCAGCCCGATCAGCCCACTACAAGCCTATGGGTGTGGTGGTCCTGGATGCTTCTGGGCAATTGGTCGCTTATGCGCGCGAAGATGGCGCCAGTATGTTCCGCTTCGACATTGCTCGCGGCAAAGCTTGGGGGGCAGTCGGCATGGGCGCCTCCAGCCGTGTATTGGCTCAAAGAGCCAAAGACAATCCCAATTTCTTTGTGTCACTGGCAGCGACCGCCGAAGGTAAATTTTTACCGCAGCCGGGTGCTGTTTTGATCAAGGATGGACAAGGCCAAATCTTGGGGGCCGTTGGCGCGAGCGGTGGGACCGGCGATGAAGACGAACTGATTTGCGCCGCGGGTGTGCACGCTGCAGGACTGTTCACCGACCCCCTCTAAGTTGCGTCGACAAAAGCCAAGCGGATCCTTGGCTTTGCGACGCAAACGGGGCGTTTAAATATGGCCCCAGACCATCAGCGCGTCACGCCCTTCGGTCACCAAGTCCACCTTGGCCCCCACGGGCAACAACACTTTGGTGGCCACGTGGCCCATGGGTAAACCGGTCATCACGGGGGCTTTGATTTGGCTGCGCAGCCACTCAACCACCGTGGCCAGTTTGAAACCTTTGTCGTGCGCAGGCACCAGTTTGTAGTTGGTGAATTGGCCAAACACAATCGCTTTTTGTTGGGCCAAAACACCGGCATGCAGCAACTGCGTCAGCATGCGTTCGATGCGGTACGGATGCTCACCCACATCCTCAAGGAACAGCACGCCCCCTTTGACTTGCGGGAAATAAGGCGTACCAAGCAAGGAGGTCAGTACGGTCAAGTTGCCGCCCCACAGGATCGCACTGTTCAGCTTGACTCGGCGTTCGGCCTCGCCCTTGGGCAGTTGCCAGCCGATGCCCTCCCCTTGTTCCAACAGCAAGTCGTCAAAGCAGGCTTGCATGATGTCATCGGGCTCATCGGCCGTACCGAAATCTTCACCCAGTGCGGGGCCTTGCCAGGTGATGCGCTCGGTCTTGGCCATGACAGCCAATTGAAAGGCCGTGAAATCACTCAAGCCCACAAACTGCATGCCGCCGTCGATGGCTTTGGCAATGGCTTTGTAGGGCAAGGCCGGCAAGATGCGTGTCAGGCCATAACCGCCGCGTGTGATCAAGGCCACGTTCGCGCCGCTGGCTGCAGCGCGGCCGATGGCGGCAATACGAGTGGCGTCATCGCCCGCAAAACGCATGTGGCTGGACAATGCGGCTTCGTCCACCTCCACCTCATGGCCTTGCGCTTGCAGGCGCTTGAGCCCACGACGGAAGGCTGCCTTGTCGCGCACTGCGCTGGAGGGAGAAAAAATGTAAATGTGGGCCATAGGAGCTTGTTCTTTTTAAGGCCTGAAGTGTCGCACAGCCGCCTCGGCAATCGCTCGGCCTTGCTCCTGCACAAAATGGCCCGCTTTCGGCAAGAGCATCGGCTCAGGGCAGCCGCGAATGTTCGATTGCAACGTTCGCATCACAGCCTCACCCAAGACCGGGTCTTGCTGGCCAACGGCCATGAAGGTCTTGCCTTGCCAGTCCTGACGCCAAAAGGACTGGGCTTGCCGGGAAATCGCAGCTCCATCCGACTGCAACAACTCGGGCACCATGGGCGGGAAAGCGCGCAGTGCAGCGCGATAACCCTTGTCAGGAAACGGCGCGTTATAAGCCGCTGCCTCTAAGGCGCTCAGATCCGGATTGCCACGCAGGAACAATTTGCCGACATCAAACTGCGGCTGGCTTTCGCACCAATCGCGCCAAGCCAGAAAACCTGAACTCAAAGGAGCTTCTCCTGTGGCCAGGGTCGTGTTCATGACCAGCAAGCCTTGGTAGCGTTCGGGCGCTGCCATGGGCAGCGTCAGTCCTAAAATGCCGCCCCAGTCTTGCACCACCAACACCACGCGTTGCAAGTCCAGGCGATCGACGAGTTCGAGCAGGGACTGGCGGTGCGTTTCAAAGTTGTGAAAACTGTCCTTTTTAGGCTTGTCGCTCTTGCCAAAACCGATCAGGTCGGGCGCCACCACCCGGTGCCCCGCCTCCAGCCAGACCGGGATCATCTTGCGGTACAGATAGCTCCATGCCGGATTGCCGTGCAGACACAACCAAGTCACATCGGCATCGTGCGGGCCCTCGTCGATGTAATGCATGCGCAGACCATGGATGCTGGGCAAGTCATTCACATAATGCGGCGCCCAAGGGTAATCAGGCAGATGAGCAAAGGCCGCATCGGGGGTGCGCAAAGCATCTTCTCTGACAGGATCCATGTTTGTCCTTTTGGGCTTGAAAAAATCTTTGAGCAATTGACCACAGGGTTCGGCCAGCACACCGCCGGTGACACGCGTCTGGTGATTGAGTTGTGGATGGCCAAACAAGTTGAGCACCGAGCCCGCCACACCCGTGCGCGGGTCGGCTGCGCCAAACACCACGCGATCCAGGCGCGCATGCAGCATGGCGCCGCTGCACATGGCGCAGGGCTCCAGCGTTACATACAAGGTGCAGCCTTCGAGCCGGTAATTGCCAAGCACGCGAGCCGCTGCGCGCAGCGCCATCACTTCGGCGTGGGCAGTGGGGTCGTGGCTGCCAATGGGGGCATTGCGACCGGAAGCGATCATCTGACCGTCTTTGACCACAACCGCACCCACGGGCACTTCACCATCTGCCGCGGCCAAACGTGCTTGCTCAAGGGCCAAACCCATCCAGTGTGCGTCTTGCTTGGCAGACGCCATCAGGCCACCAGGCTCAAGCGTTGCATCCATTGCGCCAAGGCTTGTTCTTGAGAGTTGCCTTGGGCGTACACCGCATGCATCGCCACATGAGACTCGGGTCGGTGTTGGTTGATCTTGACCTTGGTTTGCAGATCCAAAATTTTCAATTCAAAGGCCACAATGCCTTTCAGCATGGCCTGGGTGTAGCTTTCAGGCAACGCGCGCCATTGCGCGGCGTAAGTGGGTTCATGCTCGGCAATCAACTGCTTGAGCATCGCATCCTTGGCCTCTTCGCCTACAAGAAACCGCGCTTCGACACGGGCGTGCACCGCTAAGTAGGACCACGTGGGAACACGTTGCAGATCAGGGTATACCGCTGGCGACATATAAGCCTGAGGACCCATGAAGGTCACCAAGGCTTGGGGGCGTTGCTGCAAATACTGGG
>CANGDZ010000072.1 GCA_947452785.1 Comamonadaceae bacterium | reverse complement strand
TGATAAACCCGCCGTTAAGCGCGTACGCAAAGTCGCCGCGCCAGCTGCAGCAGCTGACGGTGCTAAAGGAGAGTAAATATGCTGCAACCCGCTCGCAGAAAGTTCCGTAAGGAACAAAAGGGCCGCAACACAGGTATCGCTACACGTGGCAACACAGTAGCGTTCGGTGATTTCGGTCTGAAGTCTACAGATCGTGGCCGTTTGACGGCCCGTCAGATCGAAGCCGCACGTCGTGCGATTTCTCGTCACGTTAAGCGTGGTGGTCGCATCTGGATTCGTGTGTTCCCTGACAAACCGATTTCCACTAAGCCTGCTGAAGTGCGTATGGGTAACGGTAAAGGTAACCCCGAGTACTACGTGGCTGAGATTCAGCCCGGTAAGGTGCTGTATGAAATCGTGGGTGTGCCAGAAGAGTTGGCTCGTCAAGCGTTTAAATTGGCCGCCGCAAAGCTGCCCCTGCGTACGACATTCGTCACACGCATGATTGGCCAGTAATTCAGGAGAAATTAGAAATGAATACGACTGAACTGCGCCAAAAAGACGCTGCTGGCATCAAAGCTGAAATCAAGGACTTGCAAAAGGCCCATTTCGGATTGCGTATGCAAAAAGCAACTCAACAATTGGGTAACACCAACCAACTGCGCGAAACCCGCCGCAGCGTGGCTCGTGCCAAGACCATCCTTGCTGAAAAGCAAGCCGCCAAATAAGGAGTGACCATGACGGAAGCTAAGACATCCCTCAAGCGCACCTTGATTGGCAAGGTGGTCAGCGATAAGCGCACTAAAACCGTGACGGTTTTGGTGGAGCGTCGCGTGAAACACGCTCTGTACGGCAAAATTGTTGCCAAATCGAGCAAGTACCACGCACACGACGAAACAGGTGAATTCAATCTCGGCGACGTGATTGAAATTACTGAAAGCCGTCCTATCTCTAAAACCAAAAACTGGGTTGCGACCCGTTTGGTGACAAAGGCTGCTGTGGTCTAAGCCCAAAAGGCTGACTCGCTGCAAAGCTTGTAAAAACGACTCACAATGGTGGGTCGTTTTTTTTTGCCTGTGCTTTGTTACGAAGCCATTTTTTTTCGATCATTCAAAGGAGCCACTCATGATCAAAGTCGGAGACACATTACCCGCAGCCACTCTGATGGAGTACGTCGAAGTAGAAGGCAACGGCTGCAGCATTGGCCCCAACCCAGTCGATGTGAGCAAAGCCAGTGCGGGTAAAACCATTGCCTTGTTTGCCTTGCCGGGCGCTTTTACGCCCACCTGTTCGGCCAAGCATGTGCCGGGTTATGTGGACCAATACGATCAACTCAAGGCGGCTGGTGTCGACGAGATTTGGTGTGTGAGTGTGAACGATGCCTTCGTGATGGGCGCATGGGCGCGCGAGCAAAAGAGCGGTGCCAAAGTCCGCATGCTCGCCGATGGCAGCGCTGATTTCAGCAAGGCCACCGGGCTGACGCTGGACTTGACGTCCCGCGGCATGGGTCTGCGCAGCAATCGTTATTCGATGTTGGTCAAGGACGGCAAAGTAGCGACCTTGAACGTAGAAGGTCCCGGCAAATTCGAAGTCAGCGATGCAGCCACGTTGTTGGCACAAGCCCAAAGTTAATTCTTGGTGCTGAAATGCAAAAGAGGGCCTCGGCCCTCTTTTTTACGCCCGGTTCGCGGGTTCTTGCATCACAAATCCACTTTCAGGTAATGGGCGCCTGCATGGGGGTTGTGATAGTAGGGCGGCACCTCTGCAAAGCCCAAGTCCTCATACAGCGCTCTGGCTGTTTCCATCTCGTCCAAGGTGTCCAGCAGCACGCAGCTGTAGTCGGCCAGTCGCGCTGCGTCCAAAATGGTTTCCGCCAACAGGCGACCCAGTCCCAAACGTCGAAAAGCAGTGTGGACAAATAATCGTTTCATCTCCGCTGCATTCGCGTAATCCACATTGTCCAGAGGTCGCAAGGCGCAGCATCCGGCCACGACGCCATCCACCAAGGCCAGACACAAGGCGCCGCGTGGGGCTGCGTACTCGCCAGGCAGCGTGGCTAACTCGGCTTCAAAACCTTGGAAATCCAGATCCACACTCAGGCCTTGGGCATAGGCTAAAAAAGTTTCGCGGACCGTTGCCAACTCCTGCGTGGTGGAAGGTGTCAGCAATGTGATAACAGGGGTGGTCAAGTCGTGAGCCTATAGTCGATATGACGATCAGTTTACTGCCATTGCGACAAAGGAGCGTTGGTTTTCACGGCGCATATTGAATCAGCCCAAACACCAGACCTGCAGACAGGCACCAAACCAACCAAGCCCACAGCCGGGTACTGGCTTCATCGCGTGAAGCAGGCCATTCTTGCGGGAATAACTGATCGCCCGTTACCATCGTGCTTGTCAAATGCAACTGTTTGAAGCGCCGATAAAACCAGATGGCGGCAATATGCAAAGCGATCAGTGACAGCAAAACAAACTTGCCAGTTTGCGTGTGCCAGTGAGTGGCCATGGCGGACAGTGAGGACGATACCCAAGGAACAAAGGGTCCGGCCGTGGCAATTTCGTCATCGCTGATCAAGCCCGTGCCTACTTGCATGAGCAAGAACATGAGCAAGGCCGCCACGGACAGCGAGCCCAAGGCGCTGTGCCCCGGCTGAGGCATCCCCGAGGGGTGACGCACGCTGGACCACACCGCAGCAGGACTGCCACGCAAGGCTGACCAGCGCGACCAAAGACCCCCGACAAAACCCCATATCGCTCGGAAAATCAACAAGCTCAACACCGTGTAGCCGAAACGGAAATGCCACACCATGGCATCTCCACCCACATTGCCCGTGATCACCAGGGCCAGCACACACAGCACCAGTGCCCAGTGAAATAATCGAGTGGGTAGATCCCAGACACGAATTTTGACCATATAGATACTCCCCAAAATGACCGAGCGCTGCAGAAAAAAGAAAAACATGCGAGACTATTTGTCGTCGTCACGTTAGGCGATACCTGTCGGGCCAGGCGTTCCAAACGCGGCCCTTAACTCAAAGGAGGATCCCCATGAAAATAAATACAGCACTGATCTTAGCCTCAGTCGCCACCGCCATGGCATTGCCGGCTTCAGCACAGTTTGCCAAGCCTGAAGATGCCGTCAAGTACCGCAAAGCCAGTTTGACTTTGATTGGTACCCATTTTGGTCGCGTTGGGGCCATGGTCAGTGGCAAAGTGCCTTTTGATGCCAAAGTCGCCGCCGAGAACGTGGAGCTGGTGGCCGAATTGGCCAAGTTGCCTTGGACCGCTTTTGCCGAAGGCACCGACAAAGGCGAAACCCGCGCCAAGCCTGAAATTTGGAAAGAGGCCGGTAAATTCAAAGAAGCGTCTGACAAGTTCCAGGCGGAAACCTTAAAACTTCAAGCTGCAGCCAAAACCGGGAATCTGGACACACTCAAAACCGCGTTCGGTGCCACCGGCGCTTCTTGCAAGGCCTGTCACGACACCTTCCGCAAGGATTGAACGGCCGCACTGTTTCGCCATCTCTGACACGGCCACAGTCAGGTGGCGGCGAGCAGTTTTTCAATCAGTTGGTGTAGCTCGGCGAAGTTGGGTGCACCGACATAGCGCTTCACAATGGCCCCCTGCTTGTCGAGCAGGTAGGTGGTCGGTGTGAGTTTGACGTCTCCCCAGGCCTGCGCAATGGCCCCGGTGTTGTCGATGGCCACTTTAAATGGCAAACGGCGCGTCTGCGCAAAGTTCACCACATAGCTGGGCGGGTCGTAACTCATGGCCACGGCCACGGTGTCAAACCCTTGGGGCTGGTACTTGCCATAGGTGGCAATGATCTGCGGCATTTCAGCCACGCAGGTGGTGCAACTGGTGGCCCAAAAATTGACCAGTGTTACTTTTCCTCGCAATTGCGAGGTGCTCACACGTGAGCCATCCAGCAAAACAAAGTTAGATTCGGGGGCGGACTGCGAAGTGCAAGCCGCCAGCAGGCACAAGATGGCGGTACACAGCCATGCGGCTGAGCGTGTCAAAACAAGTTTCATGAAATCCCAGGGAGTCCGTTTTATGCACCGTCGTCAGTTTAATACCACCGGCCTGATCGGTGCAGTATCGCTCATGGCCTATGTCCGTGCTGCAGAGGCGATTTCGTTGGCCGACCTGAGTGGTACGGATGCTTCGTCAGGGTTGAAATTGGCATTGGAGAAAAGCGCTATTGCAGCAGTCGGTCTGCTTGGCACGACCGATGGTTTCATGGGCAATGACAAAGTGCGCATTGCCTTGCCGGGCTATTTGAATGAAGCGGCCAAATGGCTGAAGATGATGGGGCAAAGTCAAAAAATTGACGAATTGGTGTTGGGGATGAACCGCGCAGCTGAGAGCGCCATGCCCTTGGCCAAAGAAATGCTGGTGGGGGCGGTCAAAACCATGAGCGTGAGCGATGCCAAGACCATTTTGCAGGGGGGGAGTACCTCCGCCACGGATTATTTCAGCAGCAAAACCCGGCTGCCCTTGGGTCAGAAATTTTTACCCGTGATCACCCAAGCCACCGCCAAGGTGGGCTTGGCTGAACAGTACAACGCCGTGGCCGGAAAGGCCTTGAGCTTGGGCCTGCTCAAGCCGCAAGAGGCCACCCTGGAGAGTTACGTGACCAGCAAGGCTTTGGATGGCCTGTTTGTGATGATTGGCGAGGAAGAAAAGAAAATCCGCCAAGACCCGATCGGCACCGGCAGCGCCTTGTTGGGCAAAGTATTTGGTGCCTTGAAGTAATCGGCCTCCTCAAATCACCTTTTGCTCGCGCAAGCGGTGCATTTGATCGGCGGAATAAGCCAAGACCTGACTCAGAACTTCGTCGGTATGCTGGCCCAGCAGGGGCGGCGGTAAATCATTGCGCACGGGGGTTTCGCTCAGTTTGAGAGGGCTGGCCACCAAACGCAGGTTGGGCTCTACCGGGTGGTTCCAGGGGGTGACCATGTGGCGTGCTTGCACATGCGGGTCGGCAAAAACTTCGGCCAGGTTGTTGATGGCGCCGCAAGGCACCTTGGCGGCTTCCAGCGCGGACAGCCATGCGGCTTTGGTCCGGGTTTTCAGGATGGCTTCGAGCAGGGGCACCAACTCAGCGCGGTGGCGCACCCGATCGGAATTTTTAATGAAATGGGGGTGTGAGGCCAATTCCGCACGACCCGCCACGGCGCAAAATTTGGCAAATTGGCCGTCATTGCCAACGGCCAGAATCAAATGGTCTGTCGAGCCGGGCGCTGCGTTCGGTGGCGCTTGCACTTCAAAGACCTGGTAGGGGACGACGTTCAGATGCGCATTGCCTGAACGGCCAGGCACATTGCCACTGACGAGGTAGTTCGCACCCAGGTTGGCCAGCATGGCCACCTGCGTGTCGAGTAAGGCCATATCGACCTGTTGGCCCTGACCGGTATGTTCTGCATGGCGCAGCGCAGCCAAAATACCTACCGTGGCGTACATGCCCGTGAACAGGTCGGCGACAGCCACGCCCACTTTCTGTGGCCCGCCGCCCAGGTCGTCGCGCTCACCGGTGACACTCATCAAGCCACCCATGCCTTGAACCGCGTAGTCGTAACCGGCGCGTTCGGCATAAGGGCCCGTCTGGCCAAAACCGGTCACGCTGCAGTAAACCAACTTGGGGTTGAGAATTTTCAGGCTGGCGTAGTCCAGGCCATAGCGGGCCATGTCGCCGACTTTGAAGTTCTCGATGAAGACATCGCAATGCAGCACCAGTTCACGGATCAGCGCTTGTCCCGCAGGCTGGGCAATGTCACAGGTGACGGAGCGCTTGTTGCGGTTGGTGCCCAGGTAATAAGCGGCTTCGGCCGTGTCTTGCCCTTGGGCATCTTTCAAAAACGGAGGCCCCCAGGTGCGGGTGTCGTCACCCGTGACGGGACGTTCAATTTTGATCACATCTGCGCCCAGGTCGGCCAGGGTTTGGGTACACCAAGGGCCGGCCAGTACGCGGGACAGGTCGAGGACGCGAATACCATGTAATGAGTTCATGCTGTCATTGTCGCGAAATTCAAATCGAGATTCGGACACGATAATGACAGCCATGAGAAAAATTTCAGGGCTTGTGGCGCTTTTGCTCTGCGCCTGCCAACCCACCTACAACTGGCGAGACATCCATTTCGAAGGCACAAATGTCACCGCCCAATTGCCTTGCAAACCCGACCGCACCCAACGTGACGTCACCATCGCGCAGGCGCAGGTGTCTTTGCAGGTGGCCGGTTGCGAGGCCGGAGGCGGCATGTGGGTGGTGATGACCGGCCGATTGCCCGCGGGTTTGGACGCGACCCAAGTCCTGCAGGGCTGGCAGACCGCCACTTGGCGTACCTTGCAGGCGCAAACCCGAGAGAGTCAAGCTTGGGTTGCGCCCAAGGCCCTGCCGGGCGCGGTGCGTGTGCGCGCGCAGGGGCTGCAGCCCAACGGTCAAGCGACGCAGGCCCAAGGCCTGTGGGTCGCATGGCCAGAGGGCGATGGCGTGCAATGGGTCAACGCCATGGTTTACCAAACGAAAATTCAAGGCGATATGGCCGACACCTTTTTTGAAAGCATTCGCCAACCATGACCGTTGCCTCATCTCACGATTTACTTCCGCGCCGAACGGCGATCGTGGTGTTTTTGGCCTTTGCCAGCGCCTATTTTCTATCGGCCTTGATTCGTGCCATCACCGCTACCCTCTCGCCTACGCTCACGCTGGAAATGGGTTTGACGGCTCGCGACCTGGGCCTGCTGGCCGGGGGCTATTTTTTGGGATTTTCGCTCACCCAACTGCCCCTGGGCTCCTGGCTAGATCGATTCGGCCCCAAAAAGGTCAACATCGCGTTTTTGAGTATGGCGGTGTTGGGTTGCATGGCCTTTGCCATGGCCACCAGCTTTGTGGGGTTGTTGATGGCGCGCATGTTGTGCGGGGTGGGCGTGAGCGCCTGCCTGATGGCGCCGTTGACCGGTTACCGCCGCTGGCTGGACCCCTCGTCACAATTGCGCACCAATTCTTGGATGTTGATGACGGGCTCCCTGGGCATGCTGATGTCCACCTTGCCGGTGCAGTGGTTAATGCCTTGGGTGGGATGGCGCGTGATGTTTCTGGGTTTGGCGGTGTTGGTGGTGCTCACCATGTTGCTCATGGCCTGGCAGGTTCCTGCTTGGGAGACGGCGTCTGCAGCCTCTGAGGCGCAAACGCCAGCGGATGAAAAAGGCTATGCCGCGGTATGGCGCAGCCGGTATTTCTGGCGCATGACGCCGATCGGCTTTTTCAGCTACGGCGGTATGGTGGCGATTCAAACCCTGTGGGCGGGACCTTGGATGACGCAGGTCGGTGGCTGGAGCTCGATCGAGGCGGCCACGGGCTTGTTCGCCATCAACTTCACCATGCTGTGTACGTTTTGGACCTGGGGCATGATCACGCCCAAATTGTCACGGCGCGGCATTGCCCCCAATGTCCTGATCACCTGGGGCTTGCCGTGGAGCTTCGTCGTGATGGGTGTTTTGATTGTGGCCGCCGATGGCTTGGGGGCTTGGACCGCCATGGTGCTGGCCTTGTTTTGCTTGACCAGCAGTTTTGTGTCCCTGGCGCAACCCGCCGTGGGCCAGGCCTTCCCGGCCGCGCTGGCCGGGCGTGCCTTATCTGCCTACAACTTGGTGATTTTTGCTGGCATCTTTGTGGTGCAGTGGGGCATTGGGTTGGCGGTCGACCTGTTCAAAAGCCTGGGTTGGACGACGATCGCCTCCTTCCAGGCGGCCATGACCGTCTTTTTGATTTTCTCCATGGCCGCCTACGGCTATTTCCTCTGGTCTAAGCCTGATAATCAAGCCCCATGATCGGCATTCTCATCATCGCCCACGCACCGCTGGCCAACGCCTTGCGCGATTGTGCCGTGCACGTCTTTCCGGACTGTGCCTCGGGCGTGATGGCCATCGATGTGCCGCCGAACGAAGCCCCCGAAGACACCTTGGAGTCCGCAGCCCAAGCGCTGGACCACTTGGGGACTACCGAAGTGTTGTTGCTCACCGATGTGTTCGGTGCCACGCCCTGCAATATTGCCCAAAAGTTGACCGACGGTATGCACACCCGTCTGCTGGCGGGTGTGAATTTACCGATGCTGCTGCGCAGCGTCTGCTACCGCCACGAAAGTCTGGAGGCCTTGACCGCCCGCGCACATGCCGGTGGCGTCCAGGGCGTCATGCCCGTGGGCAGCACAGCTCCTCAAAATCAGTCAGGAAAAAGACATGCCTCAAGCCACCACGATCATCAGCAATAAATTGGGTCTGCATGCCCGCGCCTCGGCCAAACTCACCAAGTTGGCGGGCAGTTTTCCTTGTGAGGTGTGGATTGCCAAAGGCGAGCGCCGTGTCAACGCCAAAAGCATCATGGGGGTGATGATGCTGGCCGCAGGCCTGGGCAGCGAAGTCACCGTGGACACCGAGGGTGATCAAGCGCCAGAAGCGCTAGCCGCCTTGCTGGCACTGATGGCCGACAAATTTGGTGAAGGCGAATAAGCCCGAGGGCTTTTCGCACAACGCACCACCACACGCCCATGACCTTCAGCATCCACGGTCTCGCAGTCGCTCGGGGCATTGCCATCGGCAGGGCGGTGCTGGTGGCGTCGAGCCGACTCGATGTGGCGCACTACTTCATCACCGCCGAGCAAATTCCCAGCGAGATTGCGCGTTTGCGCGTGGCGCGCGATGCGGTGGCCGAAGAATTGCAGCGCCTGCAAAAGGACATGCCCAAAGACGCACCGCATGAACTGGCCGCGTTGCTCGACGTGCATTTGATGCTGTTGCAAGACGAGTTGTTGTCTAGCGGCGTCAAGCATTGGGTAGAAGACCGTTTGTACAACGCCGAATGGGCGCTGACGAGCCAACTGGAAGTGATTGCCCGTCAGTTCGATGAGATGGAAGACCCGTACTTGCGTGAGCGCAAGGCCGACCTGGAGCAGGTGACCGAGCGCATTTTGCATTGCATGAAGGGCGGTACTTCGCCCGTGGTGCAAATACGCCCCACCTCGCGCCCACAGCAAGAGTTGCAGTTGGGCGACACCATGGATGTGCCGCTGGTTTTGGTCGCACACGATCTGTCGCCGGCCGACATGATCCAGTTCAAGCAAAGTGTTTTCGTTGGCTTTGTGACCGACGTCGGTGGCAAAACTTCGCATACCGCCATCGTGGCCCGAAGTCTGGACATCCCGGCGGTCGTGGGCGCGCGCACGGCCAGCCAGTTGGTGCGCCAAGACGACTGGGTCATCATCGACGGGGATGCCGGGGTGATCATTGTCGACCCCTCGCCGATCATCTTGGCTGAATATGGTTTCAAGCAGCGTCAGGGCGATCTGGAGCGCGAACGCTTGTCCCGCTTGCGCCACACACCGGCCATCACGCTCGATGGGCAAAAAATTGAACTGTTGGCGAATATCGAAATGCCCGAAGACACCAAAGCCGCCATGCAAGTGGGCGCGGTGGGCGTGGGCTTGTTTCGCAGTGAGTTTTTGTTCATGGGCCGGCAAGGCCATTTGCCCGATGAAGAGGAGCAGTTTGACGCCTACCGCCGCGCCGTGGAGGGTATGAATGGTTTGCCGGTGACCATCCGCACGGTGGATGTGGGCGCTGACAAACCGCTGGACGAAGCGCGCCACGACGCGGCGCACCTGAACCCCGCCTTGGGGCTGCGCGCCATTCGCTGGAGCCTGGCCGATCCGGACATGTTCTTGAATCAGCTGCGCGCCATTTTGCGCGCCGCCGCGCATGGACGGGTGAACTTACTGATTCCGATGTTGGCGCATGCCAGCGAGATTCGGCAAACCGTGGCCTTGGTGACGCAAGCCCAACGCGACTTAGACCGACGTGGGCAGGCCTATGGGCCAGTGCGTTTGGGCGCCATGATCGAAATCCCGGCGGCGGCCTTGTCGCTGCACTTGTTTCTCAAATATTTTGATTTCTTGTCGATCGGCACCAACGACCTGATTCAGTACACCTTGGCGATTGACCGCGCAGACGAGTCGGTCGCGCATTTGTACGACCCTTTGCATCCGGCCGTGTTGAAGCTGGTGGCGGACACCATCGCCGAGTGTCAACTGCAAGGCAAAGGCGTTTCGGTGTGCGGCGAAATGGCGGGCGATGTCACCGTGACCCGTTTGTTGTTGGGCTTGGGCTTGCGCAGTTTTTCGATGCACCCGTCGCAGATTCTGGCCGTCAAACAACAAATATTGCGCTCCGACACCATCAAGCTCAAAGCCTGGGCACAACTGGTTTTGCAGTCCGAAGATCCCGCCCAAATGATCGGCTAATCAGGGCTGAGCCCTTGCGCATGACGCGCAGCTCAGTCCTTGCGCGTACCTGCCCAGGCTGCGCCCACAATCAACACCGCAGCGCCCAGGGTCGACAGGCTCAACGCCTCCCCCCGCACCAGCAACAACACCCAGGTCGAACCCAGCGGCGTCAAAAAACTGAGCAGGCCGATGTGCCGCGCATCGCCCCGTTTCAGCGCCGCGTCCCACAAGTAAAACGCCGAGCCCAAAGGCCCCAAGCCCATGGCGATCAGGTAGATCCAGTCGCGCGAAACCAGGGTGATGGCCGGTTCCAGCCAGAAGTGACAGAGCAGCGCCAACCCTCCCGACACCAGTCCGAACAGGCCCAGCGCTGACGTGGGAAAAGCTGCCACCCGCTGTGTCATCAAGGAATAACTGGCCCACACAAAAGCGGCAGCCAAGGCCCACAGGTAACCCCAACTCGGCGTCACACCCAGGCTGTAAAGGCTGCTCAGGCCCTGCCCGCCAGTAATGGCCAGCGCCGCACCGGCGAATCCGACGACCGCGGCCACCAGGTGTTTGCGCGTGACCTTCGTGGCCGGCAAAAACAAGGGCGCCATCACCACCATGCCCAAAGGCCACAGGTAGTTGACCAAATTGGCCTGCACCGGCGGCGCATGGCGCAGCGCCATGAACAGCAAAAAATGGTAGCCAAACAGACCATACACACCCAGCGCCAGCGTGGGCCAAGGCAGTCGCCAAACGCGCCAGTTGAAGCGAGACAGTGGCAGCGCCACCAGGCTACCGATCAGCAGCGCAATCCCTGTCAGCAAGAACGGCGGTACGTGCTGCAAAGTGACCCCGAGTGCCGCCAAGCTGACCCACAGGGTGATGGCGCCTAACGCGAAAAAGTTGGCGCGAGCCAGGCCCATCGTGTGCAGTTTCAGACTTGCGGGTTGGCGTTCATCGCCGAATGGGCTTGTTGATCTGCATGGTATGAACTGCGGACCATCGCACCCACCGCCGCATGACTGAAACCCATCTCATAAGCTTTGGCTTCGAACATCTTGAAGGTGTCCGGGTGCACATAGCGGCGCACGGGCAGGTGGCTGGTGGAGGGCGCGAGGTACTGGCCAATGGTCAGCATTTCGATGTTGTGCGCGCGCATGTCGCGCATCACTTCCAAGATTTCTTCATCGGTCTCGCCCAAGCCCACCATCAGGCCACTTTTGGTGGGGACATGGGGAAACAGGGCTTTGAATTTTTTCAACAAGTTCAAAGAAAATTGGTAGTCCGAACCCGGGCGCGCTTCTTTGTATAAGCGCGGCACGGTCTCCATGTTGTGGTTCATCACATCGGGGGGCGCGGATTTGAGGATTTCCAGGGCGCGGTCGTCACGGCCGCGAAAGTCGGGCACCAAAATTTCAATTTGCGTTTGCGGTGACAGCTCACGCGTGCGGCGAATACAGTCCACAAAATGCTGGCTACCGCCGTCGCGCAAATCGTCGCGGTCCACGCTGGTGATCACCACGTACTGCAGCTTGAGTTGAGCAATGGTCTTGGCCAGGTTTTCGGGCTCGTTCACATCGAGCGGGTCGGGCCGGCCATGGCCCACATCGCAAAACGGACAGCGGCGGGTGCACTTGTCGCCCATGATCATGAAGGTCGCCGTGCCTTTGCCAAAGCATTCGCCAATGTTGGGGCAACTGGCTTCTTCGCACACCGTGATCAGTTTGTTGGCGCGCAAGGTCTCTTTGATTTCGTAAAAACGGGTGGTGGGCGAGCCGGCTTTGACGCGGATCCAGTCGGGCTTCTTCAGCACCTCACCTGCTTCCACCTTGATCGGTATGCGCGAGAGCTTGGCCGCTGCTTTTTGTTTGGCGCTGGGGTCGTAGTTCTCGACCGATTGTGCTTCGCGCACCACGTTGGGAGTTGTCATGTTGTCGTTCTCAGGAAGCTAAGTGGGCCAAGAGCTTGTCGCTCAAGATGTGCGCAGCCTCTGACCACGCAATCTGTACCCCGATTGTAGAAAGGTCTACGGTACGCAGCCCCGCATACCCGCAAGGATTGATGCGGTCAAAAGGCGAAAGGTCCATGGCCACGTTCAATGCCAGGCCGTGATAGGTGCAGTGGCGGCTGACTTTGATGCCCAGGGCGCTGATTTTGCCCAGGCCTTTAAAGGGGTCGCTCGGGTCGGCGGGGCCGATCAAGGCGTGGTGTGCAAAAGGGTCTTCCAGGCGTACATAAATACCTGGCGCCCCTGCCACGCGATGCCCTGTCACGCCCAAGTGACCCAAGGTGCGAATGACGGCCTCTTCCAGCTTGAACACGTATTCTTTGACGTAGTAACCCGCGCGTTTGAGGTCCAACAGAGGGTAGGCCATGATTTGACCCGGGCCGTGGTAAGTGACTTGCCCACCGCGGTTGGTCGCCACCACCGGAATATCGCCAGCGTTGAGAACATGCCCGGCTAAACCGGCCAGTCCCTGGGTGAAGACGGGCGGGTGTTCGGCGATCCACAGTGCATCGGGGGTGGTATCGCTGCGCGCCGCCGTGAAAGCCTGCATGGCTTCGTAGGTCGGCATGTAGTCCACCCGCCCTAGGTTGCGCAAGTCCATGGCCAGCTTTAGAGGACGATTTTGACCATGGGGTGCGAGGTCAGGGCACGGTACAAATCATCCAATTGCGCACGGCTGGTGGCGGTCACGGACAGTGTGACGCCCAGGTACTTGCCGCCTTTGCTGGGGCGTAACTCCACAGTGGCGGCATCGAATCCGGGGTCAAATTGCAGCGCGATCTGAACCATGGCGTGTACGAAACCATCGTGTGTGGCGCCCATCACTTTGATGGGGAAAATGCTCGGATATTCGATCAGCGTGTCTTGACGCGGGTCGGAGTCCGAATGGGGGAGGACGGAGGGGGGATGGATGGATGCGCTCATGGTGTGCGAAATTTCAATTTCAAATCAGCGCCAAACCACGACAGCGGCGACCGCCAGCCAGCCCAGCGCAAAATTGGTCAAGACCAAGGTGTGAATTTGTGCCAACTGTTTGGCGGCCGTCGGCCAGTCGGCCATCGCAATGCTGCGCTGCAAGCGGCGAAACGGCACGAAATACAAATGGCCAAAAATAGCGAACATCACAAACCCCAAACCCAGCATCACGTGCCAGCCTTTGGGGGCGATTTTCATGTCGACCCCGGCGAACATGAGGCCGCCCGTGAGCAGCAAAATGGCGACGCACAGCCAAACCAGCTTTAAAAACCGCGACAAGATGCCATGCAGCAAGGGGATGCGTTGACTGGGCTCCAATTGCAAGATGACCGCCGGGCGAACAGCGACCAACAAAATCGTCATGCCGCCCAACCAGATCAAGCCTGCTGCCAAGTGAAAAAATTTGGTGAGTTCGTACATGCAAGGGTCTCGTGGGTGAAGGCGGATTCAATGGGCAGTGAAATAGATTGTGCCGTACGTCACAAGAACAAGGGCCGCTGGCGCAAAACAGGGGCTAAGCTTGCACAACGCATGGGTTATCCCCTATAATCGAAGGCTGCGCTGTGCGTATGTCTGTTTTGTAACCTGGGTGTAATGCTTCGTGATCAAAATCAAGCCTCAGGATGAAGCAGATGAGCTGCAAGAGGCAGAGACGTTCCAGCCATTGACTGCGCAAGAGGTGCGGCAATTGAGACAAAAAATGCCGCTGCTGTCCGTTTGGCGGGTGGTCGGTGTGCAGATTTTAGTGGGTGCCGTAGCGGCATTGCTGGCGGGGTGGATCACAGAGCGTTCTGTGGTAGCGCTGTCGGTGGGTTACGGTGCTTTGTCGGTGGTGATCCCCGCGGCCTTGTTTGCCAGGGGGATGACGAGCCCAGCGTCCTCGGTGAATGTTGGGACGGCTGTGTTTGGTTTTCTGTTGTGGGAAATCGTCAAAATTGGACTGACCTTGGCCATGCTGTTGGTGGCGCCAAGGGTGGTCTCGCAAGTCAGTTGGCCTGCCATGTTGGTGGGCTTGGTTTTAACAATGAAGGTTTATTGGATAGCGCTGGGTTTTCGCTCGGTGTTTTATCCAAAAGTCAATTTCAATACAGAGCAAACGAATGTCCGCTGAAACTGCTCCAACCGCAGGTGAATATATTGGTCACCACTTGACCCATTGGCAAAACAAGCCGATGGCAGGTGTGATCGATTTCTCCGTCTTCAATATTGACTCCATGATCTGGTCGGTCGTGTTGGGTTTGGTGGGCAGCTTGCTCTTGTGGAAAGCTGCACGCAGCGTCACTTCGGGTGTTCCGGGTCGTTTCCAGGCCGCCATCGAGTTGTTGGTCGAAATGGTCGACAACCAGGCCAAGGGCATCGTGCACAACGCCGAAAGCCGTAAACTGGTCGCCCCTTTGGCGTTGACGGTGTTTGTGTGGATCTTCTTGCTCAACTCCATGGACTTTTTGCCCGTGGACTTGTTCCATAAAATCTTTGAGTGGACTGGCGTGGATCACAGCATCCATTACTTCCGTGTGGTTCCTACGGCCGATTTGTCGACCACGCTTGGCATGTCCACTTCGGTACTGCTGATCTGTGTGTTCTACAACATCAAGATCAAAGGCGTTGGCGGCTGGTTCCATGAGTTGACCACGGCACCCTTCGGCGCACATCCAATTTTATGGCCCTTCAATTTCGTTTTTCAGATGATTGAATTTGTCGCCAAAACCGTCTCGCATGGCATGCGACTGTTCGGCAACATGTATGCCGGCGAACTGATTTTCATGTTGATCGCTTTGATGGGCGGCACTGCGGCCATGTCATTGACAGGCATCTTGTTGCCTATCGGTCACGTGATTGCCGGATCTATCTGGGCTATCTTCCACATCATGATCGTGGCTTTGCAGGCCTTTATTTTCATGATGTTGACGCTGGTCTACATCGGCCAAGCCCACGACGCTCACTGATTTCCCTTTTCCTTTCCCAACCTTTCCATCAACATCCATAGGAGCAACAAAATGGAACACGTCCTCGGTTATGTAGCACTCGCAGCTGGTCTGATTATTGGTCTGGGCGCCATCGGCGCTTGCATCGGTATCGGCATCATGGGCAGCAAGTACCTTGAATCTGCCGCTCGTCAGCCTGAGCTGATGAACGAATTGCAGACCAAAATGTTCTTGTTGGCTGGTTTGATCGACGCGGCTTTCCTGATTGGCGTCGGTATCGCCATGATGTTCGCCTTCGCGAACCCGTTTGTTCTGAAGTAATTCCTGCAACGACCAAAAGAAAGGTGTTGCCGTGAGTATCAATGCAACCCTGTTTTTCCAAGCTGTAGTTTTCGCAATCTTGGTGTGGTTCACGATGAAATTCGTGTGGCCACCCATTGCAAACGCCTTGGATGAACGCGCACACAAAATCGCCGGCGGCCTTGCAGCAGCAGAAAAAGCTAAATCCGAACTCGCCACGGCTTACCACCGTGTTGAGACCGAGTTAAGCCAATCGCGCTCTGAAACGGCCACACGTTTGGCTGACGCCGAACGACGTGCCATGGTTATCGTTGAAGATGCCAAAGCACGTGCCACTGAAGAAGGTAACAAGATCATTGCAGCTGCCAAGGTGGAAGCCGAGCAGCAAGTGGTGAAAGCCCGTGAGGCATTGCGTGAGCAAGTCGCGGTCTTGGCTGTCAAGGGCGCCGAGCAGATTCTCCGCAAGGAAGTCAATGCTGGCGTTCATACAGAACTCTTGAGCCGTCTGAAGACCGAGCTGTAATCACACCGCAAGAGAAGATCATGGCTGAACTTGCAACCATCGCCCGCCCATACGCCGAAGCGCTTTTCAAAGCCCAGGCCGCCGACCTCGCAGGCGCAGCATCTTGGCTTGACGAACTCGCCGCCATTGCGCAAAACACGCAATTGCTCGAGTTTGCCGAGAGTCCCAAAGTGTCCGATGCGCAGTTGTTTGATCTGATCTCGGGTGTGGTGAAAACTGCGCTGCCTGAGGCGGGACAAAACTACCTGCGACTGGTGATTGAGAATCGCCGACTTGTCGCAGTGCCCGAAATTGCTCAGCAATTCCGTGCCCTGAAAAATGCACAGAGCGGTACTGCAGACGCCACCGTCTTCAGCGCCTTTCCGATTGATGCAACTGCATTGGCGGATCTGTCCTCTACGCTCGAAAAACGCTTTGCCCGCAAACTCCATCTGCGTGTGGAGATCGATGAGTCACTCATCGGTGGCATTCGTGTGGTCGTGGGTGATGAGGTGCTCGACACTTCCGTCAAGGCCCGTCTGGAACAAATGAAAGCGGCTCTGGCCGCGTAAAGCGGCTAGAGACCGGACCTATTTAAAGAAAGAAGGAAAGAGTCATGCAACTCAATCCCGCAGAAATTTCTGAACTGATCAAGAGCCGAATTCAAGGCTTGTCTGCCGACGCAGACATTCGCAATCAAGGCACCGTGGTGTCGGTGACAGACGGTATCGTGCGCGTGCACGGTCTGTCGGATGTGATGCAAGGCGAGATGTTGGAGTTTCCAGCCACCGCTGAAGGCGTTGCCACTTTTGGTCTCGCGTTGAACTTGGAGCGTGACTCCGTGGGCGCCGTGATCTTGGGTGAGTACGAGCACATTTCTGAAGGCGACACTGTCAAGTGCACAGGCCGTATTTTGGAAGTGCCCGTGGGCCCGGAATTGATTGGCCGTGTGGTCAACGCATTGGGTCAACCGATCGACGGCAAAGGCCCGATCAACGCCAAAATGACCGACGTGATCGAAAAAGTCGCCCCCGGCGTGATCGCACGTAAATCAGTCGATCAGCCGATGCAAACCGGCCTGAAGTCGATTGACTCCATGGTGCCCGTGGGCCGTGGTCAGCGCGAATTGATCATTGGTGACCGTCAGACCGGCAAGACCGCTGTGGCCATCGACGCGATCATCAACCAAAAAGGTCAGAACATGACCTGCGTTTATGTCGCGATTGGCCAAAAAGCCTCGTCGATCAAAAACGTGGTGCGCGCTTTGGAACAAGCTGGGGCAATGGATTACACCATTGTCGTGGCCGCTTCCGCTTCTGAATCTGCAGCGATGCAGTACGTGTCAGCCTACTCTGGCTGCACCATGGGCGAATACTTCCGTGACCGCGGCGAAGACGCATTGATCGTGTATGACGATCTGTCTAAGCAAGCCGTGGCTTACCGTCAGGTGTCTTTGCTGTTGCGTCGCCCACCAGGCCGCGAAGCTTACCCTGGCGACGTGTTCTATCTCCACAGCCGTTTGCTCGAACGTGCAGCCCGCGTGAATGCCGATTATGTCGAACATTTCACCAAAGGCGCCGTCAAAGGCAAGACCGGTTCTTTGACCGCTTTGCCGATCATTGAAACCCAAGCCGGTGACGTGTCGGCCTTCGTGCCCACCAACGTGATTTCGATCACCGACGGTCAGATTTTCTTGGAAACCTCGTTGTTCAACGCCGGTATCCGCCCTGCGATCAACGCTGGTATTTCGGTGTCTCGCGTGGGTAGCTCGGCTCAGACCAAGATCATCAAAGGCCAGTCCGGCGGTATCCGTACCGACTTGGCTCAGTACCGTGAATTGGCAGCGTTTGCGCAGTTCGCTTCGGACCTGGACGAGTCCACCCGTAAGCAGCTGGACCGCGGTGCCCGCGTGACTGAATTGCTCAAGCAAGCCCAGTACAGCCCATTGCCGATCAGTTTGATGGGCGCCTCACTGTTCGCAGTGAACAAGGGCTTCATGGACGACATCGAAGTCAAACAAGTTTTGGCTTTTGAACACGGCTTGCACGCTTACCTCAAAGACAAGTGCGTGGCTTTGTTGGCCAAACTGGAAAGCACACAAGCATTGGACAAGGAGGCCGAGGCTGAATTGACCACCGCTGTGGCCGCTTTCAAGAAAAGCTTTGCTTAATTTCTACCTGACCAAAAGGAGCCTCTGATGGCATCGGGCAAGGAACTACGCACCAAGATCAAATCGGTGGAAAACACCAAGAAGATCACCAAGGCCATGGAGATGATTTCCGTCTCCAAAATG
>CANGDZ010000071.1 GCA_947452785.1 Comamonadaceae bacterium | reverse complement strand
CCACGCCGGTGCCGTCTGATTTCACGCGGACTTTCACGTTGTAGTCCACCACCCGCTTGACGGGAACCAAAATTTTCATGAATACATCTCCGTAGATTGAATAGGAATGATCGGCCTGGCCAGCATGGGCAGAGTTGACGTTAACGTAAACGTCAATTGTGCACCAGAACGGTTTTAAAAAACAAGTTCATCAAAAAAGCACGGTCGTACTAAATTCTAACCGACCTGCCAAGGATCAGAACCGCTATTGTGCAAGGATAAAACCTAGGGAATTTACCGACCGATCGGTCGGTTAATACCAATTACCATATCCAGTTGTCTGAAATACTCAGCCTCTTGGCTGTTTTGCAATCCCCTGTTCGGAGTTTCCACATGAAAAAAACACTTCTATCCATGGCCTGCGCTGCGGCTGGCATGTTGGCATTGGGCGCACAAGCGCAAACTGTGCTGACCGCCTCCAGCTGGCTGCCACCAAGCCACACCACCAGCATGGCGCAAAAAGAATGGTGCGACCTGCTGGAAACCAACACCCAGGGCCGCGTCAAATGCAATATTTTGCCCCGTGGCGTGACCCCCGCCCCTGGTACCTATGATGCGGTGAAAAACGGCCTGGCCGATTTGTCCTTCACCGTACACGGCTACACGCCTGGCCGCTTTGTGCACACGCAGATGACCGAGCTGCCGTTTCTGGGAAACAGCGCCGAAACCATCTCGGTGGCCTTGAGCCGCGTCAGCGGCAAGCACCCTGAGTTTGCAGCGGAACATCAAGGCGTCAAAGTTTTGACCCTGTTCTCGCACGGCCCTGGCATAGTGTTCAACACCAAGCGCCCCATCAACAAAGTGGAAGACCTCGCGGGTTTGAAATTCCGCGTCGGTGGCGGCATGGTCAACGAGATGTCCAAAGCTTTGAACATGAACGTGACGCTCAAACCTGCACCCGACTCGTATGAGTTGCTGTCCAGCGGCGTGATGGACGGCACCTTGTTCCCTGCCGAATCCACCGAGTCGTTCAAGATCGACAAGATCATCAAGCACGCCACCACTTTCCCAGGCGGCCTGTACAACACCAGCTTTGTCTTCATGATGAACCAAGCCAAGTACGACAAATTGTCGGCTGAAGACAAAAAGGCTGTGGACGCTATCTCGGGCGAAACCGCGGCACGCATCTTTGGCCGCGGCTGGGACAAAGTGGACCGTCGCGCTTTTGCATTGATGCAAGCCAACAACGTGGTGATCACCAAGGCCGATGCCAAGTTTGTCGCAGAGGTCAAAGCCAAAACAGCCCCTCTGGAACAGGGCTGGATCAAAGCCTCTGAAGCCAAGGGATTGAAAGACCCCGCCAAGGTACTGGCCGAGTTTCGCGCCGAGATCGCCAAGCTGGAAAAGTAATTTCAGCATCCCCCGCTGTTGCAGAACAGCCATCGGTACTCGCTAACATTGGCGAGTACCGTTTTTTTTGATTCAAAGGATATAACTTGAAAAAGTTTCTCGAAACAGCCTCCGGGTTGCTGGCAGGCTTGGCTCTGTTTGCCATCATGGTGCTCACTTTTTTGGATGTGGGTGGCCGCAAATTCCTGGACCACTCCATCACCGGCTCGCTGGAAATGACCGAATTGCTGATGGTGGTGGTGATTTTTGGTGCCCTGCCCCTGGTGTCGGAGCGCGGTGAACATGTGGTGTTCGACTCCCTGGATGGCTTTTTGCCAGATGGGGTCAAAAAATTTCAACGCGGCCTGGTGCACATGCTTTGCGGTGTGGCCTTGATTGCGCTGGGTTGGCTGATGTGGCAAACCGGGGATGATTTTTCAAGCAGCGGCGAAACCACCGCGCAACTGAAAATTTTGAAATCGCCTTTCATCTACGGCATGGGGGTGCTGTGCGCCTTCACCGGCTTCATTCACCTGACCTTGATGCTCAACCCCTTGAACCACGAAGAATCTGAAGGCGGTGTCCTGTGATTGAAGCCCTGATTGGATTTGCGGCCATTTTTGGTCTGGCCTTGCTGCGCGTGCCGCTGGCTTTTTCGATGGGCATGGTCGGCGTGGTCGGCATTGGCCTGATCCGCGGATGGATGCCTGCCTTGGCCAGTACCGCACAAGTGGTGCACGAGACTGGTTTTGCCTACACCTTGTCGGTGATTCCTTTGTTTATTTTGATGGGCAACTTTGTCGCTCGGGCCGGTTTGGCGCATGAGCTGTTTCATGCGGCCTACACCTTCATTGGACACCGCCGCGGCGGTTTGGCCCATGCCACCATCGCGGCCTGCGCGGGTTTTGGTGCGATTTGCGGCTCGTCGATTGCCACCGCGGCCACGATGAGTAAGGTCGCCTACCCTTCGATGAAAAAACTCGGCTACAGCGATGCGCTGTCCACCGGCGTGATTGCTGCCGGTGGCACCTTGGGCATCATGATTCCGCCCTCCACCATCATGGTGATCTACGGCATCGTGACCGAAACCCATATCGGCAAATTGTTTGCCGCAGGCGTGATTCCCGGTCTTTTGACGGCCATCTTGATGATGTGTGCCGTGGTCTTGATGACGTCGCATGACCCGGAGCATGCCCCCGCGGGCGAGAAGTTCACTTGGGCACAGCGCATGGAAGCCCTGCGCGGTATCTGGGGCGTGTTGCTCTTGGTGTTTGTGGTGTTGGGCGGCATTTATGGCGGCGTCTTCACGGCCACCGAAGGTGCAGGCATGGGCGCCGCAGGCGCTTTCTTGTTTGCCTGGGCCCGTGGCGCCTTGAGCTGGAAATCGCTGTACGAGATTTTGGTGGAGTCTGCACGCACCACCGCCATGCTCTTCACCTTGCTGATTGCCGCCACCGTGTTTGCCAATTTCGTCAACTTCACCAGCATGCCGGGCGACCTGAAACAATGGATCACCCACCTGGGGCTGTCGCCCATCATGGTGGTCGGTGCGATGATGGTGATCTATGTGATTTTGGGCACCGTGATGGAAGAGCTGACCATGGTCTTGCTGACCATACCCCTGTTTTTCCCGATCGTGGTGCAACTGGGCTTTGACCCCGTTTGGTTTGGCGTCTTGATCGTGATGGTGATTCAGATCGGGCTGATTTCACCGCCCGTGGGCATGAACCTGTTTGTGCTTAACACCTTGCTGCCCAAAGTGGGCCTGGGCACCATCTTCCGTGGCGTGTGGCCACTGGTGTTGGTGTTGGTCATCACCTTAGGTATCTTGCTGGCCTTCCCCGCACTGAGCCTGTGGCTGCCTTCGATGATGGACTAGGGCTCGCGCCCTCATGCGGCCTTAAGACACCATGCGCACCACCCGCTGCGGGAACGGTATCTCAATACCGTGAGTCCGCAGGCCTTGCAAGATGCCTTGGTGGATCAAGGACTTCACGTTCAAGAGGCCACCCTCTTCCTCGTGAATCCAGTAACCCAAGGTGAACTCCAAGCCATCCGCGCCAAAGGCTGACAAGGCCACGGTGGGGCCTGGCTCTGTTATGACGCGCTCTTGTGCGGTGCAGGCCGCCAGCAACAAGGCCATGACCTGGTCCACATCGCTGTCATAGCCCACAGTCACATGCACAGACTGCCATAAGCTGGTGTCGGCCAAAGTCAGATTTTCAACCCGTTGGGTGATCAGCATTTCATTGGGCACAATCGATTCACGCCCCGTCACCGATCGGATGACGGTGTAGCGCGCTTTGATGTCGGTGATGCGGCCTTCAAAATCATCGACTCGCACGTTGTCACCAATCCGCATACTGCGCTCGGTCAAAATCACAAAGCCGCTGACATAGTTAGCCGCCAGCTTCTGCAAACCCAAGCCAATGCCTACGCCCACGGCGCCGCCCATCACCGACAGGGCGGTGAGGTCGATGCCAGCAGACGACAAGGCCATCAGCACGCCGACGAACATCAGCAACGCCGTGACCGCATTGCTCAATGCTTTGCGCAGTGACAACTCACTGCCCGAGACGCCGCTGAGCAAACGCGACTCGATGGCGGACGACAACCACAGCGTCAAAATCAACACGCCGCCCGCCGTCACGCCGCCCTCCAGCAAAGTGCGCACCGACAACATCGAGTTACCGATCTTCCAGTGAATTTGGTCCAACTCGTCCAGCAGCAAGGGCAAGAGGCCGGTGATCCACAGCACCGCCCCGCCCCAGGCCAACCAAGACAAGGTGCGCTCAATCGGACGCACCCATTCGGCATGCGGCAGCGTCACTTGCAAGACCTTGACGCCCAGGCGAATACACGCCAGCGACACACACACGGGCACCCAGATGTCCAACAGCACCGCCTCAGCTTGATTCGCCAGCACCGTGCGCGCAACAAAAGACAAGCCCATCAAGACCAAGGGAAACAGGACGCCGTCAATCAACCGACTGCCGAGCAAAATGCGCAATTCAAAACGCAGGCTCACGCGGCGCGCCAGCCAAACCAGCAGCCAAGCCAGCAGCACACAACCCGCGACCACGCCCAACTCCAGCGCCACCTGCGACGGCGTCAGCGCATTCAACCAAGCCAGCGGATCCTCAACCCGGATCACGGTGTGGTTCACGGCCATTGGGGCTTCCTTTTTTCGATGAACGCCTGTACACCTTCTTGCGCGACGGGGTGTGCCATATTGCAGGCCATGGTTTGACCGGCCAGTTGGTAGGCTGCCTCTAGGCCCATTTCGCGTTGTTGGTAAAACAACGCTTTGCCCATGCGAACGGCTTCACGCGGCTTGCTGAGCAACGCCGACACCAAGCGCTCGATTTCCGCGTCCAAATCTTCGGATGGCGTCACGCGGTTCACCAGGCCCTGCTGCTGAGCTTGGTGGGCATCCAGAAACTCGCCCGTCAAAAGCATCTCCATCGCCTGCTTGGCGCCGATGTTGCGAGACAAAGGCACGCTGGGCGTGGCGCAAAACAAACCCACATCGATGCCGTTCACGCCAAAGCGGGCCGTATTGACAGCCACAGCCAAGTCGCACTGCGCCACCAACTGGCAGCCTGCCGCGGTGGCAATGCCTTGTACCCGCGCAATCACCGGCACCGGCAGGTTTTGAATACTCAGCATCATGCGGCTGCATTGGGCAAACAACTGCTGGTAATAGGCCAACTGCGGCTGAGCCCGCATTTCTTTGAGGTTGTGACCCGCGCAAAAGGCCTTACCGGCAGCCGCCAAGACCACCACGCGGGCTTGCTCGTCGTCAGCCACGCGTTGCAAGGCCTGCTGCAGCAAGCCCATCACGGCTTCACTCAAAGTGTTGAATGAGGCAGGATCGTTGAGGGTCAGGGTGTGCACACCCCGCGCATCGCGGCGATGCAACACAGGGGCGTCGGGGGCGGAAAGTTGTTCAGTCGTCATAGCCGCCATTGTGGCTGATCGCCTGCAGACTGTTAAGAGCGCCATCGTTGCGTGTAAAGTCAAAGCACACTCCAGTCCGTCCTTCACTTTGATCCATCCATGACGCAAGCCCCTGCTCTCAAACTCGCCACCCGCCGTGACGGATCCCGTGACGGCCAGTTGATGCTGCTCAACCCCTCGGGGGCGCAGTGGATAGATGCCTCACACATTGCCCCCAACCTGCAAGCGCTGCTGGATGCATGGGCCGAGAAAGCGCCTCTTTTGGCGGCTCTCAGCACCGCGCAGGAAAATCGCGCATGGACTGGCGCAGAGCCCTTTGACGCGCAGCAGTGCATGGC
Organism: Comamonadaceae bacterium; assembly: GCA_947452785.1. Taxonomy (GTDB): domain Bacteria; phylum Pseudomonadota; class Gammaproteobacteria; order Burkholderiales; family Burkholderiaceae_C; genus Limnohabitans_A. The sequence goes on along the minus strand of CANGDZ010000071.1, from coordinate 12,643 downwards.
GCCTTTACCTCGAGCCTACCAATGGGCAGATGCCTCGGTCTACCGCAACCATGCGCGGCTGATCTACCAATGGCGCAAGGAGCCGATCCCGCCGCGTTACGAAGACGAGCCGCTGGTTTACCAAGGCGGCTCGGACGTCATGCTGTCAGGGTCGGAAGCGATTGTGGCGCGCAAAGCTGCGCATGGCATTGACCTGGAAGCCGAAATTGCCGTGATCACCACCGATGTGCCGATGGGCGTGTCGGCCGAACAGGCGCTCAAACACATTGCGCTGGTGGTGCTGCTCAATGACGTCTCACTCAGAAACCTGATTCCGTCAGAGTTGTCACGCGGTTTCGGTTTTTACCAAAGCAAACCCGCCACGAGTTTCGCGCCCATCGCGGTCACGCCGCAGGCCTTGGGCGAGGCTTGGCACCATGGCATGTTGCATTTGCCAGTGCACACGGCCATCAACGGTGCATGGTTTGGCTCACCGAACGCCGGCGAAGAAACCGTGTTTCATTTTGGCCAGGTGATTGCACACCTGGCGCAGACGCGCGCCCTGTGCGCGGGCAGCATCATCGGCGCAGGCACCATCAGCAACGAAGCCCCCGAGGCAGGCAATGCCTGCATCACGGAGGCTCGGGTTCGGCAAATGCTGCAAGGCACGCCCGAGGACCAACTGCACCCCTATTTGCAGGACGGAGACCGGGTCCGCATCGAGGTGCTCGATGCTTCAGGCCGCAGCGTATTTGGCGCCATCGACCAAGCCGTGCAGATTGCTTAACTGATCGCTTAACCCATCTTGGACGGCAGCCACAGCGCGATGATGGGGAAGCTGATCAAGATCAGCAAGCGCAACAAGTCGGTCACAACAAAGGGAATAACCCCTTTGAAAATCGTGGTGAAACTGACATCTTTTACCACGCTCTTAATGACGAAGACGTTCATTCCCACCGGCGGGTGAATCAAGCCCAGTTCCACCGTCATCACAATGATCACGCCAAACCAGATCGGATCGAAGCCAAGCTGAAGGATCACGGGGTAAATGATGGGCACCGTCAAAATGATCATGGCCATGGCGTCCATCAAGCATCCCAGCACCAGGTACATCACCATAATCATGGCCAACACGCCATAACGGCCCACGCCCAGCCCGGTCAGCATCTCGGTCAACTTTTGCGGCACCTGCGTGATGGTTAAAAAGTAACCAAACAACAGCGCGCCGATCAGCACCGTGAACACCGCCGCTGAAGTGCGTGTGGCTGACAAAAGTGCTTCGCGAATACCCGCGCGGTCCAGCTTGCCGCGCAACACGCCCAGCAAAAAGGCGCCACTAGCCCCCACACCACCGGCCTCGGTCGGTGTGAAAAAGCCACCGTACAACCCACCAATCACAAACATGAACAGCACCAAGGGCGCCCACACGTCTTTCAGGCCGTGAAAGCGTTCAGCCCAAGACTTTTGTTCGCCACGGGGCAACCAGTCCGGGCGCAAGCGCACGATGATCATGATGGTGATCACATACATCACCATGGCCAACAAACCCGGCACAATGCCGGCCATGAACAGCTTGCCAATGTCTTGTTGCGTCAAGATGGCGTACACAGCGAGCACCGTTGAGGGCGGCAGCATGGCCCCCAAAGTGCCGCCAGCGGCGATCACACCGGTGGAGAAAGATTGCGGGTAGCCAAAGCGCCGCATCTCGGGATAAGCCACCGACGAAAACGTCGCCGCCGTGGCGACCGAGGAGCCGCAAATGGCGGCAAAACCGCCGCAGGCCAGCACCGTGGCCACACCCAGGCCGCCGTGCATATGACCAATAAAGGCATTGGCTGCACGGAACAACTCCCGGCTCACACCTGAGACAGAGACAAAAGCCCCCATCAACATGAACATCGGAATCACACCAAAGGTGTAATCGGTCACGGTGCGCATGGACGACTGACCGATCAGCTTGAGCGCTGGGCCAGGCCCTGCGATGTAGGCATAACCCGTGACCCCGACCAAGCCCATCGCCATGCCAACGGGCACGCGTAACAGCATCAGACCAAACAGCGCCAGAAAGCCAATCACGGCCACGGCATCAGGACTCAGATCCATGCCTTACTCCACATCTTTAAATTCAGGATGTTCTTGCAGGGTGTCAGGCTGAAAGATCAAGCGCCAAGTGCGAATGGCAATCAACAAAACGGCGCACACATCACCCATCCAGGCCACCGCAAAAAAAGGCCAGGTGGGTAAGTTCAGATCGTAGGTCAGCACGTTGTCGTTGTAAGTGCCGCGCACTTTGTCGAACAGCATGATGGTTTGCACCGTCACCACAAACAGCAACACCAGCGTGGCCAGCACATCGATCACGCGTTTGAGCCGCGCATTCGACAGGCTCCAAACCAGATCCACCGTGATGTGACTGCCCCGGTAACTGGTGGCGGCAATGCCCCAGAAAATCAAAATGCCCAGCATTAAACGACCGAAGTCGTAAGCGTCCGGGATCGAGGTGCTGAAAAATTTACGCAACAACACTGAGATGAAAATGTTGGCCGCCACCAGTCCCACGAACATGGCGGCCATCCACTCGATCGAATCAATGATGCGGTCAAACACATTTTTTTTGACTGCGGTCGAGGTCTGCATGCAGTGCCCTTACATTGCCGATTTGTACTTGGCCAAGCTCTGGCGCAATGCGTTCATCACCGCAGCAGAATCTTCGCCCTTCTTTTTCACATCCTCAGCCCATTGCTTTTCGGCAGGCGCCACGGCTTGCTTCCAAGCGGTGATTTGATCTGGCGTGAGTTTGTAGACTTCACGCGTCGGATCGGCCGACAGTTTGGCGTGACCGGCCATCTCAAAGTCGGCCCATGCGCTGCCCACTTTCTCTGCCCATTCGCTGGTGCAATGGCTGTCAACCGCGGTTTTTTGCGTGGGCGACAAGGCGGTGTATTTGTCTTTGTTCATGACCCAGACAAAGGGCGTGACATAGAACGGCACATCCATGTGGTACTTGACCACTTTGTCGATGCCAAACAGCGTCAACGAACCCCATGGGAAAGTGATCGCATCGGCCACGCCGCGTTCCAACATGTCACGCGACTCGGGTGCGGAAGCTTGCACATTGGTGCCGCCCAACAGCGTAATGACCTGGCCTACCGTGGCTGTGGCGGGACGCACTTTCATGCCTTTGATGTCGGTGGGCAAGACAATTTTCTTGCGCGAGTGAAACGCGCCAGGATCGTGCACGAAGGCAAAACAAAAGTGCACTTCTTTCATTTCCTTGGCCGCGTAGTTGCGGTACCAGGCATCCACCGCGGCCGAACCGGCCTTGGCGTTGTTGATCATGAAAGGCAGCGAGGTGGCCGCGAAAACTGGGAAACGACCGGGTTGATAACCAGGGTTCACATACGAAAAATCGGCAATGCCATCGCGTGCCATGTCGTAATGGTCAAAGGCTTTGCCCAACTGCTCCGAAGGAAACAAAGTCGCGTTCAGCGTACCGCCCGACGCTTTTTTCAAGCTCTCACCCCAGGCCTGTAAAGCGGGGTTCAGCGCATGCTGCGCAGGCACCCAGCTCGAGAGTTTCAGCATCACCGCTTTGTCTTGCGCTTGCACTGCGCTGGCCAGTGTCAAGGCAACCAGACTGGCGCTGAAACTGAATTTGAAGCTTGTATTTCGAAAGTTCATCTTGGTTCTCCGGGTTAATGTTGTTTAAAATGATTCAGTACCGAATTTGTGATTTCATCGTATCCGCATTTGCATGCGAACCGTGATGGGGTTGCACCTGAGTCAAGGGCATTTATTTCAAGCATTCAGTCGCGGATTTTTCATCCAGCGTATGGGTTGCGCCAGCACAGGGCGGGCCGGTGCACCGTTTTGCAGTAAAGCCTGATCCAGCGCCTGTCCGGCTTCATCTTGCAAGGCGGCTTGCCGAATGCGGGCCACGCTTTGCGCTTGCTCTTCGAGGGTTGGCCCACCGGCCGAAACACTCAGATCTGAAATCATGTGCGTGATGATGTGCAGCAAGTTGTCCTTGCCGCGCTCATTGGTGCTGCCATAGCCCTTGATGAGTTGGCCGCAGCGCGCCACTTCCAGACCCAGCAGAGGGTCACTTTGCGTGCTGTGCTGCACGGCCTGCAACCAAACGCCAATGGCCTGCTGCTCGGACTTGTAACGGCTGCCCCACGGGCGCATGACTTTCAGTGCGGCCATCAGCCTCAACGCCAACATGCCTGTGATCGAATGCGTGCCGATCTTCAATGGCAGGGCCCAAGGCTCGCGACCTTGGAGCACACGCGCACGGTCCCAGCGCAGCAAGCCATTGGCCAACCCCACAGGCAACAAACCCGCCAGCTCAGGCACCCCGGGCTTGAAGTGATCGTAAATTTTCAAAAGGTCTTGCGCGTTGGCTTTGACTTCACCGCGCACCCGTTGTTCGCGTGACACACGGCTTTTCAAATCGGCCACGCGCACCACATCGTCAAACGCCATCCACAAGGCCAGCCAGCGTGCGCATTCTTCGGTCACAGGCCAAGCTTCAGTGGTGGTTGTGGCGGCGGATTGTTCAGCCTGGAAGATCGGGGCCAGACGCGCCAGGTACTGGTCGGCGTACGCCTGATTTTGGTACTCGAGCACGCGGGCATAGCCCAAGGACACCATGCGGTGCAGGGGTGCCGGGAAGTGCTGGGCTACCGCCACAGGCACTTCGCCAACAGGGTCTACCGGTGCCGGTGTCATCACGGCTTCTATGAAATGGTGTTGCAAGCGCTGCGCCTCGATGGCGTCATAACCCAAAGCAAAACCACGCAAACTGGCTTGCGCCGATTTGCCCGCATGGCCAATCACTGCTTCGTAATCGGCACGGGCAAAAGGCAAGACGCCGCTGGCGGCGATACAGCCGAACATCACCGCACTGACCACGGTACCGGCCTCTTGCGTCATGCGGGCCATGTCCAAGATGTGGTGCGCTTGGCTGTGCTCGGCCACCAAGTTGCGCAGGTCGACCCCATCCTTGCGGCCATCGCCCATGTCCATTTTTTCGATGGTGGTCAGAATGCGGGCCGACGAGCTGATGACACAGGTGTGCGCTGCAGACGTTAAACCGTTGCCAATTTGTCTGGCGGTTTCCAGTAACTCCGAAGACACCAGCGCATCCAACCGGCCGGGCAGCGGGTTCAAGCCCAGCACGGGTTGCTTGCCACCCAAACTGCTGCGTTTGTGCGGAAAAACTTCGATGTAGTACGTGGTGGCACCGGTGCGCTGGGCCACGCCGGGAATGGAGGTCGCTTGCGCCGGGTAGTCGGTGCGCAGAGCCACTTCGACCAGCCAGTCGGCCAACACGCCACCGCCCTCACCGCCCAGGGCACACAGCAAGATTGAAATAGGTTTCGTCATCTTCAGTCTCGGTTCAGGCAGGTTGCAGCAAGCGCACCACCGAGGTTTGCAATCCATGCCAAAGGCGCTCATGCCATTTGGGGTTTTGCACGACTTCGGCGCGATAGAACGAGGGGCACAGTGTGGCGGCATGGGCGTTTTCGCCGCACAGACCGCAGCCCACGCAACCGTCAATCACCGTGGCCACAGGGTCCACTTTGAGCGGATCGGGGTTGTCTTTCAACGTCAGCGTCGGGCAGCCCGACAGGCGAATACAGGCGTGGTCGCCGTTGCACACGTCTTCGTCCACGCCATATTTCACCCGCTCCACCCGCTCACCCTTAGACAGCAGCGAGGCCAACCAGGGCTTGATGCGGCGCTGGCGCTCCAGCTGGCATTCGCCTTCAGCGACGATCACTTTCAAGCCTTGGAAGGGGGTGGAAAAAGCCTCGGTCAACGTGGCCTGCATCTCTTTCACTTCATAGGTACTCACCGTGCGCAGCCACTGCACGCCCAGGCCTTTCAGCGTGGTTTCAATCGTCTGATTCATGTGCACCACGCTTTGCCGTTTGTCTTCGGCCAAGCCCTTGGCGGCCTCGCTGGGCGTGGAGATGATGTCTTGCGTGCCGGTGGCCGAGGTGTAGCCGTTTTTAAAAATCAGCAACACCGCATCGTCACCGTTGAACAGCGCACTTTGCACGCCGGTGAGCAAGCCGTTATGCCAAAAACCACCATCGCCCATGACCGAGAGCACGCGCCGCTTCATCAGGGGCGAGACGCCAGCCCGACTGGCCAAACTCATGCCGTAGCCAAGAATCGAATGCCCGACCGAGAACGGTTCAAAAGTAGCCAAGGCATGGCAACCAATGTCGCCCGACACATGCACCGGCCCCACGGTTTGTTGCGCCAGTTTGAGAGCCGAGAACACTGGCCGCTCCGGGCAGCCAATGCACATGCTCGGGGGCCGATTGGGTAAGCCCGTGCCCACCGCTTGCTGCACTTGCAAGCGCCGCGACTTGTTCTCTTGCAACCACTGCGGCGTGTTGGCGGGAATCAACTCGGGCCGGTGCTTTTGCAAAAACTGCAGCAGGCCTTGGGCCATGACTTCGGCGGTGTACTCGCCGCCTTGAGGCAGCATGTCTTTGCCATGCAGCGGGGTTTGCAGGTCACGGCGGCGCAGGGTCAGTGCCAGCTCTTGCTCGATGTATTCCGGCTGCCCTTCTTCAAGCAACAGCACCGCTGTTTTGCCAGCGCAAAAAGCGGTGAGCTCTTCAGGCACCAAGGGGTAGGTCACATTCAGCACCAGGATCGACAGGCTGCACTCGCCAAAAGCATCGGCCAGATCGAATTGCTGCAAGGCGCGAATCAAGGTGTTGTACAAACCGCCTTGCACAATGATCCCCAGGTCTTGCTGCGCGCCACCTGCAAAATGTTCATTCAGCTTGTGCTCAGTGATGAAGCGCCGCGCCGCAGGGATGCGCTCTTCGTTCTTGCGCTTTTCATGCACGAAAGTGACGGGCGGATGCGCCAAGCGCATGTAGTCAAAACCCGCGGGGTTTTCGAGCAAGTTCTTTTTGGAAATGCGCGGCGGCTGATTGTCCCGCGCGGCAAAGCTGCCGCGCACATGGCATGCTCGGATGCGCAACTCCATGATCACCGGCATGTTGCTGGCTTCGCTCAGCTGGAAACCTTGCTCAACCATGTTCACCATTTGCGTCAGCTCAGGCCGGGGGTCGAGCAGGCACATGCTGGATTTGAGCGCGAATGCATGGGTGCGCTCCTGGATCACACTGGCGCCTTCACCGTAGTCCTCGCCCACCACGATCAGCACCCCGCCGGTCACCCCGGGGGACGACAGGTTGGACAGCGCATCGGCCGCCACGTTGGTGCCGACGATCGACTTCCAGGTCACCGCACCGCGTATCGGGTAATGGATGGAAGCGCCAAGCATGGCGGCGGCAGATGCTTCGTTGGAGCAGGCCTCCACATGCACGCCCAGTTCGTCCATATAAGGCTTGGCCTGCACCATGACATCCAGCAGATGCGAGACCGGGGCGCCTTGGTAGCCGCCCACATAAGAGACGCCCGACTGCAGCAGCCCCTTGGTGATGGCCAAAATACCTTCGCCATGAAAGGTTTCGCCCTTGCCCATGCGCAGGGTCTTGATCTCTTCGTGAAATGAAACTTCCAAGGCGCGCTCCTGAACCCCAAGGCTAGGGGCGATAAAGGACTATCTTACATATTCACCTATAAAATATTATAAATAAAACACATGCATTAAATGAATATAAAAAACCTCGATTTGAACCTACTGCGGTTGTTTGACGCCGTCTGGCGCGCGCGCAGCGTCGGCCTGGCGGCCAAACAACTGGGCTTGTCACAACCTGCGGCCAGCCAAGGCTTGGCTCGACTGCGCCACGCCCTGGGCGATGCCTTGTTTGAGCGCAGCGGCTCGGGTGTTCGCCCTACCCCCCGGGCTGACCGCTTGGCCAAGGCAGTGCAAAACGCTTTGGCGACTTTGGAAGAAGCCCTGAATGCGCCAGAAGACTTTGACCCTTTGAGAAGTCAGCGCTTGGTGCGCATGCATTTAAGCGACATTGGTGAAGCGCGATTTTTGCCAGACATCGTCGCCGCTTTGCAAAAAAGTGCCCCGGGCATTCGGCTGGCCGCCCTGTCGCTGCCGCACAACCAGATCAGCGGGGCGTTGGACAGCGGGCAATTGGATTTGGCCATCGGTTACCTACCCGAAGTCACCCACACCCAACAACTGCCTTTGCTGGACGACCGCTATGTGGTGCTGCTGCGCAAAGGGCACCCGGTTTTGAAACAAAGCGGCAAACAGGGGCTGTCACTGCAGGCCTTATCAACATTGGAATTTGCCGCCGTGCGCACCCATGCAGACACCCTGCGTATCTTGGAGCGGATGCGCTGGCAGCATCAATTGCGCCTGACCGTCAGTCATTTTTTATCCCTGCCCGAAATCGTGCGCGGCAGCGATTTGGCTGTGCTGATACCGCGCAACTTTGCACAGGGCTTTGCGGCAGCGGGCAAACTCGAAATACTTGAACCTGATTTGCCTTTACAGGACTTCACCGTGTCGATGCACTGGAGCGTGCGCTTTGACAAAGACCCCTGCATGAGCTGGCTGCGCCAGGAGTTGTTGCGTCATTTGACCGGGCGAGGAACCCGCAAGGTTTAAACGTCAGCCAGCACGCGCAGGTGCGCTTCGACGCTGCGCGACAAAGCGCTCAGGTTGTAGCCGCCTTCCAGGCAACTCACGATGCGGCCTTGGGCATAGCGCTGCGCCACGTCTTTGATGCGCTGGGTGATCCAGACATAGTCTTGCTCGACCAAGCCCATTTGCCCCATATCGTCTTCACGGTGCGCATCAAAACCAGCGCTGATGAAAATCATCTCGGGGCGATGCGCCTCCAGGCGTGGCATCCACATCATCTCAATCAACTCACGCAGATCCATGCCCTTGGTGTAGGCCGGTACGGGCACATTCACCAAATTGGCGGCGTCAGACTGGGAGCCCCCTTCAGGGTAGAACGGATGCTGAAAGAAGCTGACCATCAAGATGCGTTCATCCCCCGCCACAATGTCTTCGGTCCCGTTGCCATGGTGCACATCAAAATCAACGATGGCCACGCGCTTAAGGCCATGGCGCTCGACCGCATACTTGGCAGCAATCGCCACGTTGTTGAAAAAACAAAAACCCATGGCCTTGTCGCGGCAAGCGTGGTGACCGGGCGGGCGCACGGCACAAAAAGCATTTTCCAATTCACCGGCGATCACCGCGTCGGTGGCTTCCAAGGCCGCGCCGGCTGCGCGCAAAGCCGCATCCCAGGTGAAGCTGTTGATCATGGTGTCCGGGTCCAGCGAGGTGTGCGTGGGGCCGCCGGCGTTCATGTCTTCACGCAACATATCGTTCAAACCGCGCAACGAGGCCACATGCATGCGGCCATGCGCCAGCTCAATGTCGGCCAGCGCCGCCAAACCGGGCTCGCGCCGCTCTAGGGCATGGTCCAGTCCGGTGACGAGTAAACGGTCTTCGATGGCACTCAAGCGCTCTGGGCATTCCGGGTGTCCGGCACCCATTTCGTGTTTCCAAAAATCGCGATGCGAAAAATAACCTGTAGCGCCCATGTCTTGATTTTTCTTGATTTGATGAAAATAGCGCGCCTGCGCGCCATTAGCTCGAGTCAGCTTATCACGCAGCCCACGCCCAACAGCCGGCGAGCCGCAGCACTTCTTTGGTTTTTGAGCCAGATCAAGAAGAAAACCAAGGCCCCGCCCATTACACTGAAACCTTTGTTTGCACGGCGTCGGCTTGGCGCCGTTCGCCCACCAGCCTCCTACGCTTTGCCCCATGTCGTTACGCCCCACCCTCACACCGACCGCCCGTCTGCGTCTTGCCACTTGGAGCTGGGTTCTCGTCTGCTGTTTGATCAGCCCCATGGCCATGGCGAGCCACGCCAAGCATGGCCATCCAGCCGCCCGGCAATCCGCTCACAGCGCTCAAGCCGCCCCTGCAGCCCCAGCAGCCAAGTCAAAGAAATCCCGAACCAAGGTCAAAGACATGAGCCCCAGCGCGTCGCGCCCTGTGGCTGCGGGTGCTTACGGCAGCAACGAAACCGCCATGGCCTGGGCCGATGATCTGGCACAGCGCCAAGGTTTGGATGCGCAATGGGTGCGCCACGCCATAGGTCAAGCCCAAAAAATCCCGGCCATCACCCAGTACGTGATGCCGCCGGCTACGCCCGCCGCCAAAAACTGGCGCGCTTACCGCGCCCGATTCATTGAGCCCATCCGAATTCAGGCGGGTCTGCGCTTTTGGCAAACCCATGCCGCCACCTTGGCCCGAGCCGAGCAAACCTACGGTGTGCCCGCCGAAATCATCGTCGGCATCATCGGGGTGGAAACGATCTACGGCCAGCACACCGGCAATTTCAGGGTGATCGACGCCCTGGCCACCTTAGCGTTTGACTTTCCAGCGCAGCACCCGCGTGCGGCCGAACGCCAGCCTTATTTTTCGAATGAGTTGGGCCAGTATTTACTGCTGGCGCAGCGCAACGGCTGGGACCCAATGCGCATGAAAGGCAGTTACGCCGGCGCCATGGGCTGGCCCCAGTTCATGCCGGGCAGCTGGGCGCAATTTGCGGTGGACTTTGATGGCGACGGCCGTATTGACTTGTACAACAACCCGACCGACGTGATCGGCTCGGTGGCCAACTACTTCAAAGCCTTCAATTGGAAGCCCGGCATGCCCACGCATTACCCGGTGCAGTTTGACGCAACCCGCTTGAACATGGACGCACTGATGGCCCCCGACATTCTGCCCACCTTCAACGTGAGCAGCTTCACCGCCAAGGGCGCTGTGCTGGAAGGCGCAGCCTTGCAACACGCGGGGCCACTGGCCTTGATCGAATTGCAAAATGGCGGCGACACGCCTTCATACATCGCTGGTACAGAAAACTTTTATGCCATTACCCGATACAACTGGAGCAGCTACTATGCGCTGGCGGTGATTGAGTTGGGCCAAGAAATCAAAGCGGCACGGCAGCGCTGAATCTCCGGTTCCCATCCATGAATCCCCTGAACTCCAAGAAATTGCTGTTGAGCAAATGGACGGCGGTGACGCCTGTGAAAAAACAAAAGCACTTCCTGGTCAGCCGGGTGATTCAACCGCTGGTGCCGACCGATCCGGTGGAGTTGGTGGAAATCGAATCCGTGTTTTCCAAAGCCACGCAGATCATTGCCTGGCGGGACCTGCAAGATGACAGCGTGTGGCGGCAGGGTTGGGTTTGAGCTGGGGTTAAATAACTTGGCCAATTGCAGTAGCTTAAACAAGTGTCAAAATAATTTACACCTGAGCCGTGTACTTGCTGGCCCTATCACGGCCAGGCTTAAGCAAAACAAGGGGCACACCACAAAGTGTCGGTTGACCCGACACTTCATGAAAAGGGGCCGAACATGAACTACCCTGCTTCACCTTCATTTCACTCTGATTAGCGATTCCTGAACAACAGCCCCTTAAATAAGACCTGCAACCACCGGCAAGTCTGGGCCGTGATCGTCTCGTATGCGGCGGAAATTTTCACAGCGCACAGAGCTACGCAAGTAATTTAACGGTAAATCTCTCGCCTGTTTCCGACTCGCAAAACCAAGATGATCATTTTTTGGTCTTGAATGCTTGCAATGATTCTAAAATCTCCGACCCTGTATTTCCAGAATTCACCCAGCTTGGAGCCTTTAAGGGCCTGACCAACACTGCGCGGGTCTTTGAGTCTGATGACCCGTTGAGTTAAAAAATCCAGCAACCTTTTGGCGACTTGTCGGTCAAGCTTAGCAAGTTCCTTTTTGGCAGCTTCATCAAACTCAATGGCCCAAACCAAGTTCAGCCTCCACTTCGGCTAGGCTGAAGGTTTTGCTTTTACCGGAGAGCACCTTGCCTAGGCGTTTTTCAGAAAGAAACAAGTCCTCTAAATCATCAAGGTGCTCAACGATAGCTTCACGCGCATAAAAGCTTTTGGTGCGGCCAGTCTTCTTGGCCAGCTTGTCCAAACGAAGTTCAATTTCTTCAGGCAGTCTTAAGGCCAACATGGTTTTCTCCAAAATGCTATACAAGTATATGTTCTACAAAAAGTAAGTCAACCCCTCAACCCCTGCAGCAAGTCATTGTTCATCTCAGAGGCCAAGGCCAAACAAAAGCACTTTCTGGTCAGCCGGGTGGTCCAGCCGGCTTGGTCCGTGCGGTCGCCTTGGCCAACTCTTCGATCTGGTTGTAAAGCGCCTCAGGCAGGCGTACGTTGATGGTTCTAGCGGTCATGACTACAGCACTCCTGTGCACCTGTAATACGACAAATTACCGACTTCACAAACCCAAAGGTCAAGGCGGCCAGGCAACGATAAAGGATCAATTAGCCTTCTAAACGAGCCATCTGGCCGCGAATCCAAGTTGCAAAGGCCTACTCACTGAAGTCGCCTGCAGCAAGCGAAAAGATCGTTTGCGTTGCCTCTGGCTGCGAGGCGGTGAGGCGGTGAGGCGATAGCCATTCAGACGCAAACCTGCATGTCCACCAAACTGTACTATAGATTCGGCCCATTGAAGTCTTGAATTCCTGGTGACTGCCCCCATGTTTAGATCATGGAAAAAGAAGACGCAAGATACCAAACACTTGAGCAACTGCACGAGCGGCGCAAGCAAGTCATTCGGTTGCACAAGAAGGGCATCAAAGTGATGCAAATTGTGGCCATGACCGGCCTGAGTCATCCGACAGTGCGATCAACGATT
>CANGDZ010000070.1 GCA_947452785.1 Comamonadaceae bacterium | reverse complement strand
GCAAAGGCTGCGGGTGGCGCCGTTCAGTGGTTGTAAAAACATCAACCATCAAACGGTGCTCAGTGCTGTGGGCGGAAGGTGCAAGACCTTCCCAGACGAGTGACTCTTTAGTGAGTCAAGGCATGAAGGGAGATGTAAGTAACGCAGAAATATCTGCGCAGCCTTCGATTATGGCACAGTTTTCAGAAATAGCTAGGGGTTTTCCCTGAAATTAATTTTAGGGCTGTTTCTGACGTGCTTTTCAACTCAAGCGAATGAACTGATCCCGGTAGTGAATCAGCTCATCGATCGACTCATGCACATCGGCCAGGGCAGTGTGGCGCTGCTTCTTTTTAAAGCTGCTGAAAACCTCAGGCCGCCAGCGGCGAGACAGCTCTTTGAGCGTGCTCACGTCCAGATTGCGATAGTGAAAATACGCATCCAGCTTGGGCATGAACTTGACCAAAAACCGCCGGTCCTGGCTGATGGTGTTGCCGCACAAAGGCGAGGCGCTCTTGGGCACGTATTTGCGCAAGAAACCCACAATCAGCTCCTGCGCTTCGAGCTCGGTCATGGTGGAGGCTTTGACCTTGTCGATCAAACCGCTCTTGCCGTGCGTGCCCCGGTTCCAAGCGTCCATCTTGCCCAGCAGCTCATCGCTTTGGTGAATCACCAGCACCGGGCCTTCAATGCGCACGGTCAAGTGTGGGTCGGTGACGATGACCGCAATTTCCAGTAAGCGTTCTTTTTCCGGGTCTAGGCCGGTCATCTCGCAATCGATCCAAACCAAGTTTTGGTCTGACTTGGGCAACTTGGGCGAAACAGGCGCAATGGGCGCGGTGTCGACAGGCGAGGTGGCAGGGGAAGTCGCAGGGGAGGAGGGGGTGTTCTCAGGCATGCAGCGATTGTCGCCGAACAAAGCTCTACACTTGGCCCCCATGAATGCGTCTTTCAATCTCTCCATTGCGCTGGCTCTCGCGCTGCTGGCAAATGTGCTGCTCAAGTTCTGGCTCAACGCCCGCCAAGTGCGTTCTGTGGCCACCCATCGCGCCGCGGTGCCATCCGCGTTTGCCAGCACTTTGAGCCTGGCCGATCACCAAAAAGCCGCTGACTACACCTTGGCCAAAATCCGCGTCTCGCAGCTGGACATCGCCATCGACGCAGCCTGCCTTTTGGGTTGGACCCTGCTTGGGGGCCTGGACGCCTTGAACACCGTTTTGTTCACTTGGCTCGGTTTGGGCATGGGGCAGCAAATCGCCTTGGTCTTGGGTTTCTCCTTTATTTCGGGTTTGATCGGTCTGCCCTTGTCGCTGTATCAAACCTTTGTCATCGAGGCGCGTTTTGGCTTTAACAAAATGACTTGGCGTTTGTGGCTCAGCGATGCGCTCAAAGGCCTGGTGCTTGGCCTGGCCTTGGGCGTGCCCATGATGGGGCTGGTGCTGTGGCTGATGCAAGCCGGTGGCGCGCAGTGGTGGGTCTGGGCTTGGGCCGCGTTCGTGGCGTTTCAGTTGTTCATCATGGCCATCGCCCCCAATGTGATCATGCCTTTGTTCAATAAATTCACGCCCTTGGAAGACGAGTCGCTCAAAGCCCGCGTCAACGCGCTGATGCAACGCGCAGGCTTTACCGCCAAAGGATTTTTCGTGATGGACGGCAGTCGCCGCTCTGCCCATTCCAACGCGTTTTTCACTGGCTTCGGTGCCAGCAAACGCGTGGTGTTTTTCGACACATTGCTCAAGCAACTTCACCCTGCAGAAATGGAAGCGGTGCTCGCCCACGAGCTGGGCCACTTCAAGCACCGCCACATTCTCAAAATGATGCTCACCAGCTTCACACTCACGTTGGCCGGCCTGGCCCTTTTGGGTTGGCTGATGCAGCAAGCTTGGTTTTACACCGGGCTGGGCGTGATCCCCAGCTTGGGTGGCGAAAACAATGCACTTGCGCTGGTGTTGTTTTTGCTGGTCACGCCGGTGTTCACTTTTTTCTTGGCGCCGCTGTCCTCATGGCGCTCACGCCAGCAAGAGTTTGAAGCCGACGCTTATGCCTGCACCCAGGCCCAAGGCGCTGACTTGGCCTCGGCCTTGCTCAAGCTGTATCAAGACAACGCCTCCACCCTGACGCCCGATGCCTGGTACGTCAAGTTCTACTACTCCCACCCGCCGGCCAGTGTGCGCTTGGCACGGATGCAGGGCGCAGCATGACGACCTCCATTCAAGCCGCAGCCCTTCAACCCGTTGCACTCAAGCCAACGCAAATCGTCAGCGCCTTGAGCAGTATCCCCGGCTGGGTGCTCTTCGGTGATGGCGCGGACTTGTGCATTGAGAAAACCTGGGGCTTCCCCCACTTTCAAGCGGCCATGGCTTTTGCCAACGCCGTGGCCTGGATCGCCGAGCAGCAAAACCACCATCCTGAGTTGGTAGTGAGCTACCGCAGGTGCACGGTGCGCTGGCAAACGCACGACGTTCAAGGCCTGAGCCCCCAAGACTTTGCCGCCGCTCAAGCGCTTGAAAAGCAATTGTTCGCCGAGAAGGCCGCCGCATGAAGCGCACGCCCACCAAAGTGGCCAAAGCCCAAGCCCTGACTGATGGGGCCGCGCTGAACACCGGTTTGGTGGTCGGCTCTCATGGTCGGCATTGCGTGGTCGAAACCGCCGACGGGCAACGTGTGATTTGCCATCCCCGTGGCAAAAAAAGCCAGTCCGTGGTGGGCGACCGGGTTCGCTGGCAAGCGGCCACTGACGAAGGCACCATCGAGCAAGTGCAAACCCGCCGCAATTTGTTTTACCGGCAAGACGAAATTCGCACCAAATCGTTTGCCGCCAATCTCGACCAAGTGCTGATCTTGATTGCGGCCGAGCCTGAGTTTTCTGAAACCCAACTCACCCGCGCTTTGATCGCCGCCGAAGCCGAGCAGATCCGCCCGATCATTGCGCTGAACAAAAGCGATTTGGGTGTGCTGTTTGAACAGTCCTGGCAGCGTCTGGCCCCTTACCGCACCATGGGTTACACCGTGGTTGCGCTCAGCCTCAAAGAGGCGCAGCTGCAGGCTGACCATCCTGACCAACATCACCCTTTGTCGACTGTGGCCGCTGCGGGACAAGCGCAATTGCTGCAACTGCTCAGCGGCAAAACGACCTTGGTGCTCGGGCCTTCGGGCTCAGGCAAAAGCACGCTCATCAACTCCTTGGTGCCCGGCGCTCAGGTGGTGACTGGTGAAATTTCGCAAGCCCTGAACTCGGGCAAACACACCACCACCACCACCACCTGGTACTGGGTCGACAGCATTGCCAGTGCCACCGAGCAGCGCACGGCGTTGATTGACTCGCCTGGCTTCCAAGAGTTTGGCCTGCACCACATTGCCCCCACGCAACTGGCTCAACTGATGCCCGACATCAAAGCCCATGCCACAGATTGCCGGTTCTACAACTGCACCCATTTGCACGAACCTGGCTGCGGGGTGCTGGCGCAGGTTGAAACCGAAGCCACCCCCGGCGCCATCAGCGCCCGGCGCCATCGCATTTATAAACAGCTTTTCGACGAGTTGGGTCAGCAGCGCTGGTGAACGGGCAAGGGCAGGGGGATTCAAGCCAAAGACTGGTTATGAGACGGCTGGTTTTATAGACTGTCCATACACAAGGTGATTCCCAATGACGATTGCAAGCGAGCATTTGCTGGTCAAATTTCGATCTAAGGACACGCCGATGGGCGTCACTTGAGGTACTGTCAAGGCGCTGGCCAAGAAATTAGATGTGAATGAAACCCAAGTCATTCACCTGGCGTTGTCTAAATTCGCAGCCGATCATTTGCCCGCCTACCAACCCGATGAAGGGCCGCTCAAGTCTGCGCAACTGACGGCGCTGCGCCGGGACGCTGTGCAACATCTGCCGCGTGGCAAAACACTGCACAAAGAAACTTTGTTTCCATGAAGCCGCATTGAGAAACTCCCCTCGCCGGGCGACATCGTTTGCTGCTTGTTTGCACCTATTCCAAATCTTGAACCTGGCCCCAAGCCACGGCCTGCACTGGTCATGAGCTTAGAAAGGCGCGAAGACGGCGAGATGGTGACCGTGGTGTACGGCTCCTCCCAAAACGAGAACCGACTCAGATTGGGCGAGGCGGCCATCGAGTAGAGTCTTCATCCGGCCGCTTACGCCCTTGCAGGTTTGGCTTACGACGCCAAGTTTGACTTTAAAGCTATGGTGACGCTGCCATGCAAGAGCCGCTATTTCAAGGCGCCGCCTCGAAACCCCCGCGGTAATAGCCCCAAACTGGGCACTTTGCATGCCACCGTGATGCACGCTGTTGAAGCGGCCTATCGGGCCGCAGCTTCTCGCTGAGCAATCAGCCCAGCACGTTGGCCAGTGTCAGCAAGGCTACCAGCACCAGCCACATCACCACCGTGCGCCAGACCAGGCCGACCACTTGGGCAAAGTGGCCGACTTCGGGCACTCTGCCGGGTGTGCTGCCGCTGCCAGTGTCTTCTTCGGTGCCATCGAGTTCGGAATCAAGGGGTGCCGTGCGCTTCAGTGCGGCGCCGCCCAGTTGAATGTGAATCGCGCCCGCTGTGGCGGCCAAAATCACGCCGTCGTTGTCGTTGGGAAATTTTTGTGAGTGATTGCGCCAACCGTCCATCGCATCTTCAAAACTGCCCACAATCGCAAAACCCAGCGCGGTGGCACGTGCGGGCAGCCAGTCGGCCGCATGCCAAGCTTGGGCTGTGGCTTGTGTCAGGGAGTCGCTGAAAATCTGGCCATCCTGGCGTGCGGTGCGGCTCTCGGCCCAAAATCGCGAGGTGAACTCCGCCACACGGTAGGCCACGGCCCCCACCGGGCCCAGCCCCACCACCGACAAGACCGCATACCAAAAGAACACGCCAAACACATGGCGGTGCGCGTCGATCACCGAGTGCTCAATCACATGGCGAACAATCTCGCTGCGCGGCAAAGCGCTGGCATCCACCTGCTGCCATTGCGCAAGCAGTTCACGTGCCTGCGTCTCGTTGCCGTCTTCCAGCGCATCGCGAATGTCGGTGAAATGATGGCTGAACTGCCTAAAGCCCAGCGTGGCGTACAGCAGCGCCACATTCCAGGCCACCGCAAAGGCCCAACCCAGCGTCAGCGCCAACAACCAGTGCACGGCCAGCGCCAACAAGGCCGGCACGCCCACGGTGATCGCCCAGGCCAGCCAACCCTGGAGCTTTTGCCCCGCGTCGACATTGCGCGCCACCCACGAAGCCCATTGACGCAAGCCGGCGTGCAAAAAATGGTGGCCCGACAAGGGGCGCACCTGCTCAATCACCAAGGCCAAGAAGATGGAAAAAAAGCTCATGCGCACATCATAAAGCGCGCAGACCCAGGCAGCGCCAAAACTAAGCCGCTAAAAACCGGTAAAAATTGCGCAACATGCCCGCTGTGGCGCCCCAAATAAAGCGCTCGACCACTTCAGATTCACCCTGACCCGCAAGGCGTTGCTCGGGGTAGGGCATTGAGAACCATTGCCGCATCACCCCGTTAGTCTCAAAGTGGTGCCGCCTGTGGTGCGCCGGATTCATTAAAAAAGCCAGCGGCACCTCAAACACATCGGCCACTTCGTCGGCGTTGGGCGCGAGCGCCAAATCATCCGACACCAGCGCCACCACGGGCGTCACGTGGTAAGCCGTGCCCGTCAGGTACACCGGTAACTCACCCAGCACCTGCACATGGCGTGGGTGCAGGCCCACTTCCTCTTGCGCTTCGCGCAGGGCAGCGGCCTGCAGGCTGGCGTCTTGCGGGTCCAATTTACCGCCCGGAAAAGCCACCTGGCCCGAATGCGTTTTCATGTGCGCCGCCCGCTGCGTGAGCAGCAGATGCGGGATTTGCCTATCGGGGCCGCGCATCACCAACGCAATCAGTACCGCCGCCTGTTGAGGTTGGCGCTCGGTGAATATCGGTTCTCGCACCACCTCGGGCGTCCAGATGGGCGGGTTTTGAAACCGCGCCTGCAAAGCCTGCGGCGTCAGTTGCGCCGGGGCGATGGCGGGCAAATGGCCATCCACGCCCACCACGGGCACTGTGCGAGGGTCAAAGAGCGGCAGTTTAGACAGCGGTGTGTAAAGCGGTGTGTAAAGCGGGGTGTAAAGTGGGGTGTGCGACATAGTCACTAACGATAGCAGGGCCAACCACTGCCGGCACCCCGTCTGCGTCGCCCTCGGCTCAGGGCTTTTGAGCCTGCTTGCATTGAACTTGGATGCGCTCATGGGCGGCGCCGTCATGTCCCAAGCGCAGCGCGGTCAGGCAGCCGCCCCACACGCAGCCGGTGTCCAGGCCAATCACATCTGCGCGGCCCAACCATCCCAGTGTGGACCAATGGCCAAAGGCCACTGTGCTCTTTGCCGTGCGGCGCCCGGGCACGTCAAACCACGGCATGAAGCCTTCAGGGGCGGCGCCCGCACCTTCTTTGCTGTCAAATTCCATCACCCCTTGGGCGGAGCAAAAGCGCAAGCGTGTAAGCGCATTCACCACCACGCGCAGGCGCTCGGCGCCAAGCAGATTCTCGCGCCAGTGGTCGGGCGTATTGCCATACATGGTGTGCAAAAAATCCCCCCACTCAGGGCTGCGCAGCACCGCGCTCACCTCAGCGGCCAAATCCAGCGTTTGTTCGGCGCTCCAGCTGGGCAGCACGCCGGCATGTACCATCAAAATGCCGTGGGCCGACATGGCCAGGCGCTGCTGGCGCAACCAGCCGAGCAGGGCAGGGGCATCGGGAGCGCCCAGCACCTGCGCCAAGGTGTCTCGCTTGCCTGCGGGGCGCACGCCATGCGCCACGGCCAGCAAATGCAAATCATGGTTGCCCAGCAGGCACTGCGCGCTGTGGCCCAGCGCCATCAAGCGGCGCAAGGTGCCCAGTGAGTCCGGCCCCCGGTTCACCATATCGCCCAGCACATACAAGGTGTCACGGCTGGCAGAAAAATCAATTTCGGCCAACAGCCGGCCCAGTGCCGCGTCGCAGCCCTGAATATCGCCCACCAAATAAAACGCCATGCATCGGCTCCTTCCATTCACGTTGCTCTGGATTGTCCCTCACCAGCGTCATGGCGGCGCGGCACAATACACCCTATGGACTTTTTGCTGATTGCTTTTCTGACCCTGCTCAACGGCGTGTTCGCCATGTCCGAGCTGGCGCTGGCGGCCAGCCGCAAAGCCCGCCTGGCCGCCATGGAGGAGGCGGGCGACAAAGGCGCCGCCGCCGCTTTGCTGTTGCTTGAAAAGCCCACGCAGTTCTTGTCCACCGTGCAAGTGGGCATCACCTCCATCGGCGTGCTCAACGGCATCGTGGGCGAAGCCGCCTTCAGCAGCGGCGTTGCCCACTGGCTGGAGGGCTGGGGCATGGCGCCGGCCGGTGCCGCCATTGCCGCCACCGCGCTGGTGGTCACGGCCATCACCTTCACCACCATTATTTTTGGCGAACTGGTGCCCAAGCGCATCGGCCAGCTGCACCCCGAGGCCACGGCCCGCCTGGTGGCGCGGCCCATGACTTGGCTGGCCAAGGCCGCCAAGCCCTTTGTCGGTCTGCTGTCGTTCACCACGCAAAGCGTGCTCAAGCTCATGCGCATTGACACCACGGGCAACCGCGCCGTGACCGAAGAGGAAATCACCGCCAGTTTGGAGGAGGGCGTGGACGCCGGCCTGATCGAAGAGCACGAGCACCAAATGGTGCGCAACGTGTTTCATTTGGACGACCGCCTGCTCGCCTCGCTGATGATTCCGCGCACCGACATCCAGTGGCTTGACGTGGCCCTGACACCCGCCCAGTCATTGCTGGTGGCCAGTGGTCAAAACGGCCAGGTCGGCCACTCCTGGTACCCGGTGTGTCGGGGCGGCCTGGACCATGTGGTCGGACTGATCAGTGTGGCCAAGCTCTTGAGCCTGCCGCTGGACAGCACCGACACGCTCGAATCCCACATCAACCCCGCCACCTTTGTGCCCGAGACGCTCAGCGGCATGGAGCTGCTAGAACAACTGCGCGACCAGTCTGGCCGCATGGTGCTGGTGGTGGACGAATATGGCGTGGTCCAAGGGCTGCTCACGCCGCGCGACCTGCTCGAAGCCATCACCGGGGAGCTGCAACCCTTGGCCCAGGTGGACGCTTGGGCGACCGAGCAGCCCGACGGATCTTGGCTGCTCGACGGCTTAATGCCCATCAATGAACTCAAATCTCGCTTAGACATCAAACAACTCCCGGGCGAGGAGCGGGGTTTATATAACACCTTGGCCGGACTGATATTGGCGCAATTAGGGCATTTACCGCATATTCAAGAGGCCGTGCACTGCGATGAGTGGGTATTCACTGTGACGCACATTGACGGGCGCCGGATTGATAAAGTCAACGCCCACCGCCAACATTAACTCTCATTTGAGTTTTTGCTTATATTTTTAGTAAATCCACACAAACAGTTTGTTATTTACCCTTGATCAGGTGTATTATGCGATTTCTATAAAATACTACCGAGAGCTAAATCATGACCGCATCTTACAAAGACCTACTGCAACAACGCGAAGCCTTGGAAAAAGCCATTGCCGACGCCCGTAACCGTGAAGTTTCTGACGCCGTGGGTAAAGTCCGCGCATTGGTCGCTGAATATGGCTTGACTGCCCAAGACGTATTTCCTTCGGGCCGCGCTCCCAAAGCCGCTGGCACCAAAGCCACTGTGAAAGTCGCGCCTAAATACCGTGACCCCGCTACTGGCCAAACTTGGACTGGCCGCGGCAAAGCGCCAAAATGGATTGAAGGCAAAGATCGCGCTGCATTTGCCATTGCCTGATTAATTAACGCCGTTAGCAACGGCTTGTTACAAGATAATGCCTCAAACCCCCGCTGGTTCACCGCTGGCGGGGGTTTTGTTTTTTAAACGTTAGAGGTGCGGTAAACTCTGCAAAAAGAGACACCGCATCCATGCTTGAACCCCGCGACCCCGAATCCGATTTAGAAGTCCTTGGTGACCCCGAGGCCCAATCACT
This sequence comes from Comamonadaceae bacterium, assembly GCA_947452785.1. Taxonomy (GTDB): domain Bacteria; phylum Pseudomonadota; class Gammaproteobacteria; order Burkholderiales; family Burkholderiaceae_C; genus Limnohabitans_A. The sequence continues at coordinate 9,503 of CANGDZ010000070.1, read as the reverse complement.
CAGCCGTTGGTTCTTGGCCTACACCAAGCCCCGCTTTGAAAGCGTGGCACAAGTCAACTTGCAGCAGCAGGGTTTTGACGTGTATTTGCCGCTGTACAAGAAATTCAAAAAAACCGAAGCCGGCTCCATCAGCGTGTTTGAGCCCATGTTTCCTCGTTACATATTTTTCCGGCCGTCGCGGCCGAGCCAAAGCATTGCCTCGGTAAGATCCACCAAAGGTGTAAACAATCTAGTACGTTTTGGGTTTGAGCCCGCCGTATTGCAAGACAGCATGGTGGAGTTGATTCGTCAGTTGGAGCTAAGCCGTAATGAAGTCAGTGTGCTGGGCGCCAGTCCTTTCAAAGCCGGGCAAGCGGTGCGCTTGAAGCACAACGCCTTGAACAACATGCAAGGTTTGGTGCAAAGTGTCGGCAGCAAACGCATTGCGGTGTTGCTGGAAATCATGGGTCGTCCCACAGTCGTTCAGGTCGAACACCACCAACTCGAAGTAGATTGACTTTTGAAAAAACCTGAAACACCGCCCGTTTTGCCCCAGCACATTGCCATCATCATGGACGGCAACCGCCGTTGGGCCAAACAGCGCTTCATGCCCACGGCCTTGGGCCATGCGGCCGGCGCCAAGCGCGTGCGCGAAATCGTCAAAGCCTGCAACGACATAGGCATCCCGCACCTGAGCGTGTTCGCCTTCAGCACCGAAAACTGGAAGCGACCCGCCGACGAAGTCACCGGCCTGATGGGCCTGTTCATGACGTACTTGCAAAAAGAAGTCGACAGCATGAACGCCAACGGCGTGCGCCTCAAAATAGTGGGCGACATCAGCCGCTTTGACGACAAATTGCAAGCGCTCATCGCCTCGTCGCAAACGCAAACCGCGGCCAACACCAAAATCACTTTGACTGTGGCCGCCAACTACGGTGGCCGCTGGGACATGCTGCAAGCCTCACAGGCCTGGCAACAAGCCCACCCGAGCCAAGACCTACGTAGCCTGACCGAAGAAGCCCTGGCCCCGTACTTGAGTACCGCCTACGCCCCTGAGGTCGACCTGCTGATCCGCACTGGCGGCGAGTCCCGCATCAGCAACTTCATGCTTTGGCAATCGGCCTACGCCGAGCTGTTTTTTACCAACGACTTGTGGCCCGAGTTCAGCCCCGCACGTTTGCAAGAAGCCATTGCCTGGTTTGCCCAGCGCGATCGGCGCTTTGGATCCTCGGCACCACTCTGAATTTAAAAGCCCAAGGCCCACAGCCTGGGGCCAAACACCACCAACCCCACGACCAGTGCGGCCAGGCTGCAGATCAGCACCCCTGCTGCGGCCGCGTCTTTGGCGTCTCGGGCCAGGGCGTGCCATTCGGGCTGGGCCAAGTCCACGGCCAGTTCTAGGGCAGTGTTCAGTGCCTCGGCGCCCATCACCAAGCCCATGGCCAGCACCACGGCCAGCCACTCGCTGGCGCTGATTTTCAGCCAAAGCCCCAAGGCCACCACGCCACAACCCGCGAGTGCATGAATGCGCGCATTGGGCTGGCGCAGCAACACTGTGAGCCCACGCAAAGCGTGCCCAAATGAGGCGATGCGTGAAACGGCGCGTTGGATCATCAGTGTGTCAACTTTGAATTTAAAGTGTCAGGGTGCTGCTTGCAGATCAAATTAAGAGCTAAATTCGTTTACAATATTTAGTAGTTAAAAAGTATTTGAAATAATTATATAAGTGAGAATTTTCAAATTCATTTGAAGAGTGAGTTCGTTTTGAGGTGCGCGTGAGCAGTGGCCTTGCCCGCTCATGTTGGTTGTGTTGTTCATTATTGCACCCACTCCCCGTGTTGCTGAAGATGAGGTTCCCATGTGACTGTTTAAATTGGGAACTGTTGAGCAGCATACAATGCAAAGATGTTCTGAAAACACTGTTCCAACAGCGTGTTTTCTTACGGTAGCCTGCACGGCTCTTTCAAGTATGGGGTGCAAACTCTTCACTATTTAAACTGCTTCATGCCCAACAATTTTTCCCTAACTCGCACAGTGTATTTACGTACGGCATTGATGGCCTGCTTAGCACTCATTGGTTTTAAGGCGTTGGCCCAGTTTCCGGTGGCTTGGCCCCAGGCAGTCTCGGGCGTTCAAGGTACTCAGGGCACTTCGGGCGCAGCTGGCACAGGCCTGTCGGCATTGCCAGGTGGTACGCCACCTCTGTTGGTTCAGCGCCCCGATGCCCCATCCGCACCGGATGCCCCCCGCGTTCAACCCCTGCGTGCGCCCAAGCCCCAAGTCCCCAGCCAGTTTCAGCGCTTTGTGCAAGAAGGCACAGGCAAGCTCTTGCCCAACTTCGGCGCCGAGCTGTTTGAAAACCCGCAGGCCTACACCGCCGAGAGCGCCGCTGCCGCACCTGCTGACTACACCCTGGGCGCAGGCGACGAAGTGCGCGTGCAAATTTGGGGATCGGTGGACTACACCGGCACCCACACGCTAGACCGCAACGGCCAAATCAGCCTGCCTAAAATCGGCACCATCGCCTTGGCCGGCACGCAGGTGAGAGACCTGGAAGCCACCTTGCGCAAGCACGTGGCCACAGTGTTTACCAATGTGAGCCTGAACGCCAACCTGGGCCGTCTGCGTGGCATTACGGTGTACGTGGTGGGTCAGGCCCAGCAGCCCGGCACCTACAACCTGAGCAGCCTTAGCACACTGGTCAACGCCCTGTTTGCCAGCGGTGGGCCCACGCCCAACGGCAGCATGCGCAATATCCAAATCAAGCGCGCAGGTAAAACCGTCACCACCTTTGACTTGTACGAATTCATCTCTAAGGGAGACAAGTCCAAAGACCTGTCTTTGCAAGCGGGTGACGTGATCACCATCCCCCCCGCAGGCCCACGCGTGGCCGTGACCGGTGCTTGGGATCATGCAGCTATTTATGAACTAGCTCCCCAAGCGGCTTCAACCCAGTTGCAAGACCTCTTGGCCTTGGGCGGCGGCCTGCCCAGCTTGGCCAGCACGCAGCGCGCACTCATTGAGCGCATCAGCCCGCAAGACGCCACGCCCCGCAGTGTGCAAGACCTGGTGCTCAACGTTCAAGGCCTGAGCCAACCGCTCAAAGACGGCGACGTTGTGACCTTGCTGGCCATCAGCCCCGCCTTTGCCAACGCCGTGACCCTGCAAGGCACCGTGGCCCAGCCCCTGCGCCACGCATGGAAAGAAGGCATGCGCGTGCAGGATGTAATCCCCAACCGCGAAGCCCTGATCACCCCCGAATATTACAAACGCAAAAACCAATTGGTACAGGTCATTGAGGCCGACAAAATATCCAAAGATCCCAAAGATACCAAAGACCCCAAAGAAGCCGGTAGCAAGCTCAGTGAACGCGTCAAATCTATTGCAGACCAAATCAACTGGGATTACGCAGTTATCGAGCGCATGGACCGCGCCCAACTTCGCCAAGTACTGATCCCCTTTAACCTGGCCAAAGCCGTGGTCAACCAAGACCCCGCTCACAACCTGCAACTGCAGCCGGGCGACGTGATCACCGTCATGAGCAGCACCGACCTGCGCTTGCCCGCCGAGCGCCAAACTCGCTTGGTGCGCATTGAGGGCGAGGTAGCCGCACCTGGCGTCTACCAAGCCCAAGCTGGCGAGACCCTGCCGCAGCTGCTCAGCCGCGTGGGGGGCCTGACACCGCAAGCCTACCTGTACGGCGCCGAGTTCACCCGCGAAACCGTGCGCCGCCAGCAGCAAGAAAATTTAGACAAACTGGTGTCCCGATTAGAGAGCCAACTCTCTAGCGCCGGCGCTACCTTGGCCGCTAACTTAACCGGAGAGCGTGCTGCCCAGGCTGGCACCATCCAGCAGCAAAGCCAGTTGCAAATGCAAGGGCAAATTGCCCGGCTCAAAACGCTCAAAAGCAAAGGCCGCGTGTCCTTGGAGCTAGAGCCAAGCTTGAACCAAACCATCCCCTTGCCTAACTTGCCGCTTGAAGATGGCGACGCTTTTATGGTGCCTAGCCTGCCCGCCTTTGTGGCCGCAGCAGGCAGCGTGAACAACGAAAACGCATTGATCTACAAACCCGGCAAATCGGTGGGCGACGTGATCAAAGCTGCAGGCCTGACCGAAGACGCCGAACCCAGCGAAGCCTTTGTGTTGCGGGCCGACGGCTCCATCGTCGCTCGCCGCGGCAGCGGCATGTTTGGCGGCTTTGAGGGCACCAAAGTCATGCCCGGCGACACGGTGGTCATCCCGACCAAGGTGGACCGCGAAACCAGTTACAACTTCATCGTGCGAGGACTGCGAGACTGGACGCAAATTTTCAGCAACTTGGGCATTGGTGCCGCAGCCATCAAGACTCTGCGGAACTGAACATGACCGAACTAGTGCAAACAATCGCAACGCCTGAAGACGACGAAATCAGCCTTTTGGACCTGCTGCAAGTCATCGTTGACAACCTGCGCCTGCTGGTGCTCGGCCCCTTGGCCGTGGGTCTGCTGGCTTTGGGTTACAGTTTTACCATCCCGCCCACCTACACCGCTAAAACCCAGTTTTTACCGCCACAACAACAGCAAAGCGCAGCAGCAAGCATGTTGGCCAGTTTAGGTAGCCTTGGGGGCTTGGCCGGCGCTGCCGGTGGCATTAAAAACCCTGTAGACCAGTATTTGGCCTACTTGAAAAGCGTCTCCCTGCAAGACGCTTTAATCAGTCGATACAAACTGCAAGAGCGCTACGAAACCAAAACCAAGGTGGACACGCGTAACACCTTGACCGCCAATGTTCGTATGTCCTCAGGCAAGGATGGCTTAATTTCGATAGAAGTGGACGACAAAGCCCCTCAGTTTGCCGCCGACTTGGCCAATGGTCACGTGCAAGAACTGGTCAAACTGCTTGGGAAAATGGCTGTGACTGAGGCGCAATACCGCCGTCTTTTTTTTGAAAAACAACTTGCCCAAGCGAAAGACAATTTGATTGCCGCCGAAGTGGCGCTGAAGGCCACCGGTATTTCCAGCAGCGTTTTAAAGTCCAACCCCGTTTCTGCTTTGGCTGCGGTGGCCGGGCTCAAAGCCCAGGTCACGGCTCAAGAAGTCAAAGTAGGCGCCATGCGCGGCTACTTGGCTGAAACAGCGCCAGACTTTAAACAGGCCTTGAACGAGCTGGCCAACCTACGCAGCCAATTGGCCAAGCAAGAAAAAGACGAGTCAGTAAGCTCTGTTGCTTCAAATACAGCTGCAGGCAAAGACACCGGCGACTACGTTACCAAATACCGCGAATATAAATACCAAGAAACGCTGTTTGAACTGTTCTCAAAGCAATTTGAAATTGCGAAGGTCGACGAAGCCAGAGAGGGTGCTGTCATACAAGTGCTGGACGCAGCTGAAGTGCCAGAACGCAAGTCCAAGCCCAAAAAAGCCATGATCGCCATCATCGCGACGCTGGTCTCAGGCTTTGCGCTCTTGTTGTTTGTGTTTTTCAGGCAGGCGCTAGCCAATGCGGGCCAGAATTCGGAGTCTGCACAAAAGATGGTTCAGCTTAAAAATTCTTGGCGCAGGGCATTGGCGCGCGCTTAATGTTTTTAAGAGTTTGTGAAACCAATTGCAGTATTATCTAAGTTGAATGCATGGCTGTCCCGATATTCGGGTTTAGCGGGCTGAACAAATACATCTCATGATTTTGATTGAAACCATCAACCGGTTGCTGACGTCGCCAGCAGCGAATCCTGCACTTTGGGGTTGTAGCGCAAGCTTTGCCCTTTGCATTTTGCTGGTGTTGACCGGGCGCTGGCATGGCGTGTGGACGATGGACTCCGTAGTCGGCATCCAAAAATTTCACTCCACACTCACGCCCCGCGTGGGAGGCATCCCAATTGTTTTGGGTCTGGTCGTGGCCTGGGGCAGGGCGCCAGTGGAAATCAAAAACATGATCACACCCATACTGTTAGCGGGCATGCCTGCATTTCTCTTTGGCTTGGCAGAGGACATTACCAAGCGTGTGGGGGTCATGCCGCGCCTACTGGCCACCATGGTCTCGGGTCTTTTGGCTTGGTGGATCACCGACTACTCTCACCCCCGCAGACCAAACCATCTCAAACCCAGCCGCCTTCACCGCCGCCGTGCAACAAGCCATTGACCAAGCCGAGCAAGGCAACATCGTCATCTTGGGTGTTACCCCCGATAAACCCGAAACCGGCTACGGTTACATCAAGGTATCCGGTCATTGCGAGGAGCGCAGCGACGCGGCAATCCATCCCCTGACCGTCCAAGCCTTCGTAGAAAAGCCTAACCTACAAACCGCCCAGCAATACCTGAGCGAAGGTGTCTACTACTGGAATGCCGGCATGTTCGTGCTCAAAGCCTCGGTATGGCTTCCCATATAAAGGTTGATATATTCCTCTTGATCACTCTAGGTCTGCTCAGGGCGGGGCTCGGCGTATTCATGTATGTGTTCCTTGCGCTTGTAATCCGCAACCATCAAAGCCTGAGCGGTTCTTTCCGCCGTCATATTTTCAAGCTGGTCCTTGCGATTGTCCTCCTGGCAGTGGTGGCCCCTCAACTTTACGCACTCCGAAGTGAAATGCGTGAATCACAGGACATCAATATAGATATGTCGGCAGCGGAGATTGTTGTCGGGCGCTTGGTTGGTCGACTGTCGAGCATCGGCGATACTGCTTTCATTTTTCAGAATACTGATCAATTTCGATCCGATGTCCGCGTGCTCGACCCGCTGTACTTCCAGCGCCAGATGCTGGCGCCGGTGTTAGGAGTCTGGGTTATCCCCATAGACATTCCTGAGCGTCTATTAATCAACGTACATGGAGGCAGTCTGTTTGACGTGTCGTTCATGACAGGTGTTCCAGGTAACCTTACCATGGCTTGGTTAATTCATCCCCTGATCGCTCTGATTAACGCGATTTCGATGCTCCTAATGATATGGCTGAGTTTCTTTTTTGCTAACAAGCTCGATCTCCCTTATCCAACATACAAAGTCTTATTTGCATGGTGCTTATGGTCAAAAGCAATGCATAGATTCGATCGGCGTATATGCATATCAAATACCATGATTCGATTTTACGAGCGTCAATTTCCCGGGCTCAGTTTTGATCTTGCCTACAACTTCAGATCAGACCATGGAGAAAAATATTCACTTCCAAATCCCGAAGCTATAAATTGGATTCAAAAGCAGCGTTCAGGCAATCGTATCGTTTTATTATATGCAGGTTCTCTTTCGTCGCGAAAGAACACTAATGCTCTTTTGGACGCTGTTCTGTCATCAAATGATCTTTCTTTAATGATCTGTGGAGAAGGCCCTGAACGCATTGCTATGTCCCAAAAAGTAGAGCTACGCTCTCCAGAAAACCAAGTTTTTTTTGCTGGGCATGTTAATAATGTTAAATCGTTTTTGAATCAATGTGACATGTTAGTACTACCATCACATGCTGAAGGCCTTCCATTGGTTGTGTTGGAGGCAGCGAGCCTTGGAATACCCAGCCTGATGTCGAACTTGGCTATTCATAGAGAACTTGCATCGAAGGGATTCGGCGAGACATTTAATCGCCATTCGTTTTTCGATCTTAGACACAAGGCTCTGCTGCTTAAGGCTGATCGTACACTTGATTCGGACACGAGACGAGTTAATTTATGGAAAGCTCAATTCTCCCCTTTGGCAGGTTTTGGACAATATGAGAAAATATTCGATTACGCCAAATAAGTTAAGCGCATTTAAAGCCTCAACCTCTAATTCTCTAGAAAGACAAAAACATGCCGAGCAACAGTGAGTACTTTCACTATCTAAAATCACGAAGTTATATCGGAGGTTTGTATAGAAAATATTTTCTTTACCCTCGCTTATGCTCACGACTGAGAGGCAAGGTGTTGGACATTGGATGTGGTATTGGTGATATGCTAGCGTATAGAGCCGATACTGTGGGGGTAGATATTAATGAGCACAATATTGATTATTGTATAGGGCTTGGCCTGAATGCAAAAATTATGGGGCCAGATATTTTACCTTTCGTGAGCAATGAATTCGATGCAATATTGCTTGATAATGTTATCGAGCATATTAAAAATCCGGTTCCTCTGTTAAACGAAATTCGTCGCGTTCTTGATGCAGGCGGGTTAGTACTGGTGGGAGTTCCTGGATTTCGAGGTTGGAGATCCGATGCAGATCACAAGGTTGAGTACGATGAACATCAGCTTATCCATTGTATGGGCCAGGCGGGATTTGAACACTCTGAGACATTCTATACTCCCTTTTTTCGCTCTGAATGGCTAAGCCACAACATTCGACAATATTGTCTGTATGCATTATTTAAGAAGCAGGGGTGAATCATTGTGAATAGTTCACTCAGTTCAGAATCTTCATTTGTCACTTTTTCCGTAGTCAGTCATGGTCAAGGAAATTTAATCCATTCCCTTTTGCAGGATATGCGTAACTGGGTTGGAGTTAAATTTGAGATTATATTAACACAAAATATATCTGAGGATAATGCTTATCTAGAAGGATTTCGCGACCTAGACATTTTCCTAATAATAAATGATGTTCCAAAGGGGTTTGGCGCTAATCACAACGCCGCCTTTGCTAAGGCCAAAGGAGATTTTTTTGTTGTTCTTAACCCTGACATTCGAGCCAGCAAACTTGATCTTGACCCACTGGTTACGGCAGCAAAATCAATAGGCATTGGCGCTTGCGCCCCTGTGGTTTTGTCGGCCGAAGGAAAAATTGAAGACAGTGCGCGTCGTTACCCTACATTCTTGAGATTTTTTAAGCGTACTTTCCTAAGAAGACGAACTGTTGATTACGAATTTACCTCAAAGTTTGTAAAGGTAGATTGGGTGGCTGGGATGTTTGTCTTGTTTCGTCATGACGTATTCAAATCTATACAAGGTTTTGACGAGCGGTATTATATGTATCTGGAAGATGCAGACATATGTCGAAGAATAGTTCAACGCGGCCTTGATATTGTGGTCATAAGGGAATGTAGAGTTACTCATGATGCACGCCGTGCTAGCCGAAGGAATGTGCAGCACCTTCTATGGCATTATCGAAGTGCATTTAGGTTTTTATTTGGTTTTTAGAAACATATTTTTATAATCTTGATAATTATAAGAACTGTAGGTGCCGGGTTCATTGGCAGACAACATCTCCAACGTCAGTCGACGCTGGTTGCGCTGGCGGAGCAGGAAGGCAGGAAGGCAGGAATCAAAGTGTCCATGGGCGAAGCGTATCGCAGCTACGGAACAATCGCTCATACGATCGTGTGAATTCGCACAGAAAACTCATTTTTCAATTACGCCAACTCCACCGCTGCCTTGAGCAAATTGGGGCTGCTGTAAAGGTAGGCAGCGGTGGTGCTTATGCTGCGGTGCCCGGCCAGCGTCTTGAGCACCCGAGTTCGACACCAAACTGAGTTTTTGACTGTTCCACTTCAATAAAATCAAGTACTTATAGTTGATTTTCTGATTTTTCTGTAGTGGCAATATTGTTGGCCATTTGTGTTGGTAATGTTTGTTGCAATGCGCCTCGCGCTTTGATAT
>CANGDZ010000069.1 GCA_947452785.1 Comamonadaceae bacterium | reverse complement strand
GCGCAGGCGGTGTTGATGCACTGCGCCGGGTAGCGCTTGGTCAAGCCCACGATGCCCCACAGCTTTCTCTGGCCCACCCGGCCTTCTGCTGCAAACATCAGCTCACACAGGCGACTGGCGTGCTCCCCGATCTGGCGGGCTTGACGCAAGATCTGCCGTGTCTCGCGCGAGGGGTTGAACACCCGCTCATCCATGGGCAGCACGACAGAGCCGGGACGCTCTGCTTTGGTATGGGTACGAAGCAAAGCGCCTTGCAGGTTGCGGATCTCGATACGCCGCTCATAAATGCGCACCAGCACCTTAGAGCCGATGGCTGCCGGGCGGGCGGCGTAGCTGCTGTGATCCACCCGAACGCAGCTGTCATCGCACACGGTGCGAGTCTGCTGGCTGAAGTACTGCATGCCCAACAGCGGTAAGGGCTTGAGGTGGGGGCGCTCTTCCTCGAACATGGCCTGCACCTGGCGGCGCTCGGTGCCGTGGATGCGCTTGGCCGCCCAGTTGGTTTCCCAACGCTCCAGGAACTCGTTCTGGGCCTCAATCGTTTCAAATCGCTTGCCCTTCAAGGCAGTGTCCTGGGTGTGGCCGATGGCGTGTTCCACCGTGCCCTTGCGGTTGGGGTCGCGCACGCGGGCCGGGTCGGCCAGGGCGCCGTAGTGCTTCAAGGTGGCTGCGTACACGGGGTTTAACTCGGGCTCGTACAGATCGGGCTTAAGCACGCCCTCCTTGAGGTTGTCTAAAACAACGTATTGGGTACAACCGCCAAAGTAGCGAAACGCCTGCTCGTGCAGCTGTGCCCAAACTTGTTGGCTGGACTTCCAGACCACCCTGCGGAAACTGCGCCTTGAGTGGCGCAGTGTGGCGACAAATAGGCGCGGCTTCTTGTAACGCGGAGCATTGGCGGTGCCGGGCACCATGGTGGGCGCGCCTTCGCCGTAATCGACCTGCATCTCCTCGCCAGGGAGAAAGGACAGGCGGTCAAACTGCTCGGGCTCTTTGTGGCGCAGCTTGGCGGCAAAGCGTTTGACGGAGTTGTAGGCGCCGGTGTAGCCGTGCGAGTCGACCAAGTCCTGGTAGATGGCGGTGGCGTTGCGGCGAAGGCGCAGCTGAGCTTCGATGAACTCACGGTGGACTTCGCACAAGCTGGTGGAGCCCGGGGCGGGAGCCGGTGGCCAGGGGGAATTTGGGTGGCCATCAGGGGCGTTCTATCGTCGTTTTGGCTTCGAGTCGACACCAGCACACGATCGACAACTGATCCTACTGCTCAAGGATGCACGACGTTTTACTAAAACACTCGCATGAAATCGAATGGGAACAGTGCGGAACGTCACTGAAGATGCCACTTTTCTTTTTACCCGAAATCGACCGTAAGTTCGGAAAACTGATTCAAGATAGGTTGATCCCTCGGGGACATAGCACCAAATGGCAAATCGGCTAACGCATTCGAAGGGTCACCCGGGGAATTCGAGGAGAGGTGCGCATCCGGATTTTTCAGGTCGTCTTTTTTTTCTTGGTTAATTTCAGTAGCTGAGTCACGGTACAAATTTTGACCGTCTTTCATGATGCGAAGCAACGCGAACGGCGATCGATCCAGTTGCTGGCAATTTGCATCGCAATCTCGGCCACCACCAACTCAGCTTGACGGCGCAGGGTAAGCCAGCGGTATCATTTGGCGAGCCAACCACTCGCCTCGTTCAAGCTTCGCTTTGGCCAACTTTAAAGCGCTTCGGGCTTCCTTTTGTGCCTCATTGACAGGATCCGATGTCCTGAGAGGATTTGAACTGGCGGTTTGAATTTGCTGGTTCAAATTGAAAATTTCCTCTTCGAGTGTCAACAATTGGCCGTGCAGGCTGTTCGGATTTCCGTTCTCCTGAACGGTACCCAGTACATCACTGTCCATGGCTACAGGCCGTCCAGCCAACATGGTGCAAGTCAGTGCGCGGTAGCCCTTGAGGTAAGCCGCATCACGCCCAAGCTCCTCCACCCATTGCTTAACGGCATACCGTCCACCGGCAAGAACAGACGCTTGTGACAACGCCCTTTTGGCACTGTCACTGCTGCTGCCAACCAATAAGCCCCGATAGGCGCCATAAGCAGCGGCGCCCAATGTGGCATAGGACGCCAGGGCATCTGCACTGGCACGATGGGCCGCGGTTTTTGCCCAGAGTTTTCTCTGGTCATCTACGGCCGCCAAAGCGGCTTGCAGACCGCCGCCCCATTGCATGAGTCCCTTGGATGCGCAATCCTTCATGACGTTCGAATCGCAGAGAACATTGAAGGCGCTGACCTCGGGTGTGGCCAGTTTGAGGTCGGCAGACAGTGATTCCGGCAGCTGGTAGGGGTTGATCAAACTGCAAGCGCTCAGGAAACCTGTGCCGATCACGAAGGAGAAGCGCAGTCTTGTGTGTACTTCAAGTGTTTTGGGCATGCGCGTCCTTGCTAAGTGAAAACGCATTAGCCTGCGCTTCTAATCCGACCTACCCAGACAGCCTTCCATAACAACCCGATGTCATACAAGCCGCCACCAGCGGAAAATTGTTGAAAGCGTATCCATGCTTGCCGAGATACTCAGTGCGCAAACACACGATTAACGACATGCGTCTGATCAGGTCCAGTTGCGTCATGGAACCGTAATGACTCTTCCCGATTGCGCAGAAAGTTGCGCGGTTCAGTCAAGTGCGGCAGTGCGGACTGCAGCTTGCTTTACAAAAATCGGTCCAGCAGTTTGCGCGATTGTTTGTCCATGGCCGCCAGGTCGCGGATCATGTATTGCACACCGTGGGCGTCGTTGATCAGCAGCACGGTGCCCGTCAAGCGGCGAATGTCTTCTTCGCCTTTGAGCATGAACTGGGTAGTGCCACGGTTGGTTTGCACCGTCCAAGTGCTGGGGGTGGCAAAACTGCTGACGGATTGCAGTTGCAAGATTTCAGGTAAAAACTCGCGCTCGTTCAGGGCCTGCAGCACCTGGGTGCGCAGGACCTCGTTCAACTGGCTGATTTGATCTACCCAAACGATTTCATGGCCTTCGCTGCTCATGATCGCCGCCCCGCCTTGCGCGTCTGAGACCGGAAAGGCACGCACCGCCATCACGTGGCTGTGGCGCGTGCCGTCGGGCAGCGTCAGGGTCCAGCGACCAAAGGCATCGCGCTGTAAATCAAACGGGCTCATACCATCACCTTGGGTTGTGCCACATCGGCGCTGCTGTTGAGCACCGCCTCGGCTTCGGCCTGACGTTGCTGGGCTTCGTACAGTCGCCAATACGCGCCTTGCGCCTCGATCAGCACGTCGTGCGTGCCTTCTTCCACCACCACGCCTTTGTCCATCACGACCAAGCGGTCGGCCTTGCGCAGGGTTGACAAACGGTGGGCAATCGCGATGGTGGTGCGACCGCGCACCAGGTTGTCCAGTGCGCGTTGGATTTCTTTTTCGGTCTCGGTATCCACCGCCGAGGTGGCTTCGTCCAGAATCAAAATGCGTGGATTGATCAGCAAGGCACGGGCAATCGAGATGCGTTGGCGCTCGCCGCCGGACAGGCCCTGGCCGCGCTCGCCCACTAGCGAGTCATAGCCTTGGGGCATGCGCAAAATAAACTCGTGCGCATGGGCGGCGCGCGCAGCCGCCACGATGTCTTCGCGGCTGGCCTGCGGCAGGCCATAAGCGATGTTGTCGGCGATCGTGCCAAAGAACAAAAACGGCTCTTGCAGCACCAGACCAATTTGCCGGCGGTAGTCACCAATCGTCAATTGCCGAATGTCAATGCCGTCCAGTTCTATGGCGCCTTCGCTCACATCGTAGAAGCGGCAAATCAAATTGACCAGTGTGCTTTTACCCGAACCACTGTGACCCACCAAGCCAATCATCTGACCGGGCGCAATGTCCAGATTCAGCTGGCGAATCACTGCCCTGTTGCCGTAGCGAAATTCAGCATCCCGAATCGTGAGCCGGCCATGCACCTGCGCCGGCAAGGCCACGGGCTGGATGGGCTCGGGCACGCTGGAGACATGGTCCAAAATCTCAAAAATGCGCTTGGCACCGGCTGCGGCTTTTTGGGTGTTGGAGACAATGCGACTCATCGAATCCAGGCGGCTGTAAAAGCGCCCGATGTAAGCCAAAAAGGCGGTCAGCACACCGACCGTAATTTTGTCGTCGGCCACCAACCAAATGCCATAGCCCCAAACCACCAAGAGACCGATTTCGGTCATCAAGGTCACCGTGGGCGAGAACAGCGACCAAACGCGATTCAAGCGGTCGTTGACATGCAAATTGTGTTTATTCGCTTCTTTGAATCGCTGGCCTTCGCGCTCTTCTTGCGCAAAGGCTTTGACCACCCGAATACCCGGAATCGTATCGGTCAGCACATTGGTCACCTCGGCCCAGACGCGGTCGATCTTTTCAAAGCCGGTGCGCAATTTGTCGCGCACCACATGGATCAACCAGGCAATGAAAGGCAGGGGCAACAAGGTGGCCATGGCCAAGCTCGGGTTGATGGTGAACAAAATCACCGCCGTCATCATGATCATCAGCACGTCGGTGGCAAAGTCCAGCAAGTGCAAAGACAAAAACACATTGATGCGATCGGTCTCGGTGCCGATCCGCGCAATCAAATCGCCCGTGCGGCGCTCGCCAAAATACTCCAGCGAAAGTTTCAGCAAGTGCTGGTAGGTGGTGGTGCGCAAGTCGGCACCGATGCGCTCCGACACCAAGGCCAAGATATAAGTTTTGGCCCAGCCCAAGGCCCAGGCCAATAGCGCGGCAGCGAACAAGCCGGACAAATACAGAGACACCTGCCCGGGGTTGATGTCCTTGCCATTTTGATAAGGAATCAAAAAGTCATCCATCAACGGCATGGTCAGGTAAGGCGGCACCAGCGTGGCGGCTGTCGAGGCCAAAGTCAGTAAAAAACCAGCCAGTAAGCGGCCTTGGTAGGGTTTGGCGAAACGCCACAACTTGAACAGGGTCCAGGTGGAGGGTGGCGTCAGGTCCTCATGGCTGCAAATAGGGCATTCAATTTCGTCTTCGGCCATGACGCTTTGGCACACCGGGCAAACCGCGCCGGCCAGTGCCGTTTGCAAGGGACGGCCGTCGCCGGATAGCTGCGCCATTTGACTTTCAAACTGCGCCGCCCAGCGGGCCGCAGCAGACTGCAGGCCCAAAGTAAAACGCCAAATCGCCAAACGGCCGACCGGGTTCGCCAACTCCAAGTACCCCACACCCGCATGGTCGTTCAGCTTGAGCGTCATATCGGGCTGAAGCGGCCAGCTTAAAAAATGATTTTTTTTACCTGAAAGTACTAAAACTTGAAGATTGGTCAGAAAAATTGCACTTTTAGCGAACTGAAGGCCTTCGTCAAGGTCAACCTCCAGCCATGCTGATGCGTTCTCTTCAGGTTGGAGTCGAGAAAGCAACTCGGCTTGCCAAGTAACCGGCACCACCGGTCTGGGCAAAACTGAGGAAAGTGATGGAATCATGAAAGATGAACCGCTAGTAGCCCGACCCGCCAATAGGCATGCCGAGACAAAAAACAACCATTGATGTGGCCAAAGACTGCAACAACACTGCCCATGACTCTTTCGAACCCTGAGCTGCTTGCTACCACCTCCATTGCGCCGGTCATTGTATCGCCGCCCTGTCAAGCCATGAGCGACAAAAACATCCAAATCCTGCGGATGACTTACTTGGGCGGCCCCAGCATCTGGACCTACCAGCCTGTCATCGAGGCCCTGATTGACATTGGCGAGCTGGAAGATTTTCCCTCCAACACCTTGCCCGGCTTCAATCAGCGCATCAAAGCCTGGTTGCCCGAAATGATCGAGCACCGTTGCACCCCCGGTGTGCGCGGCGGCTTTTTTCAGCGTTTGGACAACGGCACTTGGGCTGGTCACATCCTGGAGCATGTGACCCTTGAGTTGCAAACCCGCGCCGGCATGCCCATGGGTTTTGGCAAGGCCCGCGAAGCCGGTCCCCGTGGTGTGTACAAAGTGATCGTGCGCACTGACCACGAAGATGTGGGTAAATTCGCCTTGCTCGCCGCGCGCGAACTGATTTTGGCGGCCATTCACGACACGCCTTTTGATGTGCCCGGTGCGATTGCCGAACTCACCGACCTGGTGGACAGTCGGTGGATTGGTCCCAGCACGGCCAGCATCGTCAAGGCGGCGCAGGATCGCCGCATCCCATTCATTCGCCTGAACGCCGGCAACTTGGTCCAATTGGGCTATGGCATCAACCAGCGCCGCATCTGGACGGCCGAAACCGACAGCACCAGCGCCATTGCCGAAGGCATTTCCAAAGACAAAGACCTGACCAAAAAATTGCTCGCTATGTGCGGCGTGCCTGTTCCTGAAGGCCAGGTGGTCGACAGCCCCGCTGCAGCCTGGATCGCCGCCCAAGACCTGGGCCTGCCCGTGTGCGTCAAACCCAGCGATGGCAATCGCGCCAGAGGCGTTTCGCTGGAACTGCACACCCAGGCCGATATCGAATTGGCCTATGACATCGCACTCAAACAAGGCAGCGAAGTCATTGTGGAGCGTTTCATTCGTGGTGCCGAGCACCGCTTGCTGGTAGTCGGTGACCGCGTGGTCGCCACCAGCCGGGGCGAAACCGCCAGCGTGGTGGGCGACGGCAAGCACACCGTGCGTGAACTGGTGGCCTTGCAAATCAATTCAGACCCGCGCCGCGGCAGTGACGGCAATTTACCCCTCGAATCCGTGCGCCTGCGTGGCAACAGTCCTGAAGTACTGGAACTGGCGCGCCAAGGCCTGACCCCAGACTGCGTGCCCGAAGCCGCGCGCGAGGTGCTGGTCAAGCGAACGGGCAACATGACCATGGACGTGACCGACAGTGTTCACCCGGACGTGGCCGCGCAAGTAGCACTGGCGGCGCGAATCGTCGGCCTGGACATTGCAGGGGTTGATGTGGTCGCCCAAGATATTGGCCAACCCCTCAAAGCCCAAGGCGGTGCAGTGGTCGAAGTCAATGCAGGTCCCAGTTTGCTGATGCACCTGAACCCGGCCTCGGGCAAAGCCCAGCAGGTGGGTGAGGCGATTGCGCAGCATTTGTTCCCGGACAACGAAGCCGGCCGCATTCCCGTGGTAGGTTTGATGGGCAACGGCGACACCACGGGTCCAGCCAAATTGATCGCCTGGTTGCTGCACCTCAAAGGTCTGCAAACCGGTCTGGCCTGCGCCTGCGGCCTGTTTTTGGGCAACCGCCGTTTGCAAAAAAAGAACGCCATGGATGCGGCCACCGCCCAGCGTCTGCTAATCAACCGGGCCTCCCAAGCCGCCGTGTTTGAAAGCTCGGCCCGCCATTTGCTGACCGAAGGCCTGCCCTACGACCGCTGCCAAGTGGGTCTGGTCACCAGCATGCCGTCGGCCGCCGGGTTGGAGGATCTGTACATTCACAGCGACGACCAAATGCCCGGCTTGGTGCGCACGCAAATTGACGTGGTCTTGCCCAACGGCGCGGCCGTGCTCAATGCGCAAGACGACCAGGTGGTCGCGCTGGCCCAGTATAGCGATGGCGAGATCATCTACTACGCCCAAGACGAGCACAATGCCACACTGCAAGCGCACCGCGCTGAGAACGGCAAAGTGGTGTTCGCACGCCAAGACCACGTGATTTGGGCACAAGGCGCACAAGAAACAGAGCTGTTCAGTCTGGCCGCGGCCACGACCAGCAAGCTTCTCAAAGTACACCATTTGTCACGCGACGATTTGCTGGCTGCAGCAAGTGCCGCGTGGGCTTTGGACATTTCCAAAGATTTGATTCGCGCTGGCGTCAAGAGTTTTGGACAAAGTCCAACCGCGCATTGAACCGACGCCACGCTTAAACACAGGAATAACGGCTCATGGAAGTCTCAAGAATTCGTGCGCTTCGCGGCCCCAATTTGTGGAGCCGCTACACAGCGATCGAAGCCATCGTCACTTGCAACACCCCAGATCGGGATATTGCACCCGGCAGCCCTTTTGAAAAACAACTGCGCCGGATCTTCCCTGCGCTGGCCTTCATAGAAGGCGTTGGCAATGGTCAGCAATCGAGCATGGCCCATGCACTTGAAAAAGTCACGCTCGGCTTGCAGGCACAGGCCGGTTGTCCCGTGACCTTCAGCCGCACCACTGCGACGCAAGAGTCGGGTGTTTACCAAGTGGTGGTGCAGTACACCGAAGAGTCGGTCGGTCGCCTGGCCCTGGAGTTGGCGCAGCAGTTGTGCAGCGCGGCCAAACAGGGCAAGTCTTTTGATTTGGCTGCCGCCTTGGCGCAATTGAGTGAGCTCGATGAAGACGTGCGTTTAGGCCCTTCCACCGGCTCCATCGTTGATGCCGCGGTGGTCAGGGGCATTCCTTATCGCCGCTTGACCGATGGCAGTTTGGTGCAGTTCGGTTGGGGCTCTAAGCAACGCCGCATTCAGGCGGCTGAAATCGACAGCACCAGTGCGATTGCCGAGTCGATTGCGCAAGACAAGGACTTGACCAAGTCGCTGCTCTTGGCCGCAGGCGTGCCCGTGCCGATTGGGCGCCCCGCCCAGGACCTCGAAGCCGCCTGGGAAATTGCCGAAGACATTGGCATGCCCGTGGTGGTCAAGCCACAAGACGGCAACCAAGGCAAAGGTGTGACGGTCAATATTGTGGACCGCGCGCACTTTGAATTGGCCTACGCGGCCGCAGCCGAATACGGCGAAGTCATGGTGGAAAAATTTCTACCTGGCCACGACTACCGTTTATTGGTGGTGGGAAACAAATTAGTGGCCGCTGCGCGCCGAGAACCTCCCTTGGTGGTGGGCGACGGCGTGCACACCGTGCAAGAGCTGGTTAATCTGGTGAACGCCGACCCCCGCCGGGGTGACGGTCACTCCACCTCGCTGACGAAAATCAAATTTGACGCCATCGCCATTGCGCGACTGGAACAACAAGATCTCCAGCCCGCATCGGTGCCTGAAAAAGGCCGCCGCGTGATTTTGCGCAACAACGCCAACCTGTCCACAGGTGGCACCGCCACCGATGTGACGGACGAAGTGCACCCCGAAGTGGCCGCACGCGTGATCGCGGCAGCCCTGATGGTGGGGGTGGACATATGCGGTGTAGACGTGGTCTCCGAATCGGTGCTGCGCCCCTTGGAAGAGCAAAGTGGCGGCATCGTGGAAGTCAATGCCGCACCGGGTCTGCGCATGCACATCAGCCCCTCGTTTGGCAAAGGCCGTAACGTGGGCAAGGCGGTGATCGAGAGCATGTTCAAGCCCGACGACGATGGCCGCATCCCGGTCATCGCGGTCACAGGCACCAATGGAAAAACCACCACCGTGCGTTTGACATCGCACCTGCTCAAGACGCAGGGACTGCGGGTGGGCATGACGAACACCGATGGCGTGTATGTCAACGGCCGGCAAATTGACGACGGCGATTGCAGTGGCCCGCGCAGTGCGCGCAATGTGCTAATGCACCCTGACGTTGATGCCGCCGTGTTCGAAACCGCCCGTGGCGGCCTGCTGCGCGAAGGTCTGGCCTTTGACAAGTGCCAAGTGGCCATCGTCACCAATTTGGGTTCTGGCGACCATTTGGGCTTGAACTACATCACCACGCTGGAGGACCTGATGGTGCTCAAGCGGGTGATCGTGCTCAATGTTGCACCCAATGGCATGGCGGTCCTCAATGCCACCGACCCCAAGGTCGTGGCCATGGCCAAACATTGCCAAGGTGCGGTCACCTTTTTTGCACTGGATCCCCAGCAAGCGGTTCTGGCCACACACCGAGCGCAAGGCAAACGCGTGGTGTTTGTCGAGAACAAACACATCGTGGCGCAAGAAGGCAAAAAGGTTTTCCGTATTCCTTTGGACAATGTGCCCCTGACCCGTCAAGGCCAAATCGGCTTCCAAACCGAAAACGTCATGGCGGCGGTGGGTGCAGCTTGGGCAGTGAACGTGCCCTGGGAAACCATCAGCGAGGGTTTGGCCACTTTCATCAGCGATGTCCAAGGTGTTCCTGGACGCTTTAACTTATTCAACTACCACGGTGCCACCGTGATTGCCGACTACGGTCATAACCCCGATGCCATACAGGCCTTGGTGAATGCGGTCGACAACATGCCCGCCGGCAAGCGCTCGGTGGTGATCAGCGGTGCCGGTGACCGCCGCGATCAAGACATCCGCGACCAAACAAAAATTCTGGGACAGGCATTTGACGATGTGGTGCTCTATGAAGATGCATGCCAACGTGGCCGCGAAGACGGCGAAGTTCTATCATTGCTGCGCGAAGGATTGCAAGGCGCCGAGCGCACCCAGCATGTTCAAGAAGTGCGCGGCGAATTCAAGGCCATCGACACGGCCATGGACCGTCTGCAAGCTGGCGACCTGTGCTTGATCTTGATCGACCAAGTGGAAGAGGCTTTGGCCTACATCGAGCAAAAAGTCAAAGCGGCGGACTGAAACGGGTCCAGGCCCACACGGCCAAACCACTGAGAACAAACGCCGTTTGCCAAGCCAGCAAACGGCGCAAGGTAGAGGGCCGGTTTTCGACTTTGCGGTACAAAACATCACCCGCGCACAGCGACAAGGCAAACGACACGACCAGACCGATCACATTGATCCACGGCGCTTGCCAACCGGCGTGAAACCAGATGGCGCTGACGATCAAGCTGACGGCGAAATGGGCTAAAAAAATGGAATACGACTGCCGCGCCACATGCGCCAGCCCTTGCCGCAGATAACGCGAGGCAGCGCTCACTGCCGCGGTGGGTTCAGGCTGCGGCCAGGCGGCCAACATCAACGCCATGACCCAGGCCAAGCCCATTCGCAAACGCGGTTCCAACCAAAAGGCAAACAAACCCAAGAGGAAAATAATGCCCCAGCCTTTGACCGTGATGCGACTCAAGCGCACCCGGTAAGCCAGCATGCCCAGGCCATAGGAGCCAAAGAAATACAGGCCCTCGACATCCATATTGGCTTGGCGGTTCCACCACAGCAGCGACAAGGTCGCAAGCACGAACCATAGCAAGACCATCAGCCCGCGCAGTTTCCACTGCGGCCGCCAGCGTTGCAACTGCCCCGCGAGCCATACCGTCGCCACGGCAATGGCAAACAACTGAAAATCAATCGACACATACCAAATCCCAGCAGACAAGGCCGGCACCCGCAACAAGTCTTGCAGCATCAACATATGCACAACCATGCTCCACAAGCTGGGCGCGGCAGACAAAGAAGAATGGGGGAACCAAGGCCTGACCAGCGCCGTCACCAACACGGTGAAAGTGAGCGCCGCCATCAAAGGCGTGGCCAATCTCAAAAAGCGTTTACCGAGCAAGCGGGGCACCGAAAACGCCAACGGCAAGTGCTGCACCTGCGCGGGCACCGCACGCAACAACTGACTCGCGGTGAGGTAGCCGCCCACCACCAAAAAGGCCTGAACCGCCAAGCGACCATGGTTGTACAACACGGCCAAAGGATTGGGCGCCAACAACAACACCCGATCGAACATCGGGCTGTACACCGACAAATGGTGCAACACAATCAACAGGCAGCCGATGGCTTTGATGGCATCCAGCAAAAACCAACGGCCCCCATCACTGGAGGCCGTTGTAAAAGAAGAAACTGCTTGTGGAGAACTCAACGCTGCAATCTTCCTAGCACTGTGGGCGGCAATGGAGACGACATCAGCGCCTCATGCCCATGCGCATCACAAGGCCAAGCGCTGACGGGCAGCCGCATATTCACTGCGCAATCGAGCCACCAATTCAGCGGTGCTGACCACAGCTTTGATGGCGCCAATGCCTTGGCCACAGCCCCAGATGTCTTTCCAGGCTTTTTTCGCGTCCCCGCCAAAGTTCATTTTCGAAGGATCGGATTCGGGCAGATTTTCGGGGTCCAGTCCCGCCGCACGGATGGACGGCGCCAAGTAATTTCCGTGCACGCCGGTGAACAGGTTGCTGTAGACAATGTCATCCGAGTTACTGTCGACAATTGCTTGCTTGTAGCCTTCGGCGGCGCGCGCTTCGTGGGTGGCAATGAAGGCCGAGCCGATGTAGCCAAAGTCAGCCCCCATAGCCTGTGCCGCCAAAACCGCATCGCCCGTGGCGATCGAGCCTGACAAAGCAATCGGACCGTCAAACCATTGACGGATTTCTTGAATCAGGGCAAAGGGGCTTTTCACGCCCGCGTGGCCGCCAGCGCCCGCAGCCACGGCGATCAAACCATCCGCACCTTTTTCAATCGCTTTGTGCGCATGCTTGTTGTTGATGATGTCGTGTAGCACCACGCCACCATAGCTGTGCGCTGCGGCGTTGATCTCTTCGCGCGCACCCAGTGAGGTGATGATGATAGGCACCTTGTACTTCACACACATGGCCATGTCGTGCTCTAACCGGTCGTTGCTTTTGTGCACGATTTGGTTGATGGCAAAAGGCGCGGCCGGTTTGTCCGGATTGGCTTTGTTGTAGGCGGCCAAGGTTTCGGTGATCTCAATCAACCACTCTTCAAGCTGCGCCGCAGGCCGGGCATTGAGGGCCGGCATGGAGCCGACAATGCCGGCCTTGCACTGCTCAATCACCAACTGGGGGTTGCTGATGATGAACAAGGGCGAAGCGATGGCAGGAAAAGGCAAATGCGCAAGTACGGAAGGCAATTTAGACATGAGGTCTCCAAAACTGATGGGGCATTGTCAAAGCAACTGGCACCGCGTGCCTGTCTAAGTGGCGACAAGCCCCACAGACAGCGTTACCGTCAATCGAGCTCAAAACGCGTCCAAGTCCAACGCTGTGACACTGGTCGCACCTTCCACGATGCTGTCGCGCAGGCCGGGCGCTTTGCTCAGCATGTGGTCGGCATAAAACCGCGCGGTGGTGATCTTGGCCGCCATGAAGGCGGCGTCCTGCGCCTGGGCTTGGGGCGTCAAGGCCACCAGCAAAGCACGGCCCAACTGCCAACCAGCCATCAGGTTGCCAGCGAGCATGAGGTAAGGCACGCTGCCCGCAAACACGTCGTTCGGGTGGGCCTTGGTGTTGCCCGCCACAAAGTCCACCACCTCGATGAAGGCTTCACGCGCAGCCTTCAGGCGTTTGGCCACAACCAACGCATCGGCATGGCCTGACGCGGTCAGTTCAGCTTCGGTGTGCGCCACTTGACCCGCCAAGGCTTTGGCCGTCTGACCGCCATCGCGCGCGGTTTTACGGCCCACCAGATCATTCGCCTGAATGGCGGTCGTACCTTCGTAGATGGTCAAAATTTTGGCGTCACGGTAGTACTGCGCAGCGCCCGTTTCTTCAATGAAGCCCATGCCGCCATGCACCTGCACGCCCAGGCTGGTGACTTCCAAACTCATCTCGGTGCTGTAGCCCTTGACCAACGGCACCATGAATTCATAGAAAGCCTGGTTTTGCTTGCGCACTTCGGCATCGGGGTGGTGATGTGAAGCGTCATAGGCCGAGGCAGCGGTGGAAGCCATCGCGCGGCAGCCTTCGGTGTAGGCACGCATGGTCATCAGCATGCGGCGCACATCGGGGTGGTGAATGATGGGGCCTGCCGCAGGCAAGCTGCCGTCCACCGGGCGGCTTTGCACGCGGTCGCGGGCATATTGCACAGCGCGCTGATAAGAACGCTCGGCAATCGCAATGCCTTGCACGCCCACTGCATAGCGGGCGGCATTCATCATGATGAACATGTATTCGAGGCCACGGTTTTCTTGGCCGACCAAGAAGCCCACGCCGCCGCCGTGATCACCAAACTGCAGCACCGCAGTGGGGCTGGCTTTGATGCCCATCTTGTGCTCGATGCTCACGCAGTGCACGTCGTTGCGCTCACCCAAAGAGCCGTCGGCCTTGACCATGAACTTGGGCACCACAAACAAGCTGATGCCTTTGACGCCTTCGGGCGCGCCTTGCACGCGAGCCAACACCAAATGCACGATGTTGTCGGCCATGTCGTGCTCACCGTAGGTGATGTAGATCTTGGTGCCGAAGATTTTGAAAGTGCCATCAGGCTGTGGCTCGGCGCGGGTGCGCACGGCAGCCAGATCCGAGCCGGCTTGGGGCTCGGTCAGGTTCATGGTGCCGGTCCATTCACCCGAAATGAGTTTTTCTAAATAGGTGGCTTTGAGTTCGTCAGAGCCTGCGGTCAACAAGGCTTCAATGGCGCCATCGGTCAACAAGGGGCACAGTGCAAAAGCCATGTTGGCCGAGTTCAGCATTTCGCCACAAGCCGCGCCAATGGTTTTGGGCAAGCCCTGGCCGCCAAATTCTGCCGGGTGTTGCAGGCCCTGCCAGCCGCCTTCGGCGTATTGCTTGTAAGCATCCTTGAAGCCAGGCGTGGTGGTTACACCGCTGCCGTTGTGAAACGAAGGGTTCTTGTCACCCTCCCAGTTCAAAGGGGAGATCACGTCCTGATTGAGCTTGGCACATTCTTCCAGCACCGCTTGGGCGGTTTCCAAGCCTGCATCTTCAAAGCCTGGAATTTGCGCGATCTGGTCGATGCGGGCCAGATGCTCAATGTTAAAAAGCATGTCCTTCAAGGGGGCGATGTAGCTCATGTCAGGTCTCCAAAAATGCGAATGTGGGAAATTGTTTTTTCAAAGCAGGTACAAAAAAGGCATCGCAAGCGATGCCTTGGTGTCACGCCAATCCGATCAGAGTGCGCTCACCAACTCGGGCACGGCAACGAACAAGTCCGCTTCCAAGCCAAAGTCTGCCACGCTGAAAATCGGGGCCTCAGGGTCCTTGTTGATCGCCACGATGACCTTGCTGTCCTTCATGCCGGCCAAGTGCTGAATCGCACCCGAGATGCCACACGCCACGTACAACTGAGGCGCCACGATCTTGCCGGTTTGGCCCACTTGCAAATCGTTGGCGGCGTAACCGGCGTCCACCGCAGCGCGACTGGCACCGATGGCGGCGCCCAGCTTGTCGGCCAGCGGCGTCATGACTTCGTTGAATTTCTCAGCGCTGCCCAAGGCACGACCACCCGAGACAATGATCTTGGCGGCGGTCAATTCAGGGCGGTCGTTCTTAGCGATCTCGCTGCCCTTGAAGCTGCTCTTGCCACTGTCGGCGGGAACGGTTGCGCTTTCCACTGCGGCCGAGCCCCCGGTGGCGACCGCGGCGTCAAAGCCGGTGGCGCGCACGGTGAGCACCTTGATCGCGTCGGTGCATTGCACAGTGGCAATGGCGTTACCGGCGTAGATCGGGCGCTCAAAGGTATCGGGCGAGTCTACTTGCGTGATCTCGCTGATTTGCGCGACATCCAACTTGGCCGCGACGCGCGGCGCCACGTTTTTGCCAGCCGCTGTGGCAGGGAAAAGAATGTGGCTGTAATTGGAAGCGATGGCCAGCACTTGCGCGGCCACGTTTTCGGCTAGGCCATGAGCCAGGCTGTCGCTGTCGGCATGGATCACTTTGCTCACGCCCACAATCTGGGCCGCAGCGGCAGCAGCGGCGGCAGCGTTGTGGCCGGCCACCAGCACATGCACCTCACCGCCGCAAGCCAGCGCTGCGGTCACGGTGTTCAAAGTAGCGCCTTTGATCGAGGCGTTGTCGTGTTCTGCAATAACCAGTGCACTCATGATCAGATTACCTTTGCAACGTTTTTCAATTTATCCACCAGCGTGGCGACATCGGCCACTTTAATGCCGGCACTGCGCTTGGCGGGCTCAGACACTTTGAGCGTCTTGATGCGCGGCGTCACGTCCACACCCAAATCTTCAGGCTTGAAGATGTCGAGTTGTTTTTTCTTGGCCTTCATGATGTTGGGCAAGGTCACGTAGCGCGGCTCGTTCAAGCGCAAGTCGGTGGTCACCACCGCAGGCAGGGTGATGGAAAGTATTTCCAGGCCGCCGTCAATTTCACGAGTGACTGAGGCCTTGCCGTCCGCAATTTCAATCTTGGAGGCGAAGGTGGCTTGCGACACATCGGCCAGCGCGGCCAGCATCTGACCGGTTTGGTTGCAATCGTCATCGATCGCTTGTTTGCCCAAAATGATCAAGCCAGGCTGCTCTTTGTCGAACAAGGCTTTGAGCAACTTGGCCACAGCCAAAGGTTGCAAATCCAGGTCGGCAGGGGTCTCCACCAAAATGCCACGGTCCGCGCCAATCGCCATGGCGGTGCGCAGGGTTTCTTGGCATTGCGTTACGCCACAAGACACGGCGATCACTTCAGAGGCCACGCCTTTTTCGCGCAAACGCACAGCTTCTTCGATGGCGATTTCGTCAAAGGGGTTCATGCTCATTTTGACGTTGGCGATGTCCACGCCGGTGCCGTCTGATTTCACGCGGACTTTCACGTTGTAGTCCACCACCCGCTTGACGGGAACCAAAATTTTCATGAATACATCTCCGTAGATTGAATAGGAATGATCGGCCTGGCCAGCATGGGGCAGAGTTGACGTTAACGTAAACGTCAATTGTGCACCAGAACGGTTTTAAAAAACAAGTTCATCAAAAAAGCACGGTCGTACTAAATTCTAACCGACCTGCAAAGAATCAGAACCGCTATTGTGCAAGGATAAAACCTAGGGAATTCACCGACCGATCGGTCGGTTAATACCTACTACCATATCGCGTTGTCTGAAATAATCAGACCTACCACTGTTTTGCAATCCCCTGTTCGGAGCTTCCACATGAAAAAAACACTTCTTTCCCTGGCCTGCGCTGCGGCTGGCATGTTGTCATTGGGCGTGCAAGCGCAAACCGTGCTGACCACCTCCAGCTGGCTGCCCCCAAGCCACACCACCAGCATGGCGCAAAAAGAATGGTGCGACCTGCTGGAAACCAACACCCAGGGCCGTGTCAAATGCAATATCTTGCCCCGCGGAGTATCGCCTGCCCCCGGTACTTATGACGCCGTGAAAAACGGCTTGGCCGATTTGTCCTTCACCGTCCACGGCTACACACCTGGCCGCTTTGTGCACACGCAAATGACCGAGTTGCCGGTCTTGGGCAACAGCGCCGAAACGATTTCTGTGGCCTTGAGCCGTGTCAGCGGCAAGCACCCTGAGTTTGCTGCCGAACACCAAGGGGTCAAAGTCTTGACCCTGTTCTCACACGGCCCTGGCATTGTGTTCAACACCAAGCGCACGATCACCAAAGTGGAAGACCTGGCCGGCTTGAAGTTCCGCGTCGGCGGCGGCATGGTCAACGAAATGTCCAAAGCCTTGAACATGAATGTGACCCTCAAACCCGCGCCCGACTCGTATGAGTTGCTGTCCAGCGGCGTGATGGACGGCACCTTGTTCCCTGCCGAATCCACCGAGTCATTCAAGATCGACAAGATCATCAAGCACGCCACCACTTTCCCAGGCGGCCTGTACAACACCAGCTTCGTCTTCATGATGAACCAAGCCAAGTACGACAAATTGTCGGCCGAAGACAAAAAGGCAGTGGACGCCATCTCCGGCGAAACTGCGGCACGCCTCTTTGGCCGCGGCTGGGACAAAGTCGACCGTCGCGCATTTGCCTTGATGCAAGCCAACAACGTGGTGGTCACCAAAGCCGACGCCAAGTTCGTCGCCGAAGTCAAAGCCAAAACGGCACCCTTGGAGCAGGGCTGGATCAAAGCCTCTGAAGCCAAGGGCTTGAAAGACCCCGCCAAGGTGCTGGCCGAGTTCCGCGCCGAGATCGCCAAGTTAGAAAAGTAACTCAGTCGCCGCCGCTGTTGCAAAGCAGCTACCGGTACTCGCTCACATCGGCGGGTACCGTTTTTTTTGATTCAAAGGATTTAACTTGAAAAAGTTTCTCGAAACAGCCTCCGGTTTGCTGGCTGGCTTGGCCCTGTTCGCCATCATGGTGCTCACTTTTTTGGATGTGGGTGGCCGCAAATTGCTGGACCACTCCATCAGCGGGTCGCTCGAAATGACTGAACTGCTGATGGTGGTGGTGATTTTTGGCGCCCTGCCCCTGGTGTCTGAGCGCGGCGAACATGTGGTGTTCGACTCCTTGGACGGTTTCTTGCCAGACACGGTCAAAAAAATCCAACGCGGCCTGGTGCACATGCTCTGCGGTGTGGCCTTGATCGCGCTGGGTTGGCTGATGTGGCAAACCGGGAATGATTTTTCAAGCGCCGGCGAAACCACCGCGCAACTGAAAATTTTGAAATCGCCTTTCATCTACGGCATGGGCGTGCTGTGCGCTTTCACCGGTTTCATTCACCTGAGCTTGATGCGCAACCCCTTGAACCACGCAGCATCTGAAGGCGGTGTCCTGTGATTGAAGCCCTGATTGGATTTGCCGCCATTTTTGGTCTGGCCTTGCTGCGCGTGCCGCTGGCTTTTTCGATGGGCATGGTCGGCGTGGTCGGCATTGGCCTGATCCGCGGCTGGATGCCGGCCTTGGCCAGTACGGCGCAAGTGGTGCATGAGACTGGTTTTGCCTATACCTTGTCGGTGATTCCTTTGTTTATTTTGATGGGCAACTTTGTCGCTCGCGCCGGTTTGGCGCATGAGCTGTTTCATGCGGCCTACACCTTCATTGGTCACCGGCGCGGTGGTTTGGCCCATGCCACCATCGCCGCCTGCGCGGGTTTTGGTGCGATTTGCGGCTCGTCGATTGCCACTGCGGCCACGATGAGCAAGGTCGCCTACCCCTCGATGAAAAAACTCGGCT
>CANGDZ010000068.1 GCA_947452785.1 Comamonadaceae bacterium | reverse complement strand
AGTGCGATGTCTTCATCGTCTTGGGCATCGGATTCGCGTGCGAATGCTTTGCTCATACAGCCCCCTCAGGCCCAAGCCGCTCAGGGCATGCGGCCCCATGAAAATAAGCAATGAAAAACCCCTCAAACATTGCTGCTTGAGGGGCGTTCATTTGGTGCGGCTGGCAGGAATCGAACCCACGACCCCTTGGTTCGTAGCCAAGTACTCTATCCAGCTGAGCTACAGCCGCTAAGCTTCGTATTCTAGCACAAGTAAGCAGTGGCTTTTCGGGTCGCATCGCAGGAAATGCACAACAAGCTCACTTTCAACTTTCAATTCGACTCCAGCGCTGTACCAAGGCCAACAGCTGGGCGCGCATAAAGGGCTTGGTTAAATAATCATCCATGCCGGCGGCCAGGCAGTTATCGCGGTCATCGGTGAGCGCATTGGCCGTCAAGGCCACGATGGGTTTGGGCTGCAAATGCAGATCAGCCTCTCTTTGCCTGATGGCACGGCAAGCGGCCAAGCCATCCATCTCCGGCATTTGCACATCCATCAAAATCAAATCGTACGCATGGTGAGCACTGACTTGCACAGCTTCTAAGCCATCTTTGGCCGTGATGACGACACAGCCCATGCTGCGCAGCATGGCCGTCACAATCTCGCGGTTCACGTCATTGTCTTCAGCCACCAGCACAGTGCAGTCAACAGCTTGGACTGCAGCAGGCCTTGTGGATTCGGCACGCCGCTCCTCGGACACCGTCAGAGCCGTCTGCAAGGCATGCTGAAGGTCTTGCCGCAACATCGGATGCGCGACACAAACATGCGCGCCGTCTTGCTTGGCCTTTTCACTTTCACTGCTCGAGCGCATGCGTGTCAAGGCGATCAGTCGGACCTCGGGCCCGATGGCGGCGGACCAAGTCTGCAGCCATTGGGATCGCGTGCGGTCTGGAATTCGATGGTCGATGAAGGCCCAAGTCAAATGCATTTGTTTGACCCGTTCAAGCTCATCCATCGACATGTGCGATACCCACACCGAAGGCACGCCCAGGCTCTGCAACTTGGCTTGCAGCGCACGGGCCACAAACTCCGACTGGGTCACGATCAAGGCAGTCTGTGTGCACATGATCGCTGAGGTCGAGAATTCGGGTTGATTCATTCGGATATCAAACCAAAAGGTCGAGCCTTGGTTTTTGGCACTTTCAAAATCGACCCTACCCCCCATCAATTGCGCCAGTTGCCTTGAAATGACCAAGCCCAGACCACTGCCCCCATAGCGTCTGGCCATGGAAATATCGGCTTGTGAGAAGGCCTCAAACAGTCCCTTCTGTTCTTCGGGAGTCATGCCAATGCCCGAATCTTGCACACTGCAATGCAGCACGGGCTGCTGCGCCCCATCGGCAGAAGCACTCAGAACGATATGGATCTCGCCACGCTCGGTGAACTTGACCGCGTTGGCCACCAAATTGCCAAGGATTTGCTTGAAGCGGTGCGGATCGCCCACCACCGTGTCGGGCACATGGGCCTCGACCGTTTGGATGAGTTCCAGCCCTTTGTCCTGCGCGCGTTCGGCAAAGAGCATGCTGACTTCCTCCAAAGCCTTGGCAGGAGAGAAACGCACAGACTCGAGCTGCAACTTGCCAGCTTCAATTTTGGAGAAATCCAAAATGTCATTGATCAAATACAACAACGTGGAGGACGAGCTGCTGACCATGTCCACAAACCGTTTTTGTGTTTCATTCAGCGGCGTGTCATGGAGCATTTCAGACACCCCGATCAACCCATTCAAGGGCGTGCGAATTTCGTGGCTCATATTGGCCAAAAACTGGCTCTTGGCGATGCTGGCCGCCTCGGCCTGGTCCTTGGCCAGGACGAGCTCTGCCGTGCGTGCTTGCACTTGACTTTCCAACTCGGCGCTGTAGCGCGCGAGCATGCGGTCGCGCGTTTCAATTTCATTCAGCATGTGGTTGAAACCGGCGATCAGCTCCCCCACTTCGTCCGCATGGCCTGGGGGTGCGCGTTGGCTGTAGTCATTGTTTTGCGCCACTTGGCGCATCAACAAGGCCAACTCCGACACCGGTTGAGCGATCATCTGGTTCATGGCCGCGGTCAAGGTTTGGATCGAAAAAAGGCCCATGGCCACACCCAACAAAGCCACAGCACCGTTGATCACCAGGGAAAGCCAGACGCTGGACAAGTCCAAGTCCAAAATCAAACCGCCGATCTTTTCACCATCTTGGTCAATTTGATGCTGCAAGCGCAGCGTAGCCCAGGTCCAGTGCAAACTTTCAAACGCGGCAGTGCCCCAGCCAATGCCCGCATAAGGAAAGTCATCAGGGTCCGCTGCGGGGTAAGAGGCAAAAATTCGCCCTTCCTTATTCAGCAAAATAGCATGCTGAACTTGTTGAATGTGACGCAAACTTTTGAGTTGTTCCTGTGCGGCGCTGCGGTCCTCAAAGCGCAAAGCGGATCCGTTGGCGTCGGCAGTCAACTCGGAAATGCTGATCGCCTCGTTTTCCATCCGCTGCAGCGATTGGCTGACCTGCCAGATGGCCGTGATCACAAAGAACACCGCCAAGGCCAGCAACACGCTCATGGTCACCACATGGCTGAGCTTATAGCCCACCGGCTTATCCTGGATGGACCGAAAGATATACCGGTACAGGCGGGATGTGCTCAAGTTCGTCGCCATCAATCGCTCACGGTTTGGTCGGTTTGGTGGTTCTGGCCAACTTCAACATTTGAGAACTGGCCTTCAAATTGGCACGTTGCAGCGTGGCCAAATTGACATCGAACTCCACCCGGTCATCGACGGAAGCCAAAGCGATATGGGCACCGGCTTCGACGGCCTGCTGATTGTCGCTGACGATCAACACTGGCGCGCCGAGCAATTGCCGGACGACCGAGGTCAACAACTTGCTGTCTCGGTCACCCACAAAAATGATTTGGCAATCTTTGAGTTGATCGAAGGCAACATTTTGCCGAACCTGGATTTCACGCCCCTGCGCCAGCCGGCGGTCCAAGGCAAACAAAGCGCCTCCCAAGTCATCGCGCCCAGCGGTGCAGACATGGAATTCTTTGGTCTCGACGCCGGGCCAATCCACATATTTGGCAAAGTTGTAAATGTAGGCCGCCTTGACGCGGAACTCGGCCATGCTGTTAGCGCTTTGTGCTTGTGCAGCCATGACGCTGCAGGCCATGAAGGCCAAGCTGACCCATTGACGGGCTTGCCGTGCAGTGCATGGAAGAAGGTTGAATTTCATGATCGAACCTCCTTCAAAAACGCCACAAGGCAGTGAAGAAAAGGGTGCGCTGCACGTCGTAAGCACGCGTATAGGGCAAGCTGTCGATGAACTCGGTATGCCGATTCGTCAACAGATTTTTCCCCATCACGGCCAGCTCCAATTGCCTATCCACCTGCCAAGCCAGGCGGGCGTCCAAAGTCACATAAGGCTGGACGGTCACAGGACTGAGGGCATTGATCCCGTAATGCAGGGTTTTGCTGACATGGCGAGCCCAAAGATCCATATTCAATCCCTGTGCAAACGAATAATTGCTGCGCAGTGAAATTTGATGATTCGGCGTGCCTCCCTCGTAGGAGTTGACTTGCATGTCACCGATCAAATCACCGGTGTGCTCACCATGCATATGCAAGTAGGCGTAGGAGGCTTGTATTCGCCATTGACTCTGTGGACGCCAGTCCAGAGCAAATTCCCCGCCCCAGGATCGCATTTTGTCCAGGTTGGTGTTGTAGCCCTGCAAGGTGAAATAGCAACTTTGCGGCGGGCTCATGGGGCTCATCAGGCAGCCCATCGCAGGCATCAGGCCTGAAACCGATTCCAATGATGAAGCCCCAATCAAGCGTCCACCACGCAAGTCGGTGTAGTTATTCAGATACACCGCACTGTCAAAACTGAGCTGCGGCCCCAGTTGTTTGCGCCAACCCGCTTCTAGACTGATCGCCTTTTCAGCCATCACCGCCGCGCCCGGGCGAGGCGCCATTTGCAGCATGGTGCTCAGCGATTGGGCGGGCACGCCAGGAACAAAGCCGGCTGCGTCAAATGCGGCAATGTCAATCGTCGCCAAACTTTCAATCCGGCGCGGCGAACGCACGGAGCGCGACAAAGCGCCCCAGACGGTGTCGTTGCTGTTGGGTGTCCACAACAGGCGCACATTGGGTTGGATGTTGAAGCCGGTCAAACCGTCGCGTTCAAATTTACTGCCCCAGATGAACTTGAAACGGTCCGGAATCACCGTCACATCGTCGTGGATAAAAGCACTGTAGTTGGTGCGTGAGTCTTTGCCGTCCTGTAACCGGTATGGCCCTGAAGGCAGGTTCAAATCGTCCGCCGTGTGACGCAGGGCCAAGCCCCAGATCACATCGTGCGCGCCCCAAATCTGGCGCCGCTGGTAGTCGACGTCGATGTCGGTTTTTTCACCGCCAAAACGGGCTGCAGCCGGGGTAATCCCGAAGGGTTGGGCCGCGCTGGTCCCAGATCCCAAGAGCCCTTCATGAAAGAGAGACTCTCGGTCGACATAAGCTTGCAAAACCGACTGGGCCCCGTCCACCGAGCGCCAGCTGTACCGGGCTTGCAACAAA
This sequence comes from Comamonadaceae bacterium, assembly GCA_947452785.1. GTDB lineage: Bacteria > Pseudomonadota > Gammaproteobacteria > Burkholderiales > Burkholderiaceae_C > Limnohabitans_A. The sequence continues at coordinate 14,341 of CANGDZ010000068.1, read as the reverse complement.
GCACCTTCACCTGTTTTTAGCTCCGCATTGGCACTTTGAAACGGCGTGCCCGGGCTGCTGTAAGCCAGCACGGTGGGCGTCAAATACATGGATTGGGAACGCAGGCGGTAGGCCTCGGCTTTCACGCTGAGCTCACCGCCTTCGACCAAGGGCTCGACGCGCAGACCCACGCGCTGGTGCGCGGCGCCATCAATGCCGATGAGGCCAGTGCTTGTTTCTGGCGAGCCGTTCATGGTGTCGGTTTTGGCGTACAGGCGGTAATGGCCGCCACCGTCCAATTCACCGCCGTGGCGCAGCGCCAGTGCGCCATAACCGCCTTGCCCCATCTGCGTGCTGAGCATATGGCCTTGGGTGGCTTTGGCCTTGCGGGTGACGATATTGACCACGCCGTTCATGGCATTGGTGCCCCAAAGGGCCGCACCCGGTCCACGGACCACCTCAATGCGCTCGATGTCTTCCATCAAGGTGTCTTGCGTCTCCCACAGCACCCCCGAGAACATGGGGGAGTAAATGCTCCGGCCATCCACCAAGACCAGTAATTTGCTGGAGAAACGGTCTAAAAATCCGCGCGAGCTGACCGCCCAACTGTCGCGTGAAATCTGTGCCACGTTCAGTCCCGGCACCATGCGCAAGGCCTCGGGAATCGACAAGGCGCCGGAACGGCGCAACTCTTCACCGGTGATCACATAGGCCGCTGCTGCGGTATCGGCGACGCGCTGCTCCTTGCGCGACATGGAAGTTAGTCGGTAATCCACCAACTCCTCCAGACTCAGATCCAGTAAATTCGATTCTTCGGCATGCAGCGCGGGGCTGCACAAGCAGGCCAGGGCCAAGACCATCCCCGCTGACGCGCGCAAGCGGCTCGGCGGGCTTAGGGGGCGCGCGCAGGATGCATCAAGGTTTGGAATTTTCATGCCATTTGAAATCAAAAAATCCACAAATACGGTCTTGAAATGAATCTAACAAGGGTATTGAAAAAAAATAGAATTTTGAACTAATAAAGGGTTTAATAGCTACTTTTTTGCAAATAAATTACCTACAAAGGATTTATTGCCAATAATATACTATTTAATGACTCAATTTTAAAAATATTAATTTGCGACACTGGTCATCGGCCTCTGTCGTGACCTTGACTCAGTTTTGCAAGCATTCACAGTCCTATCACTTGATGCATATCAAGGCCATAAGCAGGTCATGGCATAAGATGAAACTTGTACCCTTTCACGAGCACGGCCATGAAATTCCTGACTTGCCTTTTTTTAATGATGCTGACCGCCAACGCACAGGCGGGATTGCAGCAATTTGGCCAATCCAGAGACAACACTTCTTATTTCGAATCTGGGACTGTCAAGCGCAGCGGCAGCAAGGTGAGCGTTTGGACGCTGACCGAATACCGTGAACGCCAGAAAGCGGGCTTTTTGTCCACCCGCAGTCACAAAGAAATTGATTGCAAAAATCAAAAAGAACGCACAGTCCAATACATGGCTTACGCCGAAAACAAGGGACAAGGGCAGGTAGTGGGTGAAATCAATGAACCCAATTCTTGGCAAGACATTGCGCCGGGCACGCGCAACTCGCGCTTGTTGCTCATGGTCTGCGGCGAGTAACAGCCCCGCTTCGAATCACAACAGCTGAGCTTGGGGGCGCAAACCTTCGCGCACCGTGGGGTACGCCAAGCGCACGCGCAGCTCGCGCTTCATGCGGGTGTTGTCAAGCCGGCGGGATTCGCTCATGAAACTGAGCAGCATCAATGGCAAAGATTCGGTGGCACTGCTGCGCGAGATTCGAGGCGGCCTGGGCAAGCCCATTAAATCTGCGGCCAGATCAAAGTAGTCGCCCATTTTCAAGGTGGTGTTGTCGGTCACGTTGTAGACGCGTTGGGCTTTGCCGCGCCATAAGGCGGCCACGCAAGCGCGGGCCAAGTCATCGGCGTGAATGTGGTTGGTGTATACGTCTTCGGCAGCGCGCAACACGGGCGTGCGTTTGAGCAAGCGCTCTTTGGGTGTGCCGCCCACTCGGTCTGGCGCGTAAATACCTGGAATGCGCAAGATGCTGCTGCGCAGACCCGCGCGGCCGGCGAAACGAATCGCGCGCTCGGCATCGACCCGGCGTACCGCGCGCGGCGTGTGGGGTTGCACGCTTTTGCTTTCATTGACCTTGAGGCCTTTGCAATCGCCATACACGCCGCTGGTCGAGCCATAAACCAGCGCCTTGGCCTGACTGCGCAAACGCAGCACCCTGGCCAACGACGTGGTGCGCGGATCGTGCGACCAATTGCGCCCCTGCTCAGACGGTGGTGGCGCCAAATGCAAGACGCGCGTGGCCAGGCCTGCCAAGCGCTGCAGGCTCTCCGGGGCATCGAGGTTGCCCACCAAGGGGGTGATGCCTGCGGCACGCAATTCTGCTTTGCGCTCAGGGCTGGAGGTCAAGGCCAACACGCGCAAGCGACTGGGCAACTGATGCGCAGCGCGCTTGCCGACATCGCCGCAACCCACGATCAAAATGCGCTCTCGGCGAAAACGGGCAGGCAAGGCGCCTAAAGGGGTTTGATTTGAAGGCAAAATCAGGGGTTCGGGTTACTCGACAGACCCTCAAGGATACATGGATGAGCTTTCAAATTACTGTGCAACCCAGCGGCCGCCACTTTAGCGCCGATTCGACCGAAACTTTGTTGACCGCCGGCATTCGTCAGGGCATAGGCCTGCCCTATGGTTGCAAGGACGGCGCTTGCGGTTCCTGCAAGTGCAAAAAATTAGAAGGTACCGTGGTGCACGGACATCACCAAAGCAAAGCGCTGAGTGACGAGGAAGAAGCCCAAGGCCTGATCTTGACCTGCTGCGCGACAGCGCAAAGCGACGTGGTACTGGAATCGCGCCAGGTCACCGAAGCCGGCTCTTTTCCGATCAAAAAAATGCCGGTGCGCGTGGTCTCTTTGGCCAAAAAATCGGATGACGTGATGGTCATTCAGCTGCAACTGCCAGCCAACGATGTGATGAAGTTCCACGCGGGTCAGTACATCGAATTTATGCTGCGCGACGGCTCACGCCGCAGCTACAGCATGGCCAATGCCCCGCACACCTTGGAGGCCACCGCGCCTAAAGTGGAGCTGCATATTCGCCACATGCCGGGTGGCAAATTCACCGATCCGGTATTTACCACCATGAAAGAGAAAGACATCTTGCGGGCCGAAGGCCCCTATGGCAGCTTCTTCTTGCGCGAAGACTCTGACAAGCCCATGGTGCTGTTGGCCTCGGGCACGGGCTTTGCACCGATCAAGGCGTTGATAGAGCACATGCAGCACCAAGGCATCACTCGCCCCGCGACGCTGTACTGGGGCGGTCGCCGGCCGTCCGATCTGTACATGAGCGATTGGGTTGAGGCGCAACTGGCGAGCATGCCGCAGCTGCGTTATGTGCCGGTCATCTCCAACGCCACACCGGAAGATGCCTGGACCGGTCGCACCGGCTTTGTGCACCAAGCGGTGCTGCAAGATCACCCCGATTTGTCGGGCTTTCAGGTCTATGCCTGCGGAGCTCCCATCGTCGTGGACTCGGCCAAGCGCGACTATATGAGCCTGGGCGGCTTGCCTGAAGAAGAGTTCTATGCCGACTCTTTCACCTCTGAAGCCGATAAAGCCGCCAGCTAAGCCCGCCATGACACTCCGCGCGTTTTCTCGCTTCCGCGCCATACTGGGTCTGGCGTTGTGCGTCAGCGGAGTGACTTCAGCCTGGGCACAAAACAAACCGATTCGCCTGATCGTGCCCTACGCCGCCGGCGGCCCCATCGATGTGACCGCACGCGCCTTGGCCGAGCGGGTCAAGGACAGCTTAGGCCCGGTCATCATCGACAACAAACCCGGCGCCGGTGGCAACCTGGGCGCCGACCTGGTGGCCAAAGCCTCGCCGGACGGCTTGACGATTGGCATTGCCGCCACTGCCACCCATGCCATCAACCCCTGGCTGTTTGCCAAGATGCCGTATGACGCGACACGCGACTTTGCGCCCATCACCCAAATGCTGCGCGTGCCCAATGTCTTGGTGATGAACGCCGACACCGCACAGCGCCTGAATATTCAAACCCTGGCTGATCTGGTGCTCTATGCCAAAGCCCATCCGGGTCAATTGAATTTTGCTTCCGGCGGCAACGGCAGCGCTGGCCACTTGGCGGGCGAGTTGTTCAAACGTGCCGCCGGTATTTTTGCCGTGCACATTCCGTACAACGGCGGCAATCCGGCGCAGCTGGCCTTGCTGTCGGCTCAGGTCGATTTCAATTTCGACAACCTGGCCGCCGCGGCGCCGAATATCAAAGCGGGCAAACTCAAGGCCCTGGCCGTGACCACCTCGCAGCGCAGCAGCGCCCTGCCCGACATCCCAGCCATGAGCGAGACCCTCAAAGGGTTTGAGATCGACACATGGTGGGGACTTGTCGCGCCCGCAGGCACGCCGCGCGAGGTGGTGGAGCGCTTGAACAAGGCCTTCACCACCGCCTTGCAAGCGCCCGAAACCCGCAACCGCTTTGGCGCCCTGATGGCTGAACCCGTGGCCACCACGCCCGAGCAGTTCGCTGCCTTCATGAAAAAAGAGCTAAACCGCTATGAGGCTGTGGTCAAAGCGAGCGGCGCGAAGGTGGACTGATTTTCAAGCGAATCACTCGCTTGGTCATTCCCCGAGATAAGCCGCTCTGACCTTGGGGTCTGCGAGCAAATCATGGCCCGGCCCGGTCATGGTGATCAGGCCCGACTCCATCACATAACCCCGGTTGGCAATGGACAAGGCGCGGCTGGCGTTTTGCTCGACCAGCAACACGGTCACGCCTTGGGCATACACATCGCGCACCACCTCAAAAATCTTGTCCACCATGATGGGCGACAGGCCCATGGACGGCTCGTCCAGCAGCAGCACTTTGGGGCGGCTCATCAAGGCCCGGCCCATGGCCAGCATTTGCTGCTCGCCACCGGACAAGGTGCCAGCCAACTGGTCTTTGCGCTCGCGCAGTCGCGGAAAAATAGTGAACATTTTCTCCATGTCGTCCGCAATGGCTGCGGTATCGGTGCGGATGTAGGCGCCCATCTGCAGGTTCTCGGTGATGCTCATGCGGGTGAAAACGCCACGACCTTCGGGCACCATGGCCAGGCCCTGTTTCACCAAATCCCAAGGGCCTTGTCCGGCAATGCTCTGGCCCAGATATTCGATGTCCCCCGCATTCAAAGGCTGGGTGCCGGTAATGGCTTTCATCGTCGTGGTTTTGCCGGCACCGTTGGAGCCGATCAATGACACCAGTTCACCCTCATGCACTTCAAAATCGATGCCTTTGACGGCCTGAATGCCGCCGTAAGCCACTTTCAGGCCTTTAACTTTCAGCAAGGTGGTGCTCATCTCAGTGTCCTCCCGTGCCCAAATAGGCTTCAATCACTTTGTCATTTTTCTGCACTTCGGCGGGCGTGCCTTCGGCAATGGATTTGCCATAGTCCAGCACCGTGACACGGTCGCACAAACCCATGACCAGCTTCACGTCGTGCTCGATCAGCAAGATGGTGCGGTTGTCGTTGCGAATACGGTCAATCAATTCACGCAGCTGCACTTTTTCGGTGGCATTCATGCCAGCAGCGGGTTCGTCCAGTGCGATGAGCTGTGGATCCGTGGCCAAGGCCCGCGCGATCTCCAAGCGACGCTGGTCGCCATAGGACAGCGTGCGCGATTTGTAGTCGGCGTATTTGCCAATGCCCACGTAGTCGAGCAACTCGTGCGCGCGTTGCGCGATGGCCGCTTCTTCGGCCTTGAAGCTGGGGGTGCGGAAAATCGCGCCCAACAAACCCGAGTGCGTGCGCATATGACGCCCAACCATGACGTTTTCCAAAGCGGTCATTTCGGCGAACAGCCGAATGTTCTGGAAGGTGCGCGCAATGCCCGCTTTGGCCACTTCGTGCACCGCCGTGGGTTCATAGGATTGGCCTGCCAATTCAAAGGTGCCGCTGTCGGGGGTGTACAAGCCGGTGATGACATTGAAGAAGGTGGTCTTGCCTGCGCCATTGGGGCCGATCAAGCCATAGACTTGACCGCGCTCAATCGTCATGCCCACATCGGTCAGGGCTTGCAGGCCACCAAAGCGCTTGGAAATGCCGGCCACTTTCAATACGGTGTCGCTCATCTCAAGCCCCTTCTTTCGCCAGCAAGGATTTGCCATGCTCAGGTGAAGGCCACAGGCCACGTGGGCGCATCAGCATGATGGTGATCATGGCCAACGCAATCAGCAACTGGCGCAAAATGGCGGCGTCCAATCGACCGTCGGTCAGCGCTTGCAAAGGGCCGGCCACGTAGCGCAGCACCTCGGGCAAGGCCGACAATAAAATGGCGCCCAAAATCACGCCCGGCAAATGGCCCAGGCCACCGAGCACCACCATGGCCACGATCATCACCGACTCCATCAGACTAAAGGACTCGGGCGAAACAAAGCCTTGAAAGCCCGCAAACATGGCGCCAGACACACCGCCAAAGGTGGCGCCCATGCCAAAGGCCAAGAGCTTGAGATTGCGCGTATTCAGGCCCATGGCCTTGGCGGCAATCTCGTCTTCCCGAATCGCCATCCAGGCGCGGCCGATGCGCGAGTGTTGAATGCGGTGAGAGATCAAAATAGCGATCAACACCAGGCTGAGGAAAAGGTAAAAGTACAAACTCACCGAGGCAATTTCAAAGCCACCGAGATCCAGTTTTTTACCCAATTCAATGCCAAAAAAGCTGATAGAGTCGATTTGATCAATACCTTTGGGGCCATTGGTGATGTTGTAGGGTTGATCCAGATTGTTCAAAAACACCCGAATGATTTCGCCAAAGCCCAAGGTCACAATCGCCAAGTAGTCGCCTCGCAATTTGAGTGTGGGCGCGCCCAGCAGCAAGCCAAACAGTCCGGCGGTGGCCGCTGCGACGGGCACGATCAACCACAGTGGCGCATGCAAGCCGCCTGGCAGCAGGGCGGCGATGACGGGGAAAGTGTCTGTCAAATGCGGCGACGCCAAGAGCGCATACATGTAGGCACCCACGGCAAAGAAGGCCACATAGCCCAAGTCCAGCAAGCCGGCGTAGCCGACCACGATGTTCAGGCCCACGGCCAAGAGGACATACAACAATGCCATGTCGGCAATGCGCACCCAAGCATTGCCAAAGTTCTGCAGCACCAGAGGCAAAAGCACCAGCCCCACGCCCCACAGCAGGTAAGTGAAAATTTTGTTGGATTTCATCAAAACTTCTCCCCGTTCAAGCGCGATCGGCCACACGTTCACCCATCAAGCCCGAGGGCCGCAGGGTCAACACAAAAATCAACACGATAAAGGCAAAAATATCCGAGTAATGGCTGCCCAGTACACCGCCGGTCAACTCACCGATATAGCCCGAGCCGATGGACTCGATCAGTCCCAGCAAAATTCCGCCAACAACTGCGCCGCCCAAGTTGCCAATGCCGCCAAACACCGCAGCGGTAAAGGCTTTGAGGCCGGGCAAAAAACCCATGGAGTGCTGCGCCGTGCCGTAGTTCGACGCATACATGACGCCAGCAATCGCCGCCAGTACCGCACCGATGATGAAGGTGGCTGAAATCACCATATCGGGCTTGACGCCCATGAGCGAGGCGACGCGCGGGTTCTCCGCTGTGGCCCGCATGGCCCGGCCCAATTTGGTCGCGTTGACCAGCCACATCAACACCGCCAAGGACACCGCCGTCACGCCCAAAATCATCACTTGCGTGGGACTGATGACCGCGCCTGCAATGTCAATGGGTTCATTGGACAACAAGGTCGGGTAGGCCTTGTAGTTCGGCTTCCAGATGATCATGGCCAAAGTTTGCAGCAAGATGCTCATGCCGATGGCCGTGATCAAAGGGGCCAGTTTGGGACTGTTGCGCAAGGGGCGGTAAGCGATTTTTTCAATCGTGAAGTTCAGCACGGCGGCCACCACGCAGGCAATCAACAAGGCAATGATCAAGATCACCCAACCCGGTGTACCCGGCATAGCTTCTTTCATCATGCCAATCACGGTCCAACTGGTCAGGGCCGCCACCATCAGCACCTCCCCATGGGCAAAGTTGATCAGGTTGATGATGCCGTAGACCATGGTGTAGCCCAAGGCCACCAAGGCGTACATGCTGCCCATGACCAGACCGTTGATGATCTGTTGAAGCAAAACGTCCATGAAATTTCTCCGTTGTGCGACTGGTGGTCGTCCAGTCTTTCCATCGAGGGATGATCGAGGCTTGACGCACCTTGTGAGTGTCATAGTGCCAAAGCAAAAAACCCGCCATGGCGCAAGCAAGGCGGGTCAGGGTGGAGGCATTGTAAGGAGGACGAAGAATTCCTAAGTACTCATTGTGCAGGGACTTACCCTTGCTCTTGATTTCTTTTTTTCAACTCGTCGAGCTTGTCGGCGATCTTGATTTCCAAACCTCGGCGCACGGGCTTGTAAAAGCCCGGAGCGGGCATGCCTTCCGGCAAATAGCGCTCACCGGCCGCAAAGCCATCGGCCTCGTCATGCGCGTAGCGGTAACCCTTGCCATAGTCGAGCTGCTTCATCAACGTGGTGGGGGCATTGCGCAGGTGCATGGGCACGGGCCGAGTGCCGTCTTTTTTGACAAAGGCCTTGGCGGCATTGAATGCCTTGTACACCGCATTGGACTTGGCGGCGACGGCCAAATAGACCAAACACTCGGCCAGCGCCAACTCCCCTTCGGGGCTGCCCAGGCGTTCATACACTTCAGAAGCATCCAAGGCCATGCGTAGCGCGCGCGGGTCGGCCAGTCCCACATCTTCAGAGGCCATACGGATCATGCGCCGGGCCAGATACTTCGGATCTGCACCGCCATCGAGCATGCGCGCAAACCAATACAGTGCGGCATCGGGGTCTGAACCGCGCACAGATTTGTGCAAGGCACTGATCGTGTCGTAGAACTGCTCGCCACCCTTGTCGTAGCGGCGCATGCGTTCGCCCAAGACCTTGAGCAACCAGGCGTCGGTGATGGGATCCACTTTTTCGCGCTGGGCAGCCACCGCCAAAGTTTCCAGGGTGTTGAGCAAACGGCGGGCATCGCCATCGGCATAGGCAATCAAACGCCGTTCGGCATCAGGCTCCAGTGTGGCAATGGCACCGATGGCGTGGGCCTTGGCCACAATGCGTTGCAAATCTTCTTCGCTCAGGGGTTGCAGCACATACACCGCCGCGCGCGAAAGTAGAGCGGAATTGACCTCGAATGAAGGGTTTTCGGTGGTCGCCCCAATGAAGGTGAACAAACCACTTTCCACATGCGGCAAAAAAGCGTCTTGCTGGCTTTTGTTAAAGCGGTGCACCTCGTCGACAAACACAATGGTGCGCTGGGGCTGCAAACCGATGCGCGCCTGCTCGGCCTTGTCCACCGCTTCGCGAATGTCTTTCACGCCACCCAACACCGCACTGATGGTGATGAATTGGGCATCGAAGGCGTCGGCCATCAAGCGGGCGATGGTGGTTTTGCCCACACCGGGTGGTCCCCACAAAATGCAACTGTGCGGTTGCCCGGACTCGAACGCCAGACGCAGCGCCAAGCCCTCGCCCAGCAAATGTTGCTGCCCGATCACCTCGCCCAAGGTGTGCGGGCGCAGGCGCTCCGCCAAGGGTTGGTGCATCGCATTCAGTGCGGCAGGGGCACTCACCGTTTCGCCCTCAAGGCCGGACCACGTCAACGCCGACGGGCGGTTTGAATTGAAAGTGATCGCCTGCCCATGCAGGGTTCATTTCAAAGCCGGTGAAGGTCAGCACCGAGCGCTGGCCAAAACTGTCTTGCACCTCCAGCACGGCCAAGGCGGGGCCTTTGTCGGTGCTGCGAAACGCCGCCAACACCGATTGAATTTGCCCGTCTTTGGATTTGGGCGTGGCGCGCATCCATTGCAAACCATCTTGATCCGGCTCAGCTTGAAACACGAAGTCCGCCTGCAACGCCTTCAGGTCGCTGCTGGACGTCAAAATGGCCGCCGGCGTAGCGCCCAAGGCCTGGGCTTGTTTGCGCGCAGTGACCTGATTCAAATCCACGTCGTACATCCACAGGGTTTGGCCATCGGCCACCAAGGTTTGTGCAAAGGGTTTTTGGTAAATGAAACGGAAACGGCCTGGCCGGTCAAACTCAAAAATCCCCGTGGATATTTTGCTGCGGCCCACTTTGCCGTCCTTGGCCGGCGCTGTCACCACTTGCGAGAATTGCGCCCGTCCCGATTTGGCTTGGCGCATGAACTGCTCCAGCGCATCGAGACCATGGGCTGAAGCTGCGCTAGACAACGCCCCCCACAACACCGCACACAGGATCCCGAACATCCCCAAGGCTTGCCCTGCGGCTCGCAGCACCCATGGCGCCAGAGACTTCATCATGCGCAGCGTGGTCATTCGGCGCGATTCGGAACCAAAATCTCACGCTGACCGCTGCCACTCATGGCGCTGACGAGTCCGGCTTTTTCCATCTCTTCGACCAAGCGGGCGGCGCGGTTGTAACCGATCTTCAAGTGGCGTTGCACCAATGAAATACTGGCTTTACGGTTCTTCAAAACCACCTCCACCGCCTGGTCGTACATCGGGTCTTTCTCTCCGCCGTCGCCATCGGACGGGCCGTCATCGCCATCGACCGTGCCGCCTTCGAGCACGCCCTCGATGTAGTCAGGGCCGCCTTGGGATTTGAGGTAACTCACCACGCGGTGCACTTCGTCGTCACTGACAAAGGCGCCGTGCACGCGAATGGGGAAACCCGTGCCAGAAGGCATGTACAACATGTCGCCCATACCCAGCAAAGCTTCGGCGCCCATTTGGTCCAAAATCGTGCGGCTGTCGATTTTGCTGGACACCTGGAACGCGATGCGGGTCGGGATGTTGGCCTTGATCAGGCCGGTGATTACGTCCACGCTGGGGCGCTGCGTGGCCAAAATCAAATGGATGCCAGCCGCACGCGCCTTTTGCGCCAAGCGGGCAATCAGCTCTTCAATCTTTTTGCCGACGACCATCATCAAGTCGGCCAACTCGTCGATCACCACCACAATGTGCGGCAAGCGCTTGAGTGGCTCGGGGTCGTCCGGCGTCAAGCTGAACGGGTTGTAGATGAACTCTTCACGGGCTGTAGCCTCGTCGATCTTGGTGTTGTAACCGGCCAAATTACGCACACCCATTTTGCTCATCAGCTTGTAGCGGCGCTCCATCTCGGCCACACACCAGTTCAGGCCATGGGCGGCTTGCTTCATGTCGGTGACCACCGGCGCGAGCAAATGCGGAATGCCTTCGTAAACCGACATTTCCAACATCTTTGGATCGATCATCAGCAAGCGCACATCGCGCGCCTCGGCCTTGTACAGCAAGGACAAAATCATCGCATTGATACCGACCGATTTACCTGAGCCAGTGGTACCAGCCACCAAAACGTGGGGCATCTTCGCCAAGTCGGCCACCACTGGATTGCCACCAATGTCCTTGCCCAAACCAATGGTCAGCATGGACTTGGCTTCGTGATACACCTGAGAACCCAAAATTTCGCTCAGCTTGATGGACTGGCGTTTGGCGTTGGGCAACTCCAGCGCCATGAAGTTCTTGCCCGGAATAGTTTCAATCACCCGGATCGAAACCAAGCTCAGTGAGCGCGCCAAATCTTTGGCGAGATTGACCACCTGCGAGCCCTTGACGCCCGTGGCCGGTTCAATTTCATACCGCGTGACCACCGGGCCCGGCGCGGCGGCCAGCACACGCACTTCAACGCCAAAATCTTTCAGGCGCTTTTCAATCATGCGGCTGGTCATTTCCAATGTTTCCAGCGCCACACCTTCTTGCCGCAGCGTCAAATGGTCGAGTAAATCCACCTGCGGCAACTTGCTGTCGGGCAATTCCTTGAACAACGGTTTTTGCCGCTCTTTTTGCACCCGTTCACTGGGGGTTACGGCCTGAGCGGTCGGCTCAATCAACACCGGGGTATGCAAAGCAGGTGCGGGCTCTTCCTGAATCGGTTCCCGAAGCAGGGGCTCTAGCGTGGGCTCAGTCAAACCGTTGCGGTCGACCACCAAGCTCTGCATGGAAGGCTCCATCGGCTCCACCGGCACGGGGTGATCGCGCTCGCGCAGGGCCTGCTGGCCGAGCGCGTAATCTTGTTGAATTTCGAGTTTTTCTTGCCGCGATGCAATCAGACCATCGATCCACGCACCAATCGACTCGGCCAAGCGGCCCCACGAAAAGCGAAAAACCAGGGCAACGCCCAAGACCCCTAACACCAGGCTGGCCAAGGCCGAGCCGGTGAAGCCAAGCCATTGCAGACTCAGCTTGCCCACCGCATAACCCAAAGCACCGCCACTTTGCCCAGGCAAACTCGCATCCAACTTGTACAGGCGCAGCCACTCCATGGAGCAGCTGGACGCCAACAAAATCAGCAAGCCCAGCCAAAAAGCGGCTCGGCTGCGTGTGAACTCGAAGGAAGATGCCAAATGGGATTCTTCGCCCCGTAACCACACGGCCAACGCCACCAACCAGGCACGCGCGCCGGCCACCAGACACCACCAGGCCGAGAAGCCCAATGAAAAATATGCAATGTCCGCGGTCCAAGCGCCCAAACGCCCAATCCAATTGCGCACCTGCGTGTCTGTGCCAGAGCTGGACCAAGAGGGATCTTGCACGTTGTAGCTGAGCAGCGAGAAGAAGCACAGCAGCAAACAGGCCCCTGCGACAAACAGGCCAAATTCTTGGGTAAAGCGGGTCAAGCCCGTGCGCGGTGCAACCGACTCTTCGGCTGGGTGGGGGCCTGAGGGGTTGACGAGGGTGTGAATGGAGTACGTCATATGAGTGCCTGCAAGCTTACCCGATAGAACCCCAGTTTTTCAATCTACCCCCTGCAGCGGCTCGGGCTGAATCACATGGAGAAAAACCTTGCCCCACCCGGTGCAGCACAAGCTTCTTACAATCGAGGGTATCCCGGGCGGTCAGCCCGATCACTTTGAAAAGTAGTTTCGCCATGTCCAACTCCCAACATGCCCAAGTCCTGATCTTGGGTTCCGGCCCTGCCGGATACACCGCCGCCGTTTACGCTGCCCGCGCCAACCTCAAACCCCTGCTGATCACGGGCATTGCGCAAGGCGGCCAGTTGATGACCACCACCGAAGTGGACAACTGGCCTGCAGACGTGCACGGCGTGCAAGGCCCCGAGTTGATGCAACGCTTTCAAGAGCATGCTGAGCGCTTCAACACCCAAATCGTCTTCGACCACATCCACACAGTGGAGCTGACCCAACGCCCTTTCACTCTGACCGGTGACAGCGGCACCTATACCTGTGACGCGCTGATCATTGCCACTGGCGCATCGGCCAAGTACCTGGGCCTGCCCTCCGAAGAGGCCTTCATGGGCCGTGGCGTCTCGGGCTGCGCCACCTGCGACGGTTTTTTCTACCGCGACCAAGTGTGCTGCGTGGTTGGCGGCGGCAACACCGCCGTGGAAGAAGCTTTGTACCTGTCCAACATCGCCAGCACGGTCTATTTGATCCACCGCCGCGACAAATTCAAGGCCGAACCAATCTTGGTCGACAAGTTGATGGAGAAGGTCGCAGCCGGCAAAATCGTGCTTAAAACCTTCCAGACCCTGGATGAAGTGCTGGGTGACGCCTCCGGCGTGACCGGTGTGCGCCTGAAATCCACCCAGGACGGCAGTACCCAAGACCTGGAACTTAAAGGCTGCTTCATTGCCATTGGCCATGCCCCAAACACCGAAATTTTCCAAGGCCAACTGGACTTGGAAAACGGCTATATCGTCACCCGCAGCGGCCTCAAGGGCTTGGCCACCATGACCAGCGTGCCCGGCGTGTTTGCGGCGGGCGACGTGCAAGACCATGTGTACCGCCAAGCCATCACCAGCGCCGGCACGGGTTGTATGGCGGCGTTGGATGCTCAGCGTTTTCTGGACCAATAAAGCCTCTGGATTCAAGCCGACCCCGCCTGCATTTAGGTGGGCGTCAAAAATAGCTATAATCTAAGGCTTTGCTGCGTATGGGCTTCGTTCTTTGGAACGCGGCGCTGTCAGCAAATCGGGTTACCGCCACCCTTCTGGCGAGGTGAGGTTGGATTGCCAGGTCAGTGTCATTCGGACATCGGCCCCTGGGCACCAGCTGTTTATATCGGAGTGCACTATGGCACGCGTCTGCGACGTAACGGGCAAAGGCCCAATGACGGGGAACAATGTTTCCCACGCCAACAACAAAACCAAGCGCCGGTTCTTGCCGAACCTGCAATATCGCCGTTTCTGGGTTGAGACCGAAAACCGTTGGGTGCGCCTGCGCGTGTCCAGCGCCGCTCTGCGCCTGATCGACAAAAACGGTATT
>CANGDZ010000067.1 GCA_947452785.1 Comamonadaceae bacterium | reverse complement strand
TTTTTCCAACAGGTTTTTCTGGCATGCAACGCATTGCTGTCGGCACTCTGCGCTCAGTCCCGATGGAGATCGTCAGTGGTGCAATTGGTCACACCAAAGTGCATTACGCCGCACCACCCGCTGAAGGGATGGCTGATCAAGTTGACGCTCTTTTGACTTGGTTCAACCAAACCAACCCCAGCGCCGGATCACGGCCAATGGACGGCCTGGTGCGTGCCGGTATTTCGCATCTGTGGTTCTAGACGCTGCATCCGTTTGACGATGGCAACGGGCGTATAGGCCGCGCTATCTTGCAACTGGCACTGGGCCAAGACATGGGCCAACCGGGGCGGATCGTGACGTTATCACGGCAAATAGAGTCCTGCAAAGATCGGTATTACAGCGAGCTGGAGCGTGCACAGCACTCAAAAAGTATGGACGTGACGGCATGGGTCGAATGGATACTTGCACAATTTTCCCTTGCCGGCGATTTCGCGAGCCGCACCATTGATTCCGCCATCCAACGAATTCAGTTTCAGGCATTAATGTCCTCAATCCCCCTTCAATGAGCGTCAGCAAAAAACAATGAAGAAGCTCCTAGATGCTGGCCCCAAGGGTTACGAAGGCGGTATGACGACTCGCAAGCACGAGCGAATTTCGCAAACCTCACCGCCCACGGCGGCGCGAGATCTAATCGAATTGGAGCGGCTTGGGCTGCTCAAAAAATTTGGTGACGGGCTCTCGACTCGGTATTACCCAGCGATTCAAGGATGGGCCGAAGACACCGCCAAACTGGCAGAAGCGAGCGAGATGTCTGACCGGTTGATTGATTGAAGACAGTTGGTGTTGGCGCCGACCGAAAACTGACCCAGTCAATATTCAAGCGGCGCAGACACAGAGGCTTTGATTCATTCAAAAAGACTCTTTTTGCGACGAACAATTTCCATCTCAGACCTTAGGACGCTAATCTAGCTTTCATGCTGGGCACTGAGTTCGTTGCACGGTCTCGCGCCATGCAGCTTGCAATCGAGGCCAGGCGCCGCAGGGATGTGCCAGCACACCCCTGGCCGCACGGCACACCAAATACGGACGCACAACCCATTCGGGTTATGCGCGGCCGTCCTGCGGCTATCGCTGTACTCACGTGTCCCCTTGGGACACCGTCGTGTGCTTCGCAAAGGCTTTGATTGGCGCCGCCCGGTTGCCCCGTGCGCCGTGTCCTTTGTGTTGCTTGATGGCGTGGCTGCGCTGCTCGGTGACGTTGCCGTTGCCGCTTGGCGCCCCGGGCCTGTCTCGCACATCGCTGCGCTCGTGCCTCGTGACCACCCCTTCGGCTCAGCGTGCTGCCGCCGCTTCGCCTGGCTCTCGTGGGTTGGCTTGCTTGCTGTTCTTCCCATCGTACCTGGACATGCTCGCAGTCAAGGGGCTTTCGCGGCATAAAAGCCACTCGTGTCGTCGCAGGCGACCCACTCCTTTTTTATTCCACGTTCCCCTTGAGTGCTGCGCGTGACCCGGACCAGGTGAAGCAGGCAATCACGCCTTGTCTCTTCACTTCTCGGAGGTTTCCATGAAATTTCGTTTCGATGTCGCCGCGCTCAAAGCGGCAGTGCGCACTGCCGGCGCTCTCATGATCGGTAACGCCTTTGTCGCCGTTCTGCTCTTGGGCAATCATGACTGGTTTGGCGTTTGAGCCTTGCTCGGTCTTGGCGTCTTTGCTATAGTGATTACATCGATTGAAAACTAGGAGGAACACCATGATCACCACAGCTCACCTCCAAATTCTCGTCATGGGCGGCACCGTTGTCGCCTTGGCCATCTTCGCCCTGTGGGTCGAACGCCGTCAGGCCAAAGAAAACCACGAAGACTGACTCTCTCTCCCTTCCTTTTCCATCCTGGCGCCATCCGATGTGGTAGCGCACGTCTTCAGGCCCAAGTCGATGCCCACTGCAGTTGTAGGACCCGCCTGAACAGTCCCGACCGCCCGTTGGCGTGAATGGGGTTTAGATGCGGTGGGCAGCACGCCCGAAGCTTTGGGTCAGGAGATGAAAACCTTGGCCGCCACCATGGACAAAGCAATCAAGGCGGCCAAGATCAAAATTGATCCGTGAATCACCTGATCGCAGTCACTGCGCAGCCGTCGTGATGGCCTTGGGGGCAGTGGAGGAGGCGGGTTCCCAGTTGCCTCCCAGTGCCTTGATGAGAAACACCGAGGCCAGTTGACGCTGGCCCAGCAGTTGGGTGGCCAGTCGCTCACTGTTGAGTTGCGCTTGTTGCGCGGTGATCATGTCTTGGTAGTTGGACACGCCGCCCTCATAGCGCACTTGGGCAATCGCCATGACGCGGCGGTTGCTGTCGACAGCGCGTTGGGCTTGGACCAGCGCGCGGTCCAAAGCACTGACACTGCTCAAGCCGTCTTCGACCTCTTGCATGGCCGTCAGCACCACGCGGCGGTAATTGGCCACCGTGATGTCGTAGCCGGCGCGGCTAAAGTCGACGTTGGCGCTGATGCGCCCGCCGTCAAACAGGGTTTGCGTTGCCGAAACGCCCATGGACCACAGCACACTGGGCCCGCTGAAAATGGTCGCAATCTTACGACTGTCGTTGCCAAAGCTCGGGCCAAAGATCACGCTCGGGTAAAACGCGGCTTTGGCGACACCAATTTGTGCATTCGCGGCCGCCATTGAGCGCTCTGCCGATGCGACATCGGGGCGGCGCTCGAGCAAGTCTGAGGGGATGCCCAGGGGAATCACTGGCGGCTTCATGGCCACCAAGCGCGGCGCCAATTGAAAGGCGGGTGCGGGGGTACCGGTCAGGGTGGCCAGGGCATGCTCAAACTGAGCACGCTGCCGCTGCAAAATATCAACCTGGGTCAGTGTGGTGTCCAGCAAGGCCTGCTGCTGCGCCACGTCCAAGCCCGAGGCGCTGCCGCTGTCATGCCGGTGATTGGCCAAGGCCAGCGATGATTGCTGCAATGCCAATGCGCGCTTCACCACGTCCAATTCCTCATCGATGGCGCGCAGGTTGAAGTAATTGACGGCGACATCTGCACCTAGCACCAGTCGCGTGTTTTCCAGATCGGCGGCGACCTGTTCGGCCGAAGCCGTTGCTCCATCGACCAGGCTTTGTACGCGGCCCCACAAATCGGCTTCATAGCTGGCAGACAAGACCGTGGCGTAATCGTTCTGAAGCGTGGACCAGTTGGGTGCGTTGTAGTTGGTCAAAGGCCGGTTGGCCGAAATCCGCAACTCCGACACCTTACCTCCTAGGCTGACCTGGGGCAGCTGGCTGGCGGCGTTTTGGTTCACCACGGCACGCGCTTGCACCAACCTGGCTTGGGCGGCTACCAGGGTCTGGTTGGCTTGCAAAGCTTTTTGCTCTAGCGCATTTAAATCCGTATCGCCAAAGCGTTCCCACCAAGGGCCTTTGGCTTGTGCATCCGCTGGACTTGCGGTACGCCAAGGTTCTTGCAGTTGCCAGCTCACCGGCATGTCTACAGGGGGTTTGACATATGTGGGCCCGGCGGCGCAGGCTGACAAAAGGGCTGCGCTGACCATGGGCCAAGCCAGAGTGGTGTGCTTGAAAAAGCGCGGGGCTTTCACGGTTTGTCCTTTTGCGTCGAGGCTTTGTCTTTGCCCTGCGCGCCGGCTTCCTCCTTGGGCGCATCGGCGGCAAAGTTCACGACATCTCCATCAGTTAAAGCGTCAGGTGGGTTCAGCACCAATCGAGTGCCGCTTTGCAGGCCGCTGGTCACTTCCACTTGTTCCCCCAGGTTGCGACCGAGGGTGACGGCTTGCATTTTCACGCGCCTGTCCGCATCGATCATGGCCACTTTAATGCCACTCCCACGAATGATGAGTGCGTTGTTGGGGATGGTGAGATTGGCTTTGCTTTGCAGGGGCAAATCGACCAGCACAAAAGCACCCGGCAGCAAAATACCGTCTTTGTTGGGCAGGCTGACTTCCACTTGCATGGAGCGGGTCAGGGGGTCGATGGACGCGGCCGTGCGGGCCAGCTTGCCTTCAAATTTTTGGCCCTGCAATTCGGTCTGCCGCACCGTCACAGTTTGACCTGTTTTGATTTGCTGGGCGTAGGTTTGCGGCACGTTTATATACAAGCGCAGGGGGTCGGTTTGCGTGACCACAAACAGTGCGCGGGGCAGGCCACCGGTCGCACCCGCGTCCACCAAGTCGCCAGTGTCCACGTTGCGGCGGGTGATGACACCATCGGTGGGTGACAACAGACTTTTGAAGTTGCTCAACTGTTTGAGCCGCTGCATATTGGCTTCGGCCGCGGCCAAATTGGCTATGGCCTGAGTGCTGTTACTGCGTTTTTCGTCCACCTCTTGTTGCGACACAGCATCTTTGGCGCGCAGCGCTATCCAGCGCGCTTCGGTGCTTTTGGCCAACTCTAAACTGGCCGCGGCTTGCTGTCGTGTCGCCAAGGCTTGTGACAGCAGTTCGTCGGTTTCTGGGGTTTCCAGTTCGGCCAGCACCTCGCCTTTGCGCACACGGCTGCCAATGTCTTTATGCCAACGCTTCACATAGCCCGGCACCCGCGCGTAGATGGGCGACTGCACATAACCTTGCAAGCTGCCCGGCAAGGCCACGGTCTGACCGGCCTGGCGCACCTGAATCACGGTGGTCTTGACGTAGATTTGACTGCGGGCCTGCACATCGGCCTTGAGCTGATCCATGTTGCGCGATTGGCTCAGCACGGTGCGTGCGCCGCCCAGCAGGAGCAGCAGCAGCACCACGGCGGCGGTGATTTTGCTGCGGCGAATCACTTGTTGGCGCTGCACCAGATCATGCGGGTCGTCAACGCCCGTGGAGTGAATGGCCAGCGATGAATGACGTTCTTCAGACATGGATCAGTTCCCTTGCGCCACAGCGGACGCACTCTTCAAAGCTTGTTTTTTCTCCTGCCGGTGCAGCAGGCGAAGATGAATGGAGGCGTAGACCACCGGAACAAAGTACAAGGTGGAGACGGTGGCAAACAGCAAGCCACCGATCACGGCACGCCCGAGTGGCGCGTTTTGCTCGGCACCTTCGCCCAGGCCCAACGCCATCGGGATCATGCCGATGATCATGGCCAAGGCCGTCATCATCACCGGCCGAATGCGGGTGGCACCGGCTTCGAGCGCAGCCGCCAATGGCGCCACGCCTTCGTCGCGCCGTTGCCGCGCAAAAGACACCACCAAGATACTGTTGGCTGTGGCCACCCCCATGGTCATGATGGCCCCGGTCAAGGCCGGCACACTCAACGTGGTACCGGTGATGAACAGGATCCAGGCAATGCCGGCCAGGGCTGCGGGCAGGGCGGTGATGATGATGGCCGCATCGATCCAAGACTGGAAGGTTACGACGATCAACAGATAGACCAGCACAATCGCCATGGCCAAGCCCACGCCCAAGCCGATGAACGACGATTGCATGGTTTGAACTTGTCCGCGCAGCGTGACCTGGTTGCCACGCTTGAGCTTGGGTTTGATCTCGTCAACCAGTTGCTGCACCTGGTTGGCCACGCTGGCCAGATCGGTGCCTTGCACGCTCACATACACATCCACCGCCGGCTGGATGTTGTAGCGCGACACGATGGGCATTTGCCGCCCGGCCTTGGCTTCCACCAAGTTGCCCAGCAGTTGCGGGGTGGTGGTGGGCAAGGCCACGCCGTTGGCACCGCTGTTGGCGTTGGGGGCCGAGCCAATGTTCAGGCCCAGCAAGGCATCGACGGAATCTATTTTGTATTGCGGCGCCTGCACCACCACGTTGTAGACCACGCCGTTTTGCGGATTCAGCCAAAACGCCGGTGCCGTTTGCGAACTGCCCGATAGTGCGATCAGCACGTTTTGCCCCACGTTGGTGGCGCCCAGACCAAACTGCTGCAATCGGGTTCGGTCCATTTGCAGGTCCACCACCGGGCCATCCAAGCGCTGGTGCACGTGGGCATCGACCGCGCCAGGTATTTTCTGGATCGCGCGTGTTAACTCCGAGGCCAAGTCGGTGTTGCCCACCACATCTGCCCCAGAAAACTGCACATCAATGGCTGCAGGTAAACCGAAGTTCAAAATCTGCGTTGAAATGTCGGCCGCTTGAAAGAAGAACTCCACATTCGGAAAGCGCTTAGGCAGTTCATTGCGCAGCTGGGTGACAAATTTGTCGGTCGGCGCATGGCCGTGTTTCAACGACATCAAGATTTCGGCGTCCATGGTGCCGATGGTGCCGGCATTGCTGTAGGACAAGTTGATACCGCTGTTGGGCAGGCCGATGTTGTCCAAAATGGTGTCGAGCTGATCTTCGGGGATCATTTCACGGATCACGCTCTCCACCGCATCGGCGATGCGGGTGGTCTCTTCGATCCGTGTGCCCGTGGGGGCTCGCATGTGCAGGCGAATTTGCCCCGCATCCACACTCGGAAAGAAGTCTCGACCCAAGAAAGGGTAAATGACACAAGACAACACGCAAAAGCCAAAGAACAAGGAAATGAAGCGGCCGCGGTGCGTCAAAGCCGCCGAGATGGACAGGGTGTAGACCCGGCGCACCCGTTCAAACTGAGCGTCAAAGCTGCGGTAGACCCGTTGCAGCAAACTGGGTTTGCCTTGCGCTGCAGCGGCGTGATCGCCGTCCATCAGCATCATCACCAAGGTGGGCACCAGGGTCCGCGACAAGAAATAAGAGGCGATCATGGCCAAGACCACGGCTTCGGCCAGGGGTACAAACAAAAAGCGCGCGACGCCCGGTAAAAAGAACATCGGCACAAACACGATACAAATACACAAGGTGGACACCAAGGCGGCCGAGCCGATCTCTTCGGCGCCCACCTCGATCGCCGGTAAGAGTGGCTTGCCCAAGTGCATATGCCGCTCGATGTTCTCAATCGTCACAATCGCCTGGTCCACCAAGATGCCAACCGACAAGGCAAGCCCACCCAAGGTCATCAGGTTCAAGGTCTCGCCCAAAGCGAACAGGGCCAGGATGGAGGCCAAGATGGACAAGGGAATCGTCAGCGCAATGATCAAAGTGCTGCGCCAGTTGCCCAAAAACAGCAACACCATCATGGCCGTCAGGCCCGCGGCAATCAGGGCTTCAATCACCACACCCTCGATGGCCGCCAGCACGAACACCGATTGGTCAAACAGGGGCGCCACTTTGACGTCGGGCGGTAGGGATTGAACCGCTTTGGGCAGGAGTGCTTTGACGTTGGAGACAATGTCCAATGTGGAAGCGCCACCGTTTTTGAGCACCGAAATCAGCACCCCGCGCAAGCCGTCTTGCCGCACCACATTGGTCTGCGGTTGAAAGCCGTCACGCACATAGGCCACGTCTTTGAGGTAGGTGGTGATGTTGCCGGTGGTGCGAACAGGTAAATCGTTCAGGCCCGACAACACACCCGGCGAGCCATTCATGCGCACCGTGTATTCGGTATCGCCGAACTTCACCGTGCCTGAGGGCAAGATCAAATTCTGCGTGTTCACAGCGTTGACCACATCGGCCGGCGACAGACCCCGGGCCTGCAAGGCTTCAGCGTCCAAGTCCACCGAGATTACCCGCACTTTGCCGCCGTAAGGAAAGGGTGAAGCGACGCCGGGCACGGTAATCACCTGAGGGCGCAGACCGTTGACCGCCACGTCGAACAAGGCGTTTTCAGCCAGGGTCGGGCTGGACAGGGCCAGCTGCATCACCGGAATGCTGGAGGCCGAATATTTGATTACCAGCGGAGGGGTGATGCCTGGGGGCAGCTGACGCACCTGAGTTTGCACCGAGGCCACAACCTGGGCAATGGCGGTTTGGATGTTGACGCCTGGCTGAAAGAAGACCTTGACAATGGTCACCCCTGCCAGTGAAGTGGACTCGATGTGCTCGATGTCACTGACCACCGTGGTCAAGCCTCGCTCGGTCTGACCGGCAATGCGTTGCCCCATTTCCTGGGCGGGCAGACCGTTGTAGTTCCAAATGATGCTGATGACCGGGATGTTGATTTCAGGGAATATGTCGGTCGCCATATTCTTCAACGCAAACGGGGTTCCCAAAAAAATCAGGATGGCCATCACGATGAACGTGTAGGGACGCTTAAGCGCCAGCTGAACCATGGACATCGGTCTTTTGCTCCGTTTTAAAGTGGGAGAAGTTTAAGGCAGGCTTGCGCGGCATTCATGTCAGAACAGTGTCACTACAGCACGGATTACCCGGTGCAGCGAGCTCAACTGAATCATTTTGGTTGCCAGTGACCCCGCCCTCGTAATGGACAAGGTCACATGGGGGTCGCGGCAGGGTTTGTACGAATGTTCAACTTAATTGAACATCTGTTCAATGACCTGCATGATTGCCTCGCAAGCCCTGCTCCGTCCTTCTGCACGAAAGTCCGCAAGCACGCAGCGTGTGGACCGCAAGGGGCAGATTTTGTTAGCGGCAGAGCGCTTGTTTGCCCAGTTTGGATTTCATGCGGTCTCGATCCGCCAGATTGCCCAAGAAGCTCAGGTGCCCCTGGCCCTAGTGGGTTACCACTTTGGCCAGAAGCAAGATTTGTTTCACGCTATTTTTGAGCATTGGTCCGGCACGATCGAAGAGCGCATGCAAGGGCTGCAAGCGGTGCAGTCCTTACCCCACTCGCGCGTCAAATTGCAGCACATTGTGGAGGCCTTTGTCTCGCCTGTGATTCGTTTGCGCGCCAGCCCTGAAGGCGAAGCCTATGCCTTGCTTTTGACCAAAGGCTTGAGTCCGCAAAGCGATGAGGCTGACCGGGTGTTGCGGGATTTTTTCGATCCCATGGCCGAGTCTTTCATCACCGCCATGCATGAGACCTTGAGCCAAGAAAACCCGCAAGCGGAATTGACCCGTGGCACCGCCGCTTGGTGCTACCAGTTCAGCCTGGGGGCATTGCTCCATCACCTGGGCGACTCGCGTGTGTCGCGCCTGTCTCATGGGCAATGCATTCCCAATGATAGCCAAGTGCAGCCGCATCTTATTTCGTTCATCGTGCACGGTATTCGGGGCGCTGTGCATTCCTTTCACCCCCCCGTCAAAAAAAGGAGACTTTCATGACTGCATTTCAAGGTTTTTCACGTCGTCAGGTTCTGAGCTGGTCCGCTGCTGCGCTGGGCGCCGCTGCCGTACCCGTGCAGGCGCAAACGCCCACCAAAATCGTGTTCGGCTTTACTGCGGTCAATGATTTTGCCTCGGTGTTTGTGGCCAAAGAAGAGGGGTACTTCAGCAAACGTGGGCTGGATGTAGAACCCAAATTCATTCCTTTGAATCCGTCCATTCCTGCGGCCATCCAATCGGATTCATTGCAAATGGGCGGGCCGACGCCCTCGGTGTATCTGCAGGCGGTCGATGGTGGCTTGGACCATGTGGTGGTCGGCGGCGGTGGCATGACCAGCAAGAGCCTGACCGGTGTGGGTTTTGTGGCGCGCGCGGGCAGCGGCATTCGCACGGCGCAAGATTGTGTGGGGCGCAAAATTGGTGTGCCCGGCTTGGGGGCTTATTTGCATGTGAGTTTTCGCGCCTGGCTCAAGCTCAATAAAGTGGATCCGTCTAAGGTCAACTTCATTGAAGTATCGTTCCCGCAGCACAGCGACTTGCTGCGAAGCGGATCGATTGACGGTGTGGTCACTGGCGACCCTTTCATGGCGCGCATTTTGTCCAGTGGTACCGGTTATGTGGCGTCTTACTACACCACCTTTCAGCCCGATGGCATGCCCACTATTTTGTACACCGCTCGCCGCGACTGGGTGGCCAAAAATGCAGCGGCCGTCAAAGCGTTCCAAGAGTCCATCATCGAGGCGGGAAACTTCATCAAGAAACCTGCCAACGATGCGGTGGTGCGTGCGCACATCGGTAAATTCATCAAGCTGCCGCCGGAGATCTTGGCCAGCATGCAATTGAGCCCACCGTCGCCTGTGATTGTGGAAAAGCAGTTGACCTACTGGGTGGACATGATGAATGACCAAAAGATGCTCAAGGCTTCACCTAACGTGCCCACGCTCATCGCCAAGTAAGCATTCACCTTATGGCTTTTCTGTCGTTTGAAGGTCTGGGTATTCACTTGGGCGGACGTGAAATTCTCTCGCCCACTTCGTTTGAGGTGGCACGAGGCGAGTTCGTTTGCATCATTGGTCCTTCGGGCTGCGGCAAAACCACTTTGCTGCGTGCCGCAGCGGGTTTGGTGCAGCCCAGCGCAGGTGCGGTTTTCCGCCAAGGAAACAAGGTGCTGCGGCCTTCGCGTGAAGTGGCTTTTGTCTTTCAAGACTACACCCGCGCCTTGTTGCCCTGGCGCACGGTGCAAGGCAATGTGATGTTGGCCTTGGAGGCGGCGCAAGTGCCTGTGGCGCAGAGGGCGGCGCGGGTGCAGCAGGTGCTCCAGACCGTGAACCTGCAAGCACATCAACATAAATTTCCCGCTCAGTTGTCGGGGGGCATGCAGCAGCGCGTGCAGATCGCCCGTTGCCTGGCCCAGTCGCCCGATGTGTTGATGATGGACGAGCCCTTTGGCGCGCTCGATGCCATGACCCGAGAAGCCTTGCAAGACGAGCTTGCGCGCTTGGTGCGCGAACAGGGCCTGACGGTGTTGTTTGTGACGCACGACTTGGACGAAGCAATTTACCTTGGCGACCGGGTGATTGCCTTGCGCACCAACCCCACGCCGCAGCTGCCCAGTGTGGCCGCGATGATAAACGTGCCCATCGCGCACCCCCGTGATCACCTGGGGGTGAAAGAGCATCCTGAGTTTTTGCGTTTGCGCCGCGAGCTCTACCACTACCTGGGGCATGTCTGACATGCTGACGCGACTGCGTCCTTGGGTGTTTCCGTTGCTGGTGCTGGGCCTGCTGGAGTGGTACGTGCGCAGCGTGGCCAACAGCAGTGATGCACTGGCCACACCGTTACAGGCTGCTCGCGCCTGGTGGGACTTGCTGTGGCTGACCTCGGATGAAGGTTTGTGGCACGTCACAGGTTTTACTTTGGGCACTGCTGCCTTGGGTCTGAGCGTGGGCGTTGGTTGTGGTTTGCTCTTGGGCTTGTTACTGGGCTTGTCGCCCCGCGCTGCGCGCATGAGTTTTTTGACGGTGGAGGTGCTGCGCCCGATTCCTTCTGTGGCGCTGATCCCTTTGGCTATGTTGGTGTTTGGCTTTGGCGTGCGCATGGAACTGAGTGTGGTGGCGTTTGCCACTTTCTGGCCCATGCTCATCTTGACGCAAGCTGCTGCGCGTCAGGTGGAGCCGCGCTTGCTGGAAGTGTCTGCGGCTTTAGGCTTGACGGCATGGCAGCGCACATGGTGGATTGTCTTGCCCGCCATGGTGCCGCGTTTGTTTGTCGCCCTGCGACTGGGTGTGGCTGTGGCGCTGGTGGTGGCGGTGACGGTTGAGATCGCCGCTAACCCGAACGGCATGGGCTACGCCATGATGATCGCGCAACAAAGCATGGCGCCTGCCCGCATGCTGGCATGGTTGTTTTGGATTGGCGTCGTCGGCATGGTCATCAATATCGCGACCTTGCGCGCCCAGCAATGGGTGCATGTGCGCATGGGCGGCGCGGTCACTGATACACACAGGGTGAGCGCATGAATCTGCTGGCCCAGGCCTTACGCCGTTGCGTCATTTGGTGCGAGTCGATCGCTGTCTTGGTGATCTTTCTCAGCGTGTGGTGGATGGCCAGCCATGGCGACTGGATCAGCCGCGTGTTCTTGCCCACACCCGAAGCCACTTGGGCGAGCTTGGCCCAAGGCTTTTCGGCCGAGCCCGGAACCGACTCGGCAGACCTTGGGCAAGCCAGTTGGCAAACCTTTATGCGCATGTTTTTGGGCTGGGGCTTGGCATCGCTGATTGGCGTGGGCTTGGGTGCGTTGATTGGCATGTCCAAAATGGCGCGTCAATGGATCGCGCCGACTTTAGAGTTTCTTCGCCCCTTACCGGCCTCAGCGGTGTTGCCGCTGGCGATTTCGATCTTTGGCTTGAGCCCCGGCATGGTGTTGTTTGTCGTTTCTTTTGGCGCGATGTGGCCGGTGTTGCTCGCCACGGTGCAAGGGCTGGCCCAAGTCGAGCCGCGGCTGAGGGAAGTGGCGGCAGGTTTGCAAATGTCGCGCTTGGCGTTCGTCTGGAAGATCGGCCTGCCTTCGACCCTGCCTGATATTTTGGCCGGGATGCGTTTGTCGATGACGGTCTCGTTGATCGTGGCTGTGGTCGGCGAGATGATTGCCTCTCAGGCCGGTTTGGGCCAGGCCATTTTGTTGGCCGCACGCTCGTTTCGCGCCAGTGAGTTGTTCGCTGGCATTGTGCTGTTGGGTGCTTTGGGATTTGTCAGCAATGCCTTGCTGGCTGGGCTGGAGCACCGTTTGCTGCGTTGGCAGCGCCCTTGATTTTTCATCTACTTAAAGGAGACTCTCATGACGCGTAAATTTGTGGACCTGTCGATATTTCTTGAAAACGACGTGCTCAGCGATCCTCCGGCTTTCGCGCCCAAGATCGAATATTTCACGCACGAAAACACGTTCGAGCAGATCGCACCTTTCTTCCCGGGCTTGAAAAAAGAAGACTTGCCTGATGGCGAAGGCTGGGCGGTTGAGCTGGTGCAGCTGTCGACCCACAACGGCACCCATCTGGATGCGCCGTACCACTTTCACTCCACCATGGACAAAGCCTTGGGTGAAAAAAAGCCGGCCATCGCCATCCATGATGTGCCGCTGGAATGGTGCTTTCAGCCCGGCGTGAAGTTGGATTTTCGACATTTTGCCGATGGCTATGTGGTCACCGCCGCCGACGTGGAAGCAGAGCTTCAGCGCATCAACCATACCTTGAAGCCGCTGGAAATTGTGGTCATCAACACCGCTGCCGGCATGCGCTACGGCCAACCCAACTACGTGGCTAGTGGCTGCG
The DNA here is from genome assembly GCA_947452785.1 of Comamonadaceae bacterium. Classification (GTDB taxonomy): domain Bacteria; phylum Pseudomonadota; class Gammaproteobacteria; order Burkholderiales; family Burkholderiaceae_C; genus Limnohabitans_A. The sequence goes on along the minus strand of CANGDZ010000067.1, from coordinate 6,262 downwards.
GTATGGGCTATGAGGCCACCATGTATTTGCTGGAGAGGGGCGTGCGCCTGACCGGCACCGATGCGTGGAGCTGGGACGCGCCCTTTGTGCACACCGCGCAAAAATACGGCGAATCCAAAGACGCATCGCTGATTTGGGAAGGGCACAAAGCCGGGCGTGACATTGGTTACTGCCATATTGAAAAATTGCACAACCTGGAGTCACTGCCTCCCACCGGCTTTTTCATCAGCTGCTTCCCGCACAAAATTCGCGGCGCTTCCGCCGGTTGGACGCGGGCTGTGGCTATTTTTGACGATGCCTTGATGGCTTCTGTGTAAAGGAAACGCCATGTCCCACCCCGCACTCAACCTGACCCACGACCCACAAGCCACCAGCTGGCTGGACAGCGCCAATGGCAGTGATTTTCCGATTCAAAACCTGCCTTATGGACGCTTCAGGCCCAAGGCGAGTGCTGAGGCTTTTCGCTGCGGCTTGGCTGTGGGCGATCAGGTGCTGGACATCGCGCACCTGGCAACCCAAAGCAACTGGCTGCAAGCGCCAGGCGTGGACACTGCTTTGGCCACGCGGGCGGCCCAGGCCGCCGCGCATGATCTGCGTGATCTGATGCGCATGGGCTGTGCCGCCTGGCATGCCCTGCGCGTGGCTTTGTTTTTGGCTTTGCGCTCGGATGCGTCTCCTGCTGTGCAACATGAGGTGAGCTCGGCCCTGCAGGCACTGAGCCAAGTGGAGCTTGGCACGGCGGTGCAGGTGGGGGAGTACACCGACTTCTACACCTCTTACTACCATGCACGCAATGTCGGCATCGCCGTAGGGCGGGGCAGTGATGTTGCTCCCAATTTCTTTTGGATGCCAATTGCTTACCATGGTCGTGCTTCCAGTCTGGGTGTGAGCCCCGCCTTTCACCGCCCTATGGGCCAGGCTATGACGCCTGGGCAGACGCAGCCGATGTACGGACCCTGCCAGCGTTTGGATTACGAATTGGAAATGGCCATTTACGTGGGCCAAGACAACGCTTGGGGCAGCCCGGTGTCGATGGATCAAGCCGAATCGCATATTTTTGGCCTGGGGTTGCTCAACGACTGGTCAGCGCGTGACATTCAGTTTTGGGAAATGGCCCCGCTGGGCCCTTTTCAAGGCAAAAACTTTGCCACTTCGCTCTCTCCCTGGATTGTCACCATGGAGGCCTTGGCGCCGTTTCGTTTGCCCTTTGCGCGCGATACCGCCCACCCTCAGCCATTGGCTTATCTGGACGGCGAGGACTTGCGTGGCCATGGCGGCATCGACGTGAACTTGAGCGTGTCCTTGCAATCCGCACAGATGCGCAGCCAAGGCCGTGAGGCGCAAGAAATCTCCCGTACCAATTTCAAACACCAACACTGGTGCGTCTCGCAGATGGTGGTGCAGCACACGGTCGGCGGTTGCAACTTGCATGCGGGCGATGTGCTGGGTACGGGCACCATTTCGGGCCCCACGCCCGAGGAGGCCGGGGCCATCATCGAGTTGGCGCAGGCCGGGAAAAACCCCATCACTTTGGAAACGGGTGAAACTCGTGCTTTTTTGAGCGATGGGGATGCCGTGGTATTGCGCGGTGCCTGTGAGCGCGCGGGTGCGGTGCGCATCGGTTTTGGCGAATGCCGAGGCGAGGTCTTGCCCTCGATCCAAGCTTGAATATCTCTTTACCGCCGATCCATCGCGTGGTGACCGGGCACGATGCCCATGGCAAAGCCGTGGTGTCGGAAAACGGCGCTTTGCCCACGGTGGTGGAGTTGTCTGCCTTACCAGGCACGGTGTTTCATGAAGTATGGAGCACGCAGGGCGCTCCTTGTTTGGTGAGCAATGGCGAGGACCCAACGCTGGGTGCCTTGATGCTGCCGCCACCCTCGCAGGGCACGCGCATTCGCTTCGTGGATATTCCGCCCGATACCGCCGAATTTTTGCTGCACGGTGCGCAGCATATGACGGCGGCTTTCTCTGAAATTGGCGACGCGTCCGTGTCCACCGCAAAGGTGGATTCGCCGCACCCCTTGATGCACCGCACCGAAACAGTGGACTACGGGGTGGTGATCGAGGGCGAAATTGTGCTGGTATTGGACGACTCGGTAGTCGCCCTCAAGCCCGGTGGCGTGGTAATTCAGCGCGGCACCAACCACGCATGGGCCAATCGATCAGATCGAACTTGCCGCATGCTGTTTGTGTTGGTGGATGGTCAATACGACCCAGAGCTTCAGTCAAGGTTGAATGTAGCAAGCCGTTGATGGGGCTCGCGCTGCTTGTACATATAGTCGCGTGTAAAGGGGTAGTCTGTCGCCGGGCCTGCTTTTACTGCCAGCATTTGATGCAGCGAAGTCCAGCCGCGTTCGAATCCGAACGCACATCCGGCCAAATACAAGCGATAGGCTTGCAATACCTTGGCTGCGCGTCCGTTTTCATGGCGAGCCAAAATCTCTTTGGCTTTATCTAACTGGTTCTCTAAATTGTCTGACCACGCCCAGAGCGTTCGGGCATAGTGAGGGCGCAAATTTTCAACATCCACCAGTTCCAAATTGGCCTGCGCCATGTGCTGAGCCACTTCGCTCACATGCAGCAACTCACCTCCTGGAAAAATGTATTTTTCAATGAAGTCGCTTAGGCCCAAACCCAGTTCCGGGTAGCCCACACCGCCGGCTGTGATGCCATGATTCATCAACATGCCGCCCGGTTTCAGTAGGCGCCAAATTTTAGAAAAGTAGTCCGGCATGTTGGCGCGCCCGACATGCTCAAACATGCCAATCGAAGCAATTTTGTCAAACGGTTGGGTTTCGTCTAAATCACGGTAGTCTGCAAAATGGAGCGTGATTTTTTTCTGCAAGCCTTTTTCTTGAATGAGTTGCTGTACGTGCGCGTACTGGTTGCGCGACACGGTAATTCCTGTGGCCTCGACGCCATAGTGCTCGGCCGCCCATAAAAGCAAACCGCCCCAGCCAGCGCCAATGTCCAAGAAGCGGTCGCCTGGTTGCAGACACAGTTTGCGACAAATCATATCCAGCTTGGCTTCTTGGGCTTGGGCCAAGGACATCGATGGATGGGCAAAGTAGGCACATGAGTAGACGCGCTTCGGATCCAGCCATAAGGCATAAAAATCGTCTGATACATCGTAGTGTGATTGAATTTGAGCGGCATCGTTATTGCGAGTGTGGCGGGTTCGGCTTTGCCACTGATGCAGGTTGTTGCGTATAAAACGGTGAATCCCAGTGCGAGAACTGTGGTGAGGCTCCGTGAGCAACAGTTTTTGGGCAATTTGCATCAACTGCCGCATCGAACCTTCAAAATAAATTCGACCTTCTACCAAGTCAGCAGCAACGGTGCCCATTTGGCCTCTCACCACATCGGCCAGAGCCGACCAATGACGCAGCGTTAGCTGCGGGATGGATTCTCCGTGCAAGGGTGAGTGGAGCTTTTCGCCATTGGGCAAAACCAAGCACAAAGGAATACCCAGTTCGGCCAATCGATTCTGGGTGTTGCGGGTCCAATAGAAACGCATGACCTAACTCTCCTTGTAATAGCGGCACAGCCTATCTTTTGGGCATAGGGCCTTCTGTTCGCTTATGCACACAACGGCATCCTGAGATTTTTATGTGTCATGCGGTACAGAAAAAAACCGCCATTGCTGTGAAAAATCAAGCTTGAACAACGCCAAGAGTTGGATGCATGGTGATTCAAAATCATTCTGGAAAAATAGAGCTTGTCTTGTCTTTGCCGCTCAAGGAACAAGTCGTGCTCAAGCGTCAACTGTCGGGTACGTCTGTTCTTAAAAATTGCAAGGCTTTATACCTTGCCTGTGAGACTCAATACTTCGACTCACCTCTACACTCTTTGCGACAAAGGCAGGTCGAAATTGAACCTTGCTTTGCAACGGAATATGACCGCACCCGTTGGACCGTCCAAGTGCCCGATGGCAGTCAGGTTCAGGTGTCTTTCGATTTTGGACACATCACTGCAGGCGTAAAAACCACGCCAATTTGTGAATTGGCGTTGTTGCTTTTAGATGGGGCACCCGAATCTCTGTGGCGCTTGGCCCATGAACTCGCTCAGTCAATTGCTGTGTTGCCCATGATCTCAAGCAAAACTCAGCGGGGCTATCTGTTGAGTCAAGGCAAGATGCTTGCACCTGTTTATGCCCAGCCCGTTAAGCTGGGCAGGGGGATGAAAGTGCAGGAGCTTATCCAGCGGGTGTTGGCTGAAATGCTGGGTCAATTCATTCAAAACTTAGGTATCTTTCAACATACTCAGAATTCTGAAGTGGTGCATCAAGCACGTGTGGGCTGGCGAAGATTCAAGAGCGGCATCCATCTTTTTGAAAAAACGGCCTATTGGGATGAAATGCCAGACTTGCAGGGCCTTGATTTCGCCTTGGCGCTTCTTTCCGATTTGCGTGATTTGGACGTTGCAATAGCCTATGTGGCATTGCGGGTTGACAGCGAATCAAAGCCTGCTTCGCCTGACAAATTGCAGCGCTGGTCTCAATTTGAGCAACGGCTTGTAAAGAAGAGGCAACTGCTGCAAGCGCAAGTTTTAGCCGCGTTAGATCAACCCATCGTGGGTGCAACGATTTTGGAAATTGGTCGCTGGGTAGAGCAGGGTATTGCGCCCGGCAAGGCCTCAAAGGGTAAATTCCACAAACCAAAAAATGTAGTTCCTGTGCTGAAACGCCAAATCAGCCATTGGGTTGAACAATTGAGTGCTCGGCCGAGAGACGCGGGTGATTCCGCAACTCAGCACCGCACGCGTATCCTGTCCAAACGCTTGCGGTACGCCGTCGAGGCCTTGCGTCCGATACTGCCTTCAAAGCAGGTCAAAATGTGGCACCGCATGGCAATGCGGTTGCAGACCGAGATCGGTTTCAACCGTGACCTCTTCACCGTGATGGAGATCGTGGCCAGTTTATGGGACGGTGATAACGCCTCTTGACGATGCACGCCATGACAGCCGCATTCGCCGAACTCAGTATTTGCCAATAAATTCTTCTGTTGTGGGTTTTTGGAAAATCCAATCATGACCGTTGCGCTCATGATTTTCCTCAAGACCCTCTATGATTTTGGTGACAGTCGCTTGCAACCTTTCGGCATTTTGCAGCACGATTTTTACATGCTCAAAAGCCGTTTTGGTGCGACCATTTTCTATGAGTGTTTTGGCTCTTTTATGGTGGTCATACGCCATCAAAATCACAAAAGTTGCCTCGTCAAGAAGTTTCGAGAGTTCTATTTCATTGAAATCGTCCATGACCTGTCTCCTGGTGGTGCGGCGTTGATGTTCGCTGCAATTTCATGCTAGAGAAGATCTCTCTGTGTGTATGTTGCCCAGCGCACAGATCTTTCCAGGGGACCCTTTAAGACTGAAGCTTCAATTCACTTGTATGAAAAGGATCGCCATGAAAACAGATAAAGAATTACAGGATGATGTTTTGGCTGAATTGGCTTGGGAATCATCCGTCAATGCGGCGCACATTGGTGTGGAGGTCGATCAGGGCGTCGTGACCTTGAGTGGCCATGTGGACACCTACGCCGAGAAATGGGGGGCCGAGCGTGCAGCCAAACGAGTCAAAGGCACGCGTGCTGTGGCCATTGAGTTGGATGTCAAACTGAAATCAGCGCAGAAACGAACAGATTCGGATATTGCCTTGTCTGCTCTCAGTGCCATGCAGTGGTTGTCCACCATTCCAAAAGACAGCATCCACACCACGGTCGAGAATGGCATGATCACGCTTTCAGGTGACGTGGTCTGGAACTATGAGCGCGATGCCGCGTTTGCGGCCGTACGCAATTTAGCTGGTGTGCGTGGCGTGATCAATCAAATTTTGGTTAAACCCAGGGTCAATGTAACGGCCATCAAGGGGGATATTGCCGCAGCACTCAAGCGGCATGCCGCCTTGGATGCGCAACAAATCAAAATTTCAATCGATGGCGACACAGTGACACTCAGTGGCAAGGTTGAAAGTTGGTCTGAGAAAAATTTGGCCATTAACGCGGCTTGGAACTCACCAGGCGTGCGCTATGTGGTGGACAGATTGGTGATGATTTGACGGGGAGGGTGCCGACCTTACCTTGCGCCCAAGCCATTGCCTAGCTGGAGGGCCTAATTGAGCCAAAACCCTGCGCAACCTCGGGTGCTTTAGCTCCGAGTCAAGCAGGCGCAGTCCATCATCTTGATGGGCTGCTTTGATTTTGAACGTAGGCCTTTACGATCTCCAGCGGGGCGCCACCACAGGAGGCAATGCAGTAAGACG